>JACCVY010000246.1 GCA_013697915.1 Blastocatellia bacterium | reverse complement strand
GTCGCCAGATGTTCGGCGACTGGCCGCAGACTGTACTTTTCCACGCGTTCGCCTTTAGGCCGGCCCAGATGCGACGCGAGGATCACACGCGCGCCCTGCTCAAGTGCGAACCGGATCGTCGGCAACGCCGCAGTGATGCGTGTGTCATCCGTCACCTTACCTTCCTTAATCGGCACGTTGAAGTCCACCCGCACAAAGACGCGCTGGCCCTTCAGGTCGAGGCCTTCGATTGACAGCTTCATAAGGCAGTGCCGAGTGCCAAGTGACAGGTGCCGAGTGCCAAGTTGAGAAACTTCTTACTCGTCACCTGTCACTCGTTACTGCTATTAAAATCCCTTCTGCGCGATGAATTTAACGAGGTCGCGAACGCGGCAAGAGTAGCCCCACTCGTTGTCGTACCACGAAAGCACTTTCACCAAATGACCGTTAATAACTTTGGTGTATTCCGCATCGACGATCGAAGAATTCGAGTTGCGCTTGAAGTCGCTGGAGACCAGCGGCTCTTCTGAAAACGCGAGAATGCCCCGCAGCTCTTCGTTCGCTGCGTCCTTAAGTGCGCGGTTCACGTCTTCGGTGCTGGTTTCTTTTTCAACATCCATCACCACGTCAACCAAAGACACATTGGGCGTCGGCACGCGCACCGAGATGCCGTCAAACTTTCCTTTCAACTCCGGCAACACCAAAGCCACGGCCTTTGCCGCGCCCGTTGACGTTGGAATCATCGAAAGCGCGGCGGCGCGCGCGCGACGCAAATCCTTGTGCGGCAGGTCAAGCAGTTGCTGGTCGTTCGTGTAGGAATGGATGGTGGTCATCTGCGCCGACTTAATGCCAAACTTTTCGTGGATCACTTTCGCGACCGGCGCCAGGCAGTTTGTCGTACACGACGCGTTGGAAATGATGTGATGAGCCGCCTTGTCGTACTTGTCTTCGTTCACACCGAGAACAATTGTGATGTCCTCGTTCTTCGCGGGAGCCGAGATGATAACTTTCTTTACCGAACCACGCAGATGTTTGCGCGCGTCTTCAGCCTTGGTGAATATTCCGGTTGACTCAACAACAATTTCGGCGCCAACGGATTCCCAATCAATTGCTGCCGGATCCCTTTGCGAGAAGACGCGGAACTCGTCATTCTCCACTTTGATTCCGTTTTCAGTTGAAGAGATCTCGTGATCCAGGTTGCCCAAAACGGAGTCATATTTCAGCAAATATGCGAGCGTCTTGGTGTCTGTCAGATCGTTGACGGCGACGATGTCGATATCCGGATCGCCAATCGAAGTGCGATAGATATTCCGGCCAATGCGACCGAAGCCATTGATGCCCACCTTTACCGCCATTTGCAAAACCCTCCTACGAATTTTCCTGATAAAACGTACACAGACTTTAGTCTGCGGGTTTGTAGCATCGACTGAAGTCTGTGCCACAAACTAAAACTACAGAAACTTGCACTTGAGTAAAGAAGAGCAAGATTATGCGGCGCGCCTTGGCAGTGTCAAGCCAACGTTCTTTACATCTTTTTGAAACCGCTTTCAACTAAATAGCGTAGTAAAGACTTGATCGCACTAGCCTGTTTGCTAACAGTGTGTTCAGTCCCGGGTGATCCAATAAGCGTCATTTGAAGGAGTTTGCTGTAATGTCGATTCTCGTTTCTCGCAATCATGTCAACAGGCTGCTGTGCTGCGCACTTTTTATTGCGGCCACAGCCGGAGCCAGCTGGGCACAAGTGCCGGTGGCGAGTCCTACGCCAAACGCGGCGACGCCGCCCGGCCCGGAGACTCAAAGTCCAACGGCTCCACCAGCCACGCAACAGCCGGCACCGCAAACTCCTCCGGCGGTGCCGCCCACTGCGCCGGGTGTCCAGCCTGTCGTGCCGGGTGTAACGAACACACCATCGCAAACGCCGCTGCCGACTCCGATGCCGGAAGGTTCGATCACAGACGAGCCGGCTGCGCCTCTATTTCCAACGGTGGAACAAAGGCCACTGCCGCCGCTGCCGAATCTGACGCGCCTGGGCGTGACCAGCGACAACACGATTGCGTTATCGCTCAACGACGCTATTAAGCGAGCACTGCAAAACAATAACGACATCGAGGTGGCGCGCGATGATGTGCGTTACGCCGAGACTCAACTGCGCTCGCTCGAGGGAGTCTACGATCCAATCTTTAGCATCACGCCGCAATACGACAAACGCATTACGCCGCAGACGAGTATTTTCAGCGGTGCCACAAGCACCGGAACGACTTCGCAAACGGTCTATACTTTGAGCCCTACAGTTAGCAAAGCCTTTAGCTACGGCGGCGGCCAGTACGCGCTTAGTTTCGCTAACACCAAGACGGTTACGAACGCCACCAGCAGTACGCTGAATCCAATCTTTGCCTCGAATCTGGCGTTGTCATTTACTCAGCCGCTTTGGCGCAATCGCTCAATCGATAGCAATCGGCATCAGATCCGGGTGCAGAAGAAGCGTCTCGAACAATCGGACGCTGATTTCCGGCAGCGAACGATTAATGTGATCTCCCAGGTGCAAAGCGCGTATTGGGACCTGGCATTTGCTTTGCGAGACCAACAAATACAAATGGCAAACTTAAATCTCACTCGCGAAAATCTGCGTGTTGTTGAGGCGCAGATCTCGGTGGGCGTCAAGGCGCCACTTGAACGGGCGGAAGTTCTAACGGAGATGGCCACACGTGAATCGGCGCTCTTGACTGCAACACAAACGGTCTCCACCGCCGAGAACAATCTGAAGCAACTAATGCTCAAGGATACAACTAGTCCCGAGTGGTCTGCGCAGATCACACCTACCGATACGCCGGTTGTTGACGTCAATCCGGTTAACTTGAATGACGCGATCAGCGAAGCTCGCAAGAATCGTCCAGACCTGCAGCGGTTGCGAATCCAGCGCGAGATCAATGATCTCGACGTTCAGTACTTCAAGAACCAGACGAAGCCTCAGTTTGATCTGCAGACCACCCTGGCGACAACCGGGCTGGCAGGGGCACGATGCATTCCGGATCCTACGGTGGGAAAGACTTGTCCCGCTGCGACACCGCCTGCGAATCTGGTCGGTGGTTACGGGCAGGATCTGAACAATCTTTTCGGCTTCTCGACGCGTAACGTCAGTGTGGGTGTCGCGATTCAGATTCCGCTCAGGAACCAGACGGCAAAAGCGAATTTGGCCGGCGCCAGGATCCAGCGCGAACAACTCGAAGCGTCAATGAGATCTCAGGAGCAAGTAGCCGAGGTCGACGTTCGCAATGCCGCGCAGGCAGTTGAGTCGGCGCGGCTCAGAGTTGTAACAGCGCGAACCGCTCGCGAGAATGCAGAGGTTCAACTCCAGGGTGAACAACGGCTCTATGCCGTGGGGCGCTCGACGACCTTCCTGTTATTTCAAAGGGAAAACGCGTTGGCTAACGCGCGCGATCAGGAATTGCGGGCGGAGACCGATTACAACAAGGCGCGATCCAGTTTGCAACGTGCGACATCGACAACGTTGCGGGCCAACAACGTGATTGTTGACTCCCCAACGCCGTAGCTTCACGACAGATTTTCAATTCCGATTTGCGATTGCTGGGGTAATTCCCGGCAATCGCATTCTTCTGTCTTCCAGCCGGCGGAGCAGGCGATAGCATAGAGCCTGGGGTGAAGCGTAGCGGAACCCAAGGTTAGTGGTCCAAAGATATGCCAGACCGCGAAGCGGGCGATAGCCTTTGAGGTGAGGTAAAGCTGTCGCCCGCGCCGCGGGCTTTGGCGTTTTCAACTCGCGGTGTCCTGGGGTTGCGCTGCGCTTCACCCCAGGCTCTATGCTATAGCCCGCTCCGCAGGCTGAGTTCGTTTTGGCGCGCGCGGTTGTGTACTCGGTCGCCGCAAGGCTGTTGAAATAATATACAATGCTCGCGGCATGCATCTTTCCTTAACAGCGATCTCTCCGGACATCAGCTTAGTTCCCCAACCATTCTTTTACATCGTCGTCGGCGTCGTAGGCGCGATCATTGGCAGCTTCCTGAACGTCGTCATTCACCGGCTGCCGCGTGAAGAGTCGATTGTTTTGCCCAGCTCTAAGTGTCCCTCGTGCGGCACGGCTATCGCTTTCTATGACAACGTACCGGTGTTGAGTTACCTGATGCTGGGCGGACGCTGTCGCAAATGCAAGACGCACATTTCCGCGCGCTATCCGGCGGTTGAAGCATTGACGGCGCTCCTTTTTGTTGCCACGGCCTGGCACGATGGCTTCAGCGTCGCGCTGCCGTTTGATCTTTTGTTTGTTACTGCCGTCACTGCCCTGCTCTTCATTGATGCAGAGCATATGATCCTGCCCAACGCGATCACATATCCGGGAATGGTGTTCGCTTTAGTAGCTCGTCTGGCACTTCCCTATCTGACTGGCACGCCACACTTCGACGATTTGCCGATGCTGCTTAACGGCGTGCTTGCGGGAATGCCGCTTTGGGCTGCGTCGCTCATTGGCGCATTGATCGGGGCATTGATCGGCGGGGGCTCCTTATGGCTAATGGGGTGGACCTGGGAAAAACTGCGCGGCATTGAAGCGATGGGCCTCGGCGACGTGAAGATGATGTTCATGGTGGGCGCTTATCTTGGCTGGCGTCTGACAATACTAAATATCTTTCTCGGTGTGTTGTCCGGCTCAATAATCGGCATTGTGCTGATGGCGCGGCAGGGCAAACGAAATATGCAAATGTTGTTGCCGTTCGGAGTATTTCTGGGGATTGGCGCTATTGCCGCTCTGCTCAGCGGCCGGCAGATTGTCGAATGGTATGCGGGACAGTTTCGGTGAATTTCGGATTGCGGATTTCGGATTTCGGATTTTCGCTGGTGATAGTCGAATCACAATCCCACGCCTAGTCGACGTAACTGACGATTACAATCAACTGATGCTTACAGTCCAAACCTGCACTTGCGGAAATTCGAATTCCGAAACTCGAATTCCGAAATTCTTGTAATGCGTCACCGAACCCGTTACCAATTCGGATTGTCGTTGCTCGCCGGCTTCTTTTTGCTGGCAGCGCTTTTTACGATTCTTCTGTATTTGTTGATTCCAGAGACTCCGGCTACTCGCGGCCCACTCCTGCTCGCAGCTTTTGTCGCAATTCTCCTGGGCAGCTTGCTGTGCATCTTGTTTTTGTTGCGCAGGTTGCTGCGACCTTATCGGCAGCTCATGGGCGAAGCTGAAAAAGCCTCGCTGACTGCGCCGGCCAACCGATCACAGGATGAAGGCGAGTTCGTTTTGGAAACGTTTCAATCGGTCGTCGCTCAACTACAAAAGCAACGTGAAGTGCTTGAGGAGTTGCGCAGTGAGGCCAGCAAGCGCGCGGCCTCAGCCGAGCAGTTCAACGAGCGCATCGTAGCCAGCGTGCCGTCGGGTCTGATTGCGTTTGATGGCAATGGCCGCTCAACCGTCATCAACGCGCCTGGTCGGGCGCTGTTGGAAGTTGATGGTGCAGCGCTGGGCCAATCCGTGGCCACGTTACTGCAACACCTGCCGCAACTGGCGCAGATGGTCCAGCAATGTCTCGAAACCGGGAGACTTTTTCGTCGCGAAGAGATTGAGGTAATCAGCAGCGATCGTCTGCCGCGGCGTCTGGGGGCCACAATCGCTCCCATCAACATTTCGCCTGAGCAAAATGAGCGTGGGGCGCTTTGTCTTTTGACCGATATCACTGAAGTCACCCAACTGCGCGAGCAGGTGGCGCTAAAAAAGAATTTGGAAAGCCTGGGTGAAATGTCAGCGGGGCTGGCCCATGAATTTAAGAATGCAATCGCGGCGCTTCATGGCTACGTGCAACTGCTTCAGAGCCTTGAGCTGGATGAAAAAGGCACAACTGTCGCTGCATCGTTGCTGGGCGAAGTCAGAAATCTTTCCGAGATGGTGACGTCGTTTTTGAACTTTGCCCGGCCGCAACCGCTGCATCTTGAGGAGGTAGATGTAAAGGAACTGATCGGCGAATGTGCCGGCGAGCTGCGCCAACTATTCGCGCAACGTCGCGTCGAGCTCGTTATTACTGGGACCGCGGGCGTTTCGCTCGCTGAGTCGGAAGCTCTCATCCGCGCTGACGAGCGCATGTTGCGTCAGGTCCTACTCAATCTAATTCGCAATGCCGCCGAAGCGATTCAGGACAGCCAAACCGATCGCCGCGTCGAAGTTTCCACTTCAACCGAGCGCGATCAGGTCGGCAAACAATGGGCCGTAATTAAAGTTAGAGACACCGGCGAAGGGATTGAGCCGGCAGATTTGCAACGCATCTTCATACCTTTCTTCACTACCAAGGCCACCGGCCACGGCGTTGGCCTCGCGCTGGCCCATCGGGTCATCACGCAACACGGCGGGACGTTGACTGCGGCAAACTCAATAACGGGCGGCGCGGTGTTTACGGTTCGCCTGTCGCTGTAGACCAAGACAGATTGTCATCTCCATTCTAATTTGTACGGCTCGGCCAGTGCGGAATGGCTGGCAAGTTTTGGCGACAAGTCCAAGCGGGTAACCTCAAGGTCGGGAAGGGTGGCTTGCCCCCGCCCACTTTGAATGGCATTCAACGAGCGGGGGTAAACCACCCTTCCTGACCTGCGAATTAATCGAAGTGCGCGGTCTCCTACAACAACTTATTGCGTGCGGAATGGCTTTCAAGTTTTGCGGACAAGTCCAAGCAAACCTTAGGCACATCAGCCAGCGGAGCCGTTTGGAAAATACTCAGGCCAGCGGCGATCGACTAAGGCCGCAATATCATCCCGGACAATCAACTCTTTCGGAAAACCGGGCTTGGTGCGCGCGTCGATAACAATTGGACCTTCATACGACAGGTGATGGCGAACGACTTTCGTTTCGGCTGCATAAATGTCGGCGGCGGGTTCAAAGCGCGTCCAGGTGGACCACAGAAAATCAGATGTCGAGCGCGCCACCTTCGCATCGTCGTGAAGAATGACTAGAGGCCAATCTCGCAACCAATCCTCTTTTGCGAGCCGCGCCGCTTGCTCCGGATCTTCCGCGTAAGAGAATCCCTGGACAACCAGACAGCCGCCACAAAACACCTCAGCCGCTGTCACGTCGCGCGGCAACTGGCCCCGAAATTCGCGCGGCAGCTCGCGCTTCGCTTTACCCAAACCCAGCATTACAGCCTTGCTACCTTCGTTCACTTTTCCGCTGGTGTAATCGAGCGTATCCATCGACACGTTTGCAAAGATGAACAAATCCGTAGCCGGGTTAAAGCGCGCCAGCACATGCTCAAGTAAATGCGAGAAGTCATGAAGATTTTGTGGCGTGTCGGTGAGCAATAGAAACTTGGTTAACGAAAGCTGGCCCTCGCCAAGGATGCGAAAAGCTGAGACCAGCGCCTCGCGACCATAACGTTCGCGCACGACTGCGGCGCACAGCGAATGAAATCCGGTTTCGCCATAGGTCCATAAATCGCGAACGCCCGGCATCACCAACGGAAACAACGGCGACAACAACTTCTGCAGGTAATCGCCGATGAAAAAATCTTCCTGGCGCGGCTTGCCAACTACCGTTGCCGGATAAATTGCATCGCGCCGATGAAAGACCGCGTCAACTCCAAACACCGGGTAGTCATGTTGCAGCGAGTAGTAACCATAATGATCGCCGAATGGACCTTCAGCGCGTCTCACGTGAGGTTGCGCGTTGCCCACCAGCGCAAACTCGGCGGCTGCCGCTAAACGATGCGGGCCACCAAGTGGGTTTTGTGTCAGCTTCAACTTTTCGCCCGCCAGCAACGAAGCGAGCACAAGCTCCGGAACATCTTCAGGCAGCGGCGCAATGGCCGCGAGTATCAACGCCGGTGGACCACCAAGAAATACGGTAACCGGCAAGGGCTCATTCATCTTTTCCGCTTCGTGATAATGGAACCCTCCGCCTTTCTGAATCTGCCAATGCAAACCAGTGGACTTGGCGTCGTAGACCTGCAGGCGATAGATGCCCAGATTGTGCTTCTTCGTCAGCGGATTTTCGGTGTAGACAAGAGGTAGGGTGATGAATGGACCACCGTCTTCGTCCCAGGTTGTTAGCACCGGCAACTCGTCAAGCCGCGCTGGTTGATCCAGCACCTGTTTGACCGGCGCGCGCTGCGTGTTCTTCGTTCCGAGTCGCAGCATTTCAAACGCGAGTGAGCGATGCTCCCATAGTTCGGAAGGTCTTGGGGGCAACAACGATTCAGCCACCTGAGCCAACTCGCGCACTAACCTTTCCGGTTTTGGACCAAAGGCAAATTCAATGCGCCGCGCGGTGCCGAAAAGATTGGTAACCACCGGGTAGCGACTTCCCTTCACGCGTTTGAACAAAAGCGCCGGCCCGCCTCCCTCGATTACGCGGCGATGAATTTCCGCGACCTCGAGATAAGGATCAACTTCCGCTTCGATGTTCAGGATTTCGTTTTCTCGATATAGAAGATCGAGAAATGTGCGCAGGTCAGGATGCATGGATTTGGGCGAGTATAACCTGAGATCAAGCTTTGAGCGGAAGATTGGTAGGACTACGCCACTTGGGTTGGAAGCTGGTTACAGTTTACGCCGAAGGCGTTCGCTAAATTAGCCCGGGGTAACACCCCGGGAACCGATGCAGCATGAGTTTCACCCTGAAGGGGTTGATAATACGGAAGTGAACTGACGCTATCAAAACACTTTCAGCGTAAACACTTTGTCTTGACTCTCTAACCCAGGGTGTTACCCTGGGCTAAGTTAGCGAACGCCTTCGGCGTAAAGCGATGACCGATCAGTTGCTCTCTAACCAACTGATCATTTGCTCGGTTGCTTTGTTCGCAGCAGTGCAGAGTTCAAATCCATTTCCGCCACCGGAATCACCTCCACCTGAGGAAACTGTTTACGCAACGCCGGCAGAAACTCCTTCGCATTGCCCACCACGATGATGCTGGCGTTACTAGCCGCGAGATGACTGCCCGCAAATTTCTGCACGTCGCCGGCAGTGATCCCCTGCACGTTTGTGATGTAACGGTTAATCTCGTCGAAGCTGATTCCATAAAGCGCTAGCGACGACACCTGCGCCACGAGACCGGAAGCAGTTTCCAGGTTGCGCGCGAAGTTTCCCACGACCACAGCTTTGCGCGGCGTTAGTTCCACATCCGGCACCGCGGCCGATGACAAGCGATCGATTTCGGACAAGAGGAGTCCAGCGACTTCCGCGGCCGATTGGTTTTTGGTCTGCGCGGAAGCGAGGAATGGTCCAACTTCGCGACGCGTATCGAGCGTGCTGCCGGCGCCGTAACTAAGTCCGCGCTTAATCCGGATTTCCTGATTCAAGCGACCGGAGTATCCGCTCAACATCGAGTTGGCAACCAGGCCCTGGTAATAATCCGGATCCTTGCGCTGAATTCCCGTGCGCGCCAATAACACGGCGGCCTGGCCGGCATCGGGTTTATCGACGACTACGACACGCGGACTCGCCGATGCAGGCAGCTTGCTAACCGGCAAAGTTGGCATCGCTGTCCCCGGCTTGGCCCAGTCTCCAAAATACTGTTGCGCCAGTTTGAATGCGTTGGCAGCTTTCAGGTCGCCACCCAAAACAAGAATGGCATTGTCGGGACGATAAAAGCGGCCGTGATAAGTGACGACGTCGTTGCGACCGAGTCGGGCGATTGACTGCGGCGTGCCGGCCAGCGGTTGGCCGTAGGGCGCATCACCAAAAACAACCCGAGCCGCGACGTAACGCGCGATCGACCCCGGCTGGCCCAACTCGACCGTCAGGTCGTCCAGCGTTTGTTGTCGTAGACGTTCAACTTCATCTTCTTTGAAAGTCGGCCGCCGCACCACATCGGAAAGAATCTCCAGCGCTGGTCCAAGCTTTGACGACATCACATTCACGCCCACTCGTGAAGAGTCCCAACGCGCGGACGCGTCAAGCGATCCGCCCAGCGCTTCGATCGCTTCGGCGATCTGGGTGGCGCTGCGTTTTTCGGTACCTTTAGTCAAAAGGCTGGCGGTCATGTTGCCGAGACCCGCCAACTCCGGCGGATCAACTTCAGCCCCGTTCTTTATCAACAATTGAGCAGCAACCAATGGAGTGCCTTTACGCTCAACGACGATCACACGCAGACCGTTTGCCAAGGTCTTTTCGACTGGTTTGGGAAACTGCGCTGAGCGCGGCGACGCCGGTGGCGGAGGCGTTGCTTGCGGAGCTGCTGACTGCGCATTCGTACGCATTGGAGTAACTAGAAGAGCGACGAACGGAGCCAGCGAAATCAGCGCTACATTGCGGATCATATTGATCTTCATTTTCCTTGCCCTCCCGGTACGCGCTGAGCCTGATCGTCCGGATTTCTTAAATTGCTGGTTCTTTGTTCAGCCTTCGGCAGGTAGTAAATAACCAGCCGGTTCGCCGCCGTGAAGTATTTCTTCATTACGCGTTGAACGTCAGCCGCGGTTACAGCCTGTAGCTGAGCCAAATCCGTGTTGACTCGATTGGGATCGCCGAGCAACACCGCCGCTTCGCCAAGCGACAATGCTTTGCCATTACTCGTCTCACGCTGTCGCAGTTCGTTCGTTACCAGTTGGTTCTTCGCCTTGTCCAGCTCGGCGGCCGTAACTGCCGCGTTCTGCATTTTTGCAATCTCAGCCAGTAACGCGCGCTCGCCTTCTTCAGGCTTCTTGCCACTGGCAAGCACCAGATTGAAATAAAAGACGCTAGCGTCCTCACGCAGATCCGGAGTGGCATCCGCGCTTTGCACCACTTGCTGATCGTAAATGAGCGACTGGTAGAGCCGCGAAGACTCACCCTGGGCCAGGATCGTCGCCGCGACGCGCAACGCCGGAGAGTCAGGACTCTTCTGCGAAGGTATCAGGTAGGTCAACGCTATTGCGGGCAACGGCACATTCACGGCGTAATGAGTTATGCGTCGCTCGGCTGTGCGTTCCGGCTCCTTGGTATTGACGCGCGGCAGCGCAATGGCGGGCTTGGCAATAGGCGCCAAATATTTGTCAACCCAGGCGTCGAGTTGCTTCGGATCAAAATCGCCGGCCACTACCAGCGTCGCATTGTCAGGTCGATAAAACGTGTTGTGGAACGCGCGCACATTTTCCAGCGACGCGGCGTCGAGGTCTTCAATACTGCCAATGGTCGGTCGCTTGTAAGGATGGGCAATGAACGATTGTTGCTCGATCAAATATTCCAACATGCCGTAGGGCGGCGCCAAATAACTCTGGCGATATTCTTCCTCGACAACACTGCGCTCAGATTTGAAATTCGGCTCGTCGACGGTCAGTCCCGATAGACGATCAGCTTCGGCCCACAACAACGTCTCGAGATAGTTCGAAGGCACAACTTCGTAATAGACCGTCACATCAGCATTGGTGAAGGCGTTATTAAAGCCACCCACATCCTCCGTCAGACGGTCCATCATTTCGGACTTCATGTTTTTCGTAGCTTTGAACATGATGTGTTCGAACAGATGCGCAAAACCGCTGCGGCCGACCGGATCGTCTTTTGAGCCGACGTGATACCAAACCTGAATTGCTACGGTCGGACTGGAATGGTCCACCGCGCTCAACACGCGCATCCCGTTTGCCAGGTTCCGATCCCGAAAGGCAATTTTTGGCAGCGACCCTTGTGCCCGCAAAACCTCGGCACAACCGAGCGAGATCGCAAAGATCGAGACAAGCATCAACAAACGTACAAATTTTTGCTGCTTCATTCAGTTAACTCCAGAAATATGGATTCGCAGAATAGTCTGGGAGATTCGATGATTACTTCATTGGTCCGTGTTGCTAACTACGCAGCACGCAAGGCGGGGGTTTCAACTCAAGTCAATCAAGTTCAATCCAAATCGAGGGGGTTACGATAAGGTTTGTCTTTGTCTTTCTCAGCGCGCTTCATGGCCTCCTGAAACTTTTCTTCAAGAATGCGATCGCGATCCTTCATCGAATTCAGTTCCTGAGCAAAGATCTGTTCGCGCACCTGCTTCTGCTTGTCGAGGCCCTTGACCATGTCCTCGAATGAGGCCAGCGGCTTACTTTTTTCTTCGTGCGAAATCAGCGCGCCGGTTTGCGAGTCAATTCCCAATGTCGCTTCGCAGCAGGGACAGATAACAGTGAAACGCGTCGTCTCGGCCATAACCACTCCGGAAAAACTCATCAGAACCTGAGAGGCGAAGTATACCATGACCACTACGGCCAAAGCCGCTCTCCCATTCGGACCAAGGGAGCCGGTTCGCTGGTTCGCACATTCGCAGAATTTTCAACCAATCAAGACGTTTTTAGGCTAATATTCCACCCGCTAGCACCAAACATCTAACTGACTATTCTTCCAAGGAGCATATTGAGATGGATTCTGGCTGGACGATGTGGGTCATTATTGGCGTTGTTCTTCTGTTGCTATTTTTTGTCGTCGTGATCGTCGCGGTCGGGTTGGCGATCTTTTTCATTTCCCGAAAGCGAAAAAAGGCTCAACTCGCCGCCGCTTCGCCTGCCGCTCCGTCATTTGATGTCGCCGCTTCGCCGGCGCCGGAAATTGCCGAGCCAGACCTGATGGCTGCGACACCGGATTTTGAATCGGCGCCGCCGGCTTTTGACTCGGCGCCACCTGCGTTTGAGGCACCGCTAATTTCGCCTGAACCGAGCGCGGTCGAAGCCACCTCCGATAACCCCGTACCGGATTTCGGTTCGCTCGATTTCGATCCGTCGCGCACCGTCGCCATCACGCGCGAGAAGACAGTCACTATCAGCTACGGAATTATCAAGTTCACTTCCGGTGTTTTGGCGGGACAGGAGTTCGAGGTGAAGCCGGAAGGCGCGTACATCGGTCGTGAACCTAGTTTGTCGCAGATCGTAGTAGCCGATCCTCGTATCTCCAAACGTCATCTCTGGATCGGCGTGCGCGACGGACAGGTGAAGATCGTCGATCAGGAATCTCGTAATGGCACGTTCATAAACGATCCCAGGGGCGATCGGGTAACCGAAGCGTCGTTAAACTCCGGCGACACTGTGATTCTTGGGGAGTCAGACGTGGCTCGCTTTGAATACCAAATGTAATTCGCATCACCCGCGCGCTAGGTTTTGCTTAAGGAGAATGCGGACTGATTCACAGTGCCCGGCAGGGTTCGGTCCAGGGCGTTGCCAGCACGCGTTTCAGCGTTACGCGAATTTCCGAAAACCGCCAGCCCTTGCGTTCCCAAATGGAACCGTCGGCGTATTCCACCCGATTGATCAGCACCATCTCCTGCAAACGTTTGCTGGAGCTATTTGTTAACGTCTCCACGCTGACTACATCGCTTGGTCCAGACAAACTTGATGCCTGCAGCTCCTTCTCTTTGCCTGACTTTATTCCTGCCCCGCAAAGAAACTGGCGCCGGGCGGGTGTCGCTGGGCTCGCCGGATCGATGAATTGGTATTCCCAAAACACAACATCGATCGCTTTCCTGCTGCCGTTGGCGAGCTTCACTTCATAAGCAAAGGTGTCCAGCGACTTCGGCGGCGCCGTGCGCGACTCCTGCACTATCTTTTCAATCGCGGCGCTGCGACCGTCGACCGTGTCCTCATTAGGATCGCGCTGTCCTACCGGCTGATTGACTCGAGCATTTCGCTGATAGGTTTTATTGTCGGGAATCATCTCGCGAGCCGGCGTAACTCCCTGAGGTTCCCCTTTGACGGTTTTGCGTATCCGAGACCACCTGAAGCTGAGCACTGAGATTTGGGAAGCATCTTTAGCGCTGACGGTTTCTGTGGGCGGCATCGGATTCTGCGGCGGTGAGAACAACAGTAAAACTAACAGCAGGAACAAAAGAGTTGGCATAACTTATCTCCAACACCCAATCACGAAACCGCCGGGTTTTGGCCGGTTCCAATTCCAGGGAAATCTGGAGCGGGCGACGAGGATCGAACTCGCAACTTTCAGCTTGGGAAGCTGACACTCTACCATTGAGTTACGCCCGCTCGTGAGTTTCAATCAAAACTGGGAAGTACTACAGCTTCTCCTTAGGCGAAAGATTAGTTAACGCCCCTGCCAGTGTCAACGAACGACGACTGATGGGCCTTAGATTTTCCATTTATCATTTCTCATTTTCCATTTGTCATTGCAAGCAAGGAAGGTTGGGTCTCCAAGGCTCTCTTTTTTCCGAAAGGAAGTTCTCATCTGCACTGGGTCAGCGGCTCCCAATGGCAAATGAAAAATGAAAAATAGAAGATCTTTACTGGCGCGAGGCAAAACCTGCTGCGGATTCCTTACTTCATGTACCCTTCAATCAGATCGTTCCAGCGTCCTTGCGACTTTAAAATGATTTCGATAACTTCACGCACAGCACCGCGACCGCCTTTAGCCTGCGTGACATAATGGGCCGCAGCGCGTGTCTCGGCAACGGCGTCAGCAACCGCCACGGCAAATTCCGACCGCCGCATTAGCGGGATGTCGCTTAAGTCGTCTCCCACGAAAGCAACCTCGTCTTCCTCAACTCCAGCGGAACGCAAGACTTCCTCGAAAGCAGCTATTTTTTGTTCGTTGCCTTGCCGCAAAAACTCGATCCCTAATTCTTCGGCGCGGCGCGCCAGTGCGGATGAAGTTCGGCCGGTAATAATGCCGGCGCGCAGTCCGGCGCGGCGCAGCAGCTCAAGTCCCAAACCATCCTTCGTATTGAAAGCCTTATGCTCGTCGCCTTCTTGCAGTAGCCAAAGCCTGCCGTCGGTAAGCACACCGTCGCAGTCCAACAAAAGGAGTTTGATGTGCGAAGCGCGACGCTCGATTGTGGCTAGATCTACCATGTTAGTTAAGTGGAGCTAAGCGGGGGCGGACCGGATTAAGAAGATTTACCATTTACCATTTTTCATTTCTCATTTTCCATTTTCCATTTCCGATCCTCCCAGATCCCGCTCCGCTAATCTTTTTCCCTGGCAACAGGTTATTCGATGCTTAATGACAAATGAAAAATGGTAAATGGTAAATCTTCTTTCTTACCGCCGGCGAAAGCACTCACCTGACTTCAAACAGATCGATCCCCACTAGTTTCCAATTGCCGTTGCTGCGCGAAAGAATATAGAGCGCGGTACCGGATTGTTCCTTGCCCAACTCCTTAGTCTCAAGACTTACGTCGGCGGCGAACAAATCCGCATCCCACTGTTCGGTGCGCAAAGCCTTGGTGCGCCAGACTTCAGGTTGAGTACCGACCACGCCGCTAATAAATCTGACTAATTCCCCTGACCCGACGCGCGGCTCCAACTCCACTTTCTTACCGCTAGCAATCGCCTGGTCCAACTGTCCGATGAAATTGCGAATCGCGGGGTCTACCTGTAACAGGTTTGCGGCCATCTCGGCCCTGATCCGTCCGTTTCGCGCCGCCAGCGACGAAGCGTATTCTGCGTCGGCCCGCACAGCAGCGGTGAAAAGACTGGCCGCTTCCGCCGCCCTGCCCTTCTTCAGACTGATTTCGCCCAGGCCTATGTTGGCCCAGGCGATCGCCGCCGGCGTTGGCAGCGATAGTGCCAGTAGAGAACGGAAAAGCTTTTCCGCTTCATCTGTCCGATTCTGCCCAAGCAGCGCGCGCGCCAGGATGATGCCTGCCTCTTGCATCTGCGGCGTGTTTGCGAGGATCGCCCGGGCGGAAGACTCCGCTTTGACAAAATCCTGCGCGCCTAACAGTCGCGTCGCTTCAGCAAGCGCGTCACGAAGCTCCGGCGTTCGCGGCATGCTGTCGTTTGCATAATCCACTTGCGGGTAGAGTTTTTCCGGATCGATCTCGACGCGTATAACTCGCGCTGAGGTCTTAAATACTGCTTCAGCGAAGCCTCGTCCCGGCACGGTTATGTCGACGGAAATTTGCTGCCCGCTTGCGGTAGTTGCTGTGACGGTTGTGACCACATCGATCGCCCCGACGTTGCGTAACGCTGATACTGATTCGCTGCCTCGCTGTTGCGGCAAACCAATCATTAGATCGAGATCGGTGGACTGGTCGAGCAGTTGATCCAATAGAATTCTTATTGCGTCGCCGCCACGTTGGGCTATTACACTTCGCAGCGCCGCCAGAGTCATCCCGCTTCCCTTACCCGACACCAACACTTCACGAACGATGTTGATAAAAGCGTCGTGGCCCAAGCGCCGCTCAACCAGCCGCCAGACCATCGCTCCCTTGTTGGGCACTGTGCTGAAATAGGTAGGGTCGAGCGCGGTTACTTTTGAGAGGGGCGCTTCTCGCAAGACCACGGCACTGTAGGCCAGCCGTTCATGTATGCGTTCTGTTTCGGCAGCGCTTTGCCCGAATTGTTTTTCGATGAATTGTGTCGCCAGAAATCGCACCAGGCCTTCACGCAACACTGCCCCACCTTCAGCGCGAACCGGCGTCTGCCCGCCGATCCAAAGACGCGCTATCGCTTCAGAAATCAGCAGAGCTGTCGTCGAGTCAAGCTGCGCGCGGTGAAAAGCGCCGGATTCCAACAACACCGTGCCACTATCGTCAAAGCCTGCGCCGCGCCGCACTGATACAAGTCGAATGGGAGCTTCCGGCGCTGCGCCCAGCAAACCCGCATAGAAAGCGCGAGCGCTGCCCGCCAACGCGATTAATGCTTCCGCACGTTTGCGATCCTCAACGGGCGAGCCACGCGTCACAAACGCCGAGATGTTTTTGTTCTCTCCAGTTCCATCTACTTTTTCCCAGTCACTCTGTAGAAAAAATGGCTCGCCGTTTAGAGCGTTTTCGTAGATAACTGATCCAGACTGATCGCTTTTTTCAACACCGGAACTGATTACGCCCGCACCGTTAACAACCACCCGCACCGGCGCAGTGTCGGCACCCTTGCCGGTGTACGGTGTACTCGGCGCGGGATACCAAAACGACATTGGCAGAAACTGAGATCCTATCGGCGAGATTGCAGCCAGCCCGGTGTTGCTCTCGACCGGCAAGCTGTAACTGATATTCAAGGCGAGCGATCCGTCTGGCGCAACTCCTGCCGGCAAGGTCACGGTAACCCTTTGAAGATTTCCGTAACTCTCGGGAACTGTTCGGAAGTTGGCGCTGCTGCTTCCAACTGTCACAGTTTTAATCGACGCCTTTCCATTGATGCGAAATGTGAAAGACGAACCCAACCCGCGGCCAACGTTCGTCGCACTCAGCAGCGCCGTTGCCGCCAGCAGGCGCTGGGGAAGCTGCAGGTTTGCGTTGATATCGAACCTGTTTATTTGCCAGGCCGCTCTTGCTTCTTCCTGAGCTGCAACCCCGGAAGAAAAAACTAAAATAAAAATGACTGTTAGAAAGACTGCGAGAGTTCTCTGCATAAGAAGATGTGGCTTACAGCAAACATCAGGATTCGGCGTTTTTAAAACTTGACCTACAGTAACGTGTTTCGAATAAGCTGGTGAATGTCGCGCAACACCATTAGTAACGACTCCATTCGTTCGAGCGGCAGTGCGTTTGGTCCGTCTGAAGGCGCTCGCTCGGGACACTCGTGCACTTCCATGAAAACCGCATCAACACCGCAAGCTACACCGGCGCGTGCGAGCGGTTCGATGTATTCGGATTGGCCTCCCGTTGCATGTCCGAGCCCACCCGGCAGTTGCAGCGAGTGGGTAACATCAAAAACCACCGGCACACCAAATTCTCGCATGATAGGAAACGATCGCATGTCCACGACCAGATTATTGTAACCAAAACTGACGCCCCGCTCAGTCAGCATCAATTTTTCACAACCAACTGCGCGCACTTTATCAACAATGTTCCGCGCATCATGCGGCGCAAGAAACTGTCCTTTCTTGATATTGACGGCACGGCCTGATCGCGCTGCTGCCAAAACCAGATCGGTTTGCCGCGAAAGGAAAGCAGGAATCTGAAGCACATCAGCCACCTCCGCAACCGGCGCAACCTGCGACACTTCGTGAATATCAGTCAGCACTGGAACGCCGACTTCCGTTTTCACTTCCCGCAACACCTCGAGGCCGGCTTCCATTCCCAGTCCACGAAAGCTTTTTACCGACGAGCGGTTGGCTTTATCGAATGAAGACTTGTAAACGAAATCGAGTCCTGCCTTTTGCGCCCGTACCGAACACTCACGCGCCATCATTAGGGCGTGCTCTCGCGATTCAATGACGCAAGGACCGGCGATGATCGTCAGTCGTCCGTCACCAAAAGTTGTGTTGCCGACCTGGAAAGGTTTCACGTGATTGTGTACGGACATACCGGGCGAATCTACTAGAACGGGTTCTTAAATATGCGCTTGAATTTCTTAAAAACTGAGTTCCCTTTCGATCCTCGGTTGCTGTTTGCGGGCGCAGGCTTTCGGCTTTCGCGCCTGGGCGAAGCGGACGGCGAAGTTACTGGCGATGGTGAGGGCTCAGGCGTAGGGCTGACGCTGGGACTGACGCTGGGACTGACGCTGGGACTCGCCACCGCTGCCGCTTCCGGAACTGCACGGCTGGATCTGACGGCGACGAAGGCCAAAGCAAGCGCCAGCACCACCGCAATCGCGGCCGCAATCAGCAGGAACTGCTTCGTCGATCGGTCGGTAAATGAAACTGAGAGGCGCGAAAAGGATTGATTGTTCGATTGTGCCGCAGAATTCTTAATGGCCGGTACGCCCGCTACGGCCATCACAGAAGGGCTGACAACTGTGACCTCGGTTGCGTCGCTATTGGCGGCGCGGGTTTCTCTTAGTTTCGAAATGTCTACGACCAGACGCCCTGATGGCGACTCCTTGCCGACGCTGCGCAAGGCTTCAATGTTTGGCGAGCTGGCGATCGCTGCGTGTTCCAGTCCGAGACGTTCTGCAGTTGCAAGTAATTCACGGCGAAACTCGGCAGCATTCGCGGGACGATTCTGCGGACTCTTTTCCAGGGCATGCAACACGACTTCTTCCAGCGCCGGCGGAATCGAAGCTACAAATTCACGCGGACGCCGCGGCAACTCCGAAGTGTGCTTCATCGCGATCGCCAGCGGCGTCGATCCGCTGAAGGGTACCGCGCCGGTCAACATTTCATAAAGAATCACGCCCAGGCTGTAAACATCAGCAGCCGGCGTCAGCTCAGCACCATCACATTGTTCTGGCGACATGTAACGCGGCGTGCCAATCATCGCGCCGACTTGAGTCAACGCTTTGATGTCATCCTCTTCAAGTGATTCCGCGGCCAGTTTGGCAATGCCAAAATCAAGAACCTTAACCACCGACGGTACTTCAGCTCGTTGCACAATAAAAATATTCGCTGGTTTCAAATCGCGATGAATGATCCCGGCATCGTGAGCCGCCGCGACTGCAGCCGATACCTGTAGCATTATCGATACTGACCGCGCCGCGTCTAACGGAGCTTCTTTCGCCAGAATGTCGCGCAGCGTCCGTCCCTCGAGCAGCTCCATCACGATATAGACATAGCCATCCTGCGTTTGGCCGTAGTCTGTCACCGTTACCGCGTTAGTGTGCTGCAGCCTGCCGGCGGCGCGGGCTTCTCTTTGAAAGCGCGTGCGCGCTGCTTCGTCTTCCACAAAACGCGGGTTCAAAACTTTTACGGCGACTGGACGGTCAATAAGCAGATGGCGGGCGCGATAAACCGTGCCCATACCACCAACGCCCAGTTGCGCCTCCAAGCGGTATTTATCGTCGAGCGTGTGGCCGAGCAATGGATCGGTGGGAAGCGATCCGGCATTTGTTGCGTCAGCTTGAAGTGGCGACTGGTCCTCGGGACAAATTTCAAAGTCCCGGGAGTAGCGCCGTCCGCATGTGGGGCATTGCAGCATATGAACTCGATAGTGGGAAGAGCGGGGGGATTATCTCGCAAAACACAGAGAGATGCACTTGCAGCGCAAGTCTATCCAAGCGCGCGCTCACATTTGTGCGAAAACTAATAGTGTTTGATTACATTCTGCGGAATGAATGCGTATGAGATTTACTTTGCGAGTCCTGTCGTGCGTCCATACTTGGCCCTAACCGCAAGGTTCAGGCAAAGGGGCCTTGCACAAAAAGTAATTGATGCTGTGAGAAGACTTTCAACGATTCATCACTGACATTCCAGCCTGCGGAGCAGGCGAAAGCGTAAAGCCTGGGGTGAAGCGTAGCGCAACCCCAGGTTAATAATCCCAAGATGACGCCAGCCCGCGGAGCGGGCGATAGCGTCAGCGGTGATGGCTGTCGCCCGCGCCGCGGGCTTTGTTATTTTCAATTCACTGTCCTGGGGTTCCGCTACGCTTCACCCCAGGCTTTATGCTCTCGCCTGCTCCGCAGGCTGAGTTGTCCTTCCTCCCCGCGCGACTCTTTCTGCAAAGCGGTGACAAAGGAATAGGAATCAATTAATGGTGCGTCGTGCCTGATATTTGACTAGTCGGCGCTGGTGACATTCGCCCGTTCGGGAATCAAAATTTCCGGCTCTCCGTTCTTGTCCATTGATGTTTCGTTTCGCACTCGATTCGCGTAAGCCGCGCGAACGAAAGAGGCAAACAACGGATGAGCGCTGAGCGGTTTTGATTTGTACTCCGGGTGAAACTGACAACCCAAAAACCACGGATGTTCATCACGCGACAGCTCGATAATCTCTACAAACTTTCCAGCCGGTGAAACGCCGCTGAAAACCAGGCCGGCCTGCTCGAGGCTTTCGCGAAATTCAGGATTAAACTCATAACGATGACGGTGGCGTTCGCCGATTTCCTCACTGCCATAAATCTCACGGGCCAATGAATTCTCCGAAAGATTGCAGGGCCAGGCGCCCAAACGCATGGTGCCGCCCAACTCTTCAACGTCAATCAAATCGCGCAACTTGAAGATAACCGGATACGGTGTTTCGCCATCAAACTCAGTGGAGTCGGCGTCCTTAAGACCACAAACACTTCTGGCGAACTCAATGCACGCCGTCTGCATTCCCAGGCAAATGCCGAAATATGGCGTACCGCTTTTTCGCGCATACGTGATCGCGCGAATCATTCCCGCAATGCCGCGCTTGCCAAAACCGCCGGGCACCAGGATCGCGTCAAAGTCGCGCAGACGTGATTCGTAGTCATCATCCATCAACTCTTCCGACTCGATCCATTTCACGTCAACGCGCAGCTTGTTTGCGACGCCGCCATGCGTCAGCGCCTCGCGCAGAGACTTATAAGAATCTTCCAACTCCACATACTTGCCGACGATCGCGATTGAAGTCTGGCCACCCGCGGGTTGGCGGATTGTGCCGACCAAATCGCGCCACTCGGACAAATCAGTCTGCGCCGCGCGCGTACCCAGTCCGAGTTGCGTCACGATCAATTCATCGAGTCCCTGCTCGTGGAAAGCCAGCGGCACCTCATAAATCGTATCCACGTCCTGCGCGCTTATGACCGCGGATTCTTTTACATTACAGAACAGTGCGATCTTTGAACGCAAATCGTAGGACAGCGGCCGATCCGATCTACATAGAAGAATGTCCGGAGCGATGCCTATCTCGCGCAAGTCCTTGACGGAATGTTGCGTTGGTTTTGTTTTCAATTCGCCAGCCGCGGCGATGAAGGGTACAAGCGTCACATGAACGAAAAGCGTGTTGCCGGCGCCTTCTTCATTACCCATTTGTCTGATTGCTTCGAGAAACGGCAGCGACTCGATATCGCCGACCGTGCCGCCAATTTCGACAATGACCACATCGGCATTGTCCTGTTCCGCCACCGCGCGCACTGCTTCCTTAATCTCGTTAGTAACATGCGGGATGACCTGAATCGTCTTGCCGAGGTAGTCGCCGCGCCGCTCTTTTTCGATCACCGAAAGATAGATCCTGCCGGTGGTCCAATTGTTCGCCTGCGAAAGACTGGCATGCGTGAAACGCTCGTAATGCCCCAGATCGAGATCTGTTTCCGCGCCGTCATCGGTAACAAAAACCTCGCCATGCTGGAACGGCGACATGGTGCCGGGGTCAACGTTGATATAGGGATCGAGCTTGATCAGCGCGACTTTCAGCCCACGCGCTTCCAACAGGCAGCCGATCGAAGAGGCAGCCAGGCCTTTTCCCAAACTCGAAACCACACCACCGGTCACAAAAATATATTTCGGCATTGCTTACTCCTTTTTCTTTCGCCCTACGCCTTCTGCCTTTGCCATTACCTCTTAGCTCTTACCTCTGCTTATCATTCAAAAGCTCGAGAAGTTCAGAGTACAACCTTTAGGTTGCCGTGTTCCCCGGATTTCAAGCTAAAGCTTGGACTCTAAACTATAAGCCTCTTCCTCAACAATTGATCGCACTCGTTGCAGATCCGCTGCCGTATCGACACCTATCGATCGCGATGATGCTTCGATGGCTTTGATTTCAACCCCGTGCGCGAGCGCTCGTAGTTGTTCCAGCGACTCAAGCCGTTCCAGCTCCGACTGCGGCCAACTGTTGAAGTCCAGCAACACATGGCGGCGATAAACGTAAAGGCCGGTATGCTTGCGGAAAGACGATAACAGTGGCGGCTCGTGGTGCAGTGCTTCTGCCAGGGTGCCGTGTTTGCGGGCTGCGTCGCGCGGATAAGGCACAGGCGCTCGAGAAAAATAAAGTGCCCGTCCTCGGTCATCAACCACGATCTTTACAACATCCGGATTCAGTACATCGGCGGCGGATTCCATCGACTCCCAGGTTGTCACGATTCCGGCGCGCTCATCGCTTATCATCTCGTCGACGGCGTTCTCAATAGTGATAGACGAAATCAGCGGCTCATCGCCCTGGACGTTCACAATGATCTCGGCATCAGGCAAAGCCGCTAAAACTTCGGCTATGCGATCGGTCCCGCTCTTGTGGTCGCGGCGAGTCATGACGGCTTTATAACCGGCTGACTCTACTGCCTTGAAAATGCGTTGGTCGTCGGTTGCGACGATTGTTCGCTCGACGTTTCGGGCAGCGAGCGCACTTTCAACAACCCAACAAATCATCGGTTTTCCGGCGATCTCGAGCAGGGCTTTGCCGGGCAGACGAGTAGACTCGTAACGAGCGGGGATTATTGCGACTACTCTTGTTTTGTTGTTGTTTTGAGGATTTGGATCCGTGTGATTCACGGGGTAACAGATTAGCTTGCGCACCTAAGCAATGTCAACGTAATGAACTGGTAGGTAGTGGGTCAGTTTGAAATTTCAAGAAGTTGGCTGTGATTCGCTTTCACTGAGAGCGCCGGGCGGGAGACGCAAAGCGATCTCATTAGCACCGCGGCTTCAGCCATCAGGGGCGCCCTTTCATAATGCGTGATAGCAAACCGGAATTGACAACGAAACGTTTCTAACGGTTTTTTTTCGGCAGGAGGATCACGAGAAACCGTTGGAAACGGTTCAAGGAATCATTTTGCAGAACTTCACCACCGGGCTAAAGCCGCGGTGCTAATGATTTGCCGTCAAAGGAAATGATTAGCAGCCTATCATTCGGGCGCAGACGCTTAATGAAGGCATTGGCCGCCGCGCGTATTGCCTGCAGGCGCGGCTGAGTAGAACCACTCACGTCCAACAGCAACGCAACTGTGAATGGTTGTTCGACGCTGGCAAAATAAGACAGCTCTTGTTCGACTCCATTCTCGAAAACGCGAAAGTCTTCCTTGCGCAGACTACCAATGTAACGGCCATTGCGGTCCATCACTTCCGCGGGCACGGTGATCAGACTAGTGCTGACGCGCACCACGTCGTTCTCGTCAACTTCAGGCTCTTCCGCTGTCGCAGTGGTTTGTGCCGAGCCGGAAACTCGTACGGGCTCGATCGCGGGTCGCAGCGTCGGCGCTGTTGCAGACTGTGCGCGCACAAGGGACGCGCCAACGAAAAGATGCAAGAGGACCAGCAGGATAAGGGCGATTCGTGTCATCAATGGTTTTCCTTAAAGCGCCAAATCGGGGACGCTGTAGACCAGTTAGGCTGAGCAAAACCTTTCCCGGAGAAAACCACTACAGGGGCTCTGTTTCCCAACTTTAGTAAAGCAAACTGTTAGTTTGCGGTGGCGGGGCGGCGCTCAACTTGAAAACCAAGTGTCCGGTAAAGTTTAATTTGTCGTGGCGTTACGACAAGCCAGAGCTTATCGGACATCAACTTGAGCCTTACACTCGAGCTATGCTAATTGACACCTCACGACACGCGGGCTAACATGCGTCGCTCCATAATCAACCACTCCGAACGGCTGTCGAATCGCCCGACTAACTCAGCGCATTTTACTATTCGCGGTTTACGATTTACGATTCATCGATATATGGGTTTCGCAACTACAGCTATACACAGCGGCCAGGAACCAGACCAGGCGACCGGCTCAGTCACAGTTCCGATTTATCAAACATCAACTTACGCGCAGGAAGGCCTTGGTAAAAACAAGGGCTACGAATACGCGCGCACCCAAAATCCGACTCGTAGCGCGCTGGAACAAAACATTGCGGCGCTGGAAGGCGGACGCTTTGGATTTGCCTTTGCCTCAGGCATGGCCGCGATCGATGCCACGCTGCGCTTGATAAAAGCAGGCGAGCACGTCGTTGTATCCGACAACACCTATGGCGGCACGTTTCGTCTGTTCACGCGGGTGCTGGCAAACTACAACATTGAATTTGATTTCGTGGATACGTCGGATGCGCTGAACGTGGAAGCGGCCATGCGGCCCAACACCAAAATGCTTTTTGTCGAGACACCGACAAACCCGGTAATGATCGTTACCGACCTGAAGGAAGTTTCCGAGATCGCGCATCACGCGGGTGCGCGCGTTGTTTGCGATAACACGTTCATGTCGCCCTACCTGCAACGGCCGCTTGAGTTTGGCG
Organism: Blastocatellia bacterium; assembly: GCA_013697915.1. Taxonomy (GTDB): domain Bacteria; phylum Acidobacteriota; class Blastocatellia; order Pyrinomonadales; family Pyrinomonadaceae; genus PSRF01. The sequence continues at coordinate 28,893 of JACCVY010000246.1, read as the reverse complement.
TGGACATCGTGGTCCATTCGACCACCAAGTATTTGAATGGACACTCGGACGGCATCGGCGGCGCCGTGGTGCTGAATGACGAAACCGATGCCGAATGGATCGGGTTCATTCAAAACAGCGCCGGCGCTATCCTTTCGCCGCTTGATTCCTGGTTGGTAATGCGCGGCACCAAGACGCTGGCGCTACGCATGGAGCAGCACGACAAGTCAGGCCGCGCCGTCGCCGCTTTTCTCGAGGAACATCCGAAAGTAAGAAAAGTTTATTACCCGGGATCGGCATCGCATCCGCAACACGCACTCGCCAGGCGCCAGCAACGCGGCTTTGGCGGCATGGTGGCATTCGATGTCGGTTCGCTGGCTGCGGCCCGGACTGTGCTTGAGGCCGTGAAGTTATGCACACTGGCGGAAAGTCTTGGCGGCGTTGAGACTTTAATATCGCATCCGGCTACGATGACACACGCTTCTGTTGACGCGGCCAAGCGGGAACGGCTGGGCATCACGGATGGTCTGGTTAGGGTTTCGGTAGGGTTGGAAGATACCGATGATATAATTGCCGACCTCGATCAAGCTTTAAATAGTGTTTGAATCTGAATTGGCCTTGAATCAATTCTTGTATTGCGGACAATTGCATCCGCGCACAACCGGAAGTGACAGTTAAACTTCGATAGAGGTAGAATTTCGTAGACTTTTCCCGAATTGTCTTCACATGCCTATGAACGTTGAGTTGCACGCAAAATCAGATGTGGGCCGTGTCCGCCGCGGTAATGAGGACAATTTTCTTGTGCTCGAACTTTCGCGGGAAACCACCTGGACTGGATCTGACGGTACCGCCGCGCCAAAAGAATTAGCGGACTTTGAGCTCGGTGAAAAGGGCCTGGTGCTCGTTGTCTCGGACGGCATGGGCGGCGCACTGGCCGGTGATGTTGCCAGCCGCATGGCCGTCGATTCGGTGCGCGACATGATTATGGGCGGCAATTCTGAAGATGGCTGCGACCCCGAAGCGCCGCTGGTCGAATGCCTGAAGCACGCGACCGTTTACGCCAACCACGCCATACATAATCGCAGCCAGGAAGATTCGCGCTGCGCCGGCATGGGCGCGACCTTCACCGGCGCCGCGATTCACAAAGACTTTCTCGATCTCGTGCAGGTAGGCGACAGCCGCGGTTATATCATTCGCAAAGATCAGATTCGGCTGGCAACCAAGGATCAGTCTCTCGTCCAACAACTTGTTGACGTGGGCCAGATAAGCGAAGCCGAAGCCGAAACCCACATGTTTCGGAATGTGATTCTGCAAGCGCTTGGTGCCCAGGGCGACGTTACGCCGGTGACCGGTAGAATACGTTTGCGTCGCGGCGATATGTTGCTGCTGTGTAGTGATGGACTGTCAGGAAAGCTGCGCTCGGAAGATATTCAAAACATCGTGTCGAGCAATGAAGATCTTTCGACGGCGTGTGATGAGTTGATTGCTGAGGCAAATAATCGCGGCGGCGAGGACAACATCACGGTGATTCTGGCACGCTTTAGTGGCGACGAATTAGAGGAGCCGGACACCGACCGCATTACCATCGAGCTCCCACCGCTCGAAGAAGATATGACCCTCGACGACAGTTATGAGCACGACACCGAACCCCGCTAGCTTTGCCCATAGTTTGTGCCTTTGCCGGTTTTATTCAGCTTTGCCCTAAGAGTCACCTGTTGGTACCGCTTCGGCTTTGCCGCCTGATGTGCGCGGTGGCTATGCCCCGCCGTATAGGTGTCTTTACATTTTGGGCTATGCCCTTTTTGGCCCAATGACTGCGAAGGTTTAAGCTGGGACCAGGGCATAGCCCGCGAATAATCTGGCTGCTGTCGGCGGGCATAGCCACCGCCGCACATCAGGCGGCAAAGCCGAACCTAACGCGGCCCATGACTCTTGAGGCAAGTTCGTTTTATCCGCTTTTATCTGTGGCTTCAGGCAGTTCCTGCGCACGCCAATCAACGCCTTCGTCAATGCGCCGCACATAGATTGATGCGCCTTCAACGCTCTCCACGCGCACGCGCTCGCCCGCCTCGAGCGCCGTTTCTCCCGCGGCGGGGTATGCCGTCCACGTCGAGCCAAAAACTTTAACCGCGCCCTCCTGCATCGCGCCACGGCTTGAAGAAACTACAGTGCCGATCTTTCCCGGCAACGAGTCAACGCCGCTGCGCAGAGAGTCGCCGCTGTGTTCGCGCGAAAAGTAGTTGAGAAAAATTGTGCGTGAAGCCAACGTCAAACCGACCGAAACGACGGCAAAGATTATGAACTGCAAACCCAGGTTATGGATGCCGATGATGCCGGCAAACGCGGCCGCCAACGCGCCGATGCCAAACCACAGCAGCACAAAACCCGACGTGAAAACTTCGGCCACGATCAGGATCGCGCCAAGTATGCACCAGAGAATCCAAACGAGATTGTCCATAGAAAATTCGCTGCAAATGCAGACTGTTAGTCTGCGTTCCGTTGTAAAGCAAACTGTTAGTTTGCGGCGGTTGCTCAGCCTTCAAGTTTAAGCGGCAACGAGCCACCGCAAACTAACAGTATGCTTTACAACTCAACCCTTGAGCATGTTCTTCAAAACGAACCAGATGTTCGCCGGGCGTTCCGCGAGCCGTCGCATGAAGTAAGGATACCAGTGTTTGCCGTACGGCACGTAGACTCTCATGTTATATCCGTCTTTCGCCAGTTGCCGCTGCAAGTCACGGCGGATGCCATAGAGCATTTGAAACTCAAACGCTTCTTTGCCGATTCCCTGTTTCTGGGCAAAAGCGATGGTGGCGTCAATCATGTGCGGGTCGTGCGTCGCAATTCCGTGGTATACGCCGCTCGAAAGCAACAACTGCATTACCTTCACATAGTTTTCATCTGTATCTTTCTTGTCGGGAAAGGCAACTTCGGGCGGTTCGTTGTAAGCGCCTTTACAGATGCGTATGCGCGCCGGCAACTTCACCAGCTCCTGGGCGTCCTGATAGGTGCGACGCAGATACGACTGCAAAACGATCCCGACATCATTCAGACCAAACTCGGCACGCAAGCGTTTGAAGATGTCCATCGTCGCCTGGGTAAAGTTCGAGCCTTCCATGTCCACCCGCACAAAGTGCCCTCTACGAGCTGCATCTTCAACAATAGCGCGCGCGTTTTTGTAGGCAAGTTCCGGATCGAGTTCCAGCCCAAACTGAGAGAGCTTAATGGACACATTCGAGTCGATTCCCGTCTCGTCAATCTGCGCCAGGATACGCAGATACTCTTTTACTTCGGCTTCAGCTTCGGCCGGGTTTGCGACCGACTCATTTAAATGATCGAATGATGCGGAACAGCGCTCGGCGTTCAGTTCGCGAATGGCGGCTACCGCTTCGTCAATGTTCTCTCCGGCGACAAAACGCGTCGTCAGCCTTTTGAAGGGACGGAAGCGGGTAGCAAACTCTTTGAGCCCCTCCTGTCTGGACAGATAAATTAGTGCGCTTCTGGTAACCATGTTTGCAGTGTAGCGCGCCAGAACGTTGCGCCGGAAACTAACAGTTTACGCAGCAGACGCTCCGGTTGAAATGCTGTGGTATCCTTGGCCCGCATTTCGGCATACTGCTACCATCCAGGCGAATTCACGGCAACCACCGCTCTTGAAGGAAAATAAAAACGCATGCGACTTAAGCTGGTATTTGTCTCCTCGCTGATAGCCGCTGTTGTAGGAGCGGGCGGCGCCATAGCAATCATACTCTTTGTCTTTTCGTCTCTATCGCCGTTGATGAAACCTGGCGCTGTCGTCTTCTCAACGTTTCTTTTGCCCTTCGTCGCTACGTTGATAGCAGCGATCTTCGTTTACCGCCATACCGCACGCCGGCGAAAACTTCAGGCAGCACTCACCACTATCATTTCTCTGCTCTTGATATTGGCTGCCTTTGTGCTTGCCTCGATCGTGACTTCGCGTTCGCGTCCAAACCAACCGCAGCCTGTTCTGCATGCAACCTAGCCAACGATAGTTGGTCACGCATTCAAGTCTGTTGGTCCAAACGCTTCAGTCCAATCTGTTCCTGCACTGGCCGCAACGCGTCTATCACAAAGCGAATGTGCTCGTCGATATCGGCACCCAATTCTTCGACTCCCTGCCGAATGTCGTCCCTGTTTACCGAGCGCGCAAAGGCTTTGTCCTTTAACTTCTTCTTCACCGAAGATACTTCAAGATCGTCAAGGCTCTTAGTCGGCCTCACCAGGGCGCAAGCCACCAGGAAGCCACACAGTTCGTCGGTGGCAAATAGAGCGCGCGCCATCGCCGTATCGCGCGGCACGTTGGTGTACGTCGCATGGCCCATGATGGCGCGAATGAAACGCTCGGAATAACCGCGCCCGCAAAGTATGTTTGCGCCAGTGAACGGATGCTGGTCGGCAGTGGGAAACATTTCGTAATCGAAATCGTGAAGCAGTCCTACCAGTCCCCACTCATCTTCGTCATCCTCCGCCGTTCCATAGCGCTTCACGCAGGCGCGCATCGCCGTTTCCACCGCCAGCGCATGCCTGCGGAGGCCGTCGCCTTTGGTGTATTCACACAACAATTCCCAGGCTTCGTTTCGATCAGGCATAGTCGCATTCTTGCCAGTCATCTTTTGGGACAGACTGGAAAGTTTGTCCTACTCTTGAAGGCGAGCAAAACTAGCACGAGTGAATAAGAGCAAACAAGAAGACGTGGCTTAACAAAAGTGGATTCACCTGACAAGTGCGACACCTGATTCGTTTTCGCTCCAGAGGAGCGAGATGTTTATAGCTGCGAGCCCCCTCTTTACGAAGTGCACTCCCAGAGTAACAGTTCCCATCCTCATGCTGCTTGCTGCTGCCTCATTCCTCAATTAGAATTGCGCCTGCTCGCCTATTAGCAATGAGATCTCTTTTACTGGCCGTGCTGGCTGCTTATGTGGTTGCCGCGATTCATGCGGTGCTCGCGTTTATTAATAAGCGCCGCGCGCTGCAACGCGTTTCCGAAGTGGCTCTGGCTGCCGGCTTCTTATTGCACACAGCCGCATTGGCGGCGGACTGGATAATTGCCGGCCATTACCCGCTTTTTTATCTTCGGGAGACGCTCTCCTTTCTTGCGTGGACGCTGGTTGCGAGTTACTCGCTGCTTCTTTATCGCTATCGCGCGCGACCGTTGGGAACCTTCATACTGCCGCTGGTTTCATTGTTGGTTTTTATTGCAACCGTCACGCGTTCGGCAACCGAAAGCGCGACGAATGCTGTGTCGGTTCGAGACGCCTGGCTCTTTCCGGTGCATACCACGCTGTTATTCTTCGCGTATGCGGCGTTCTTTGTCGTCTTCATAGCCAGCATCATGTACCTTTTGCAGGAAAGGGAGCTGAAACTAAAAACCTTCGGCGCAATTTTTCATCGTCTGCCTTCGCTGACTACCGTTAATGAAATCGCCACCAGCTCGACGGCAATCGGCCTGACTCTTTTGACAGTCGGCATCGCGACGGGGATGCTTTGGGCATCGTCGCGCGACGGCAGGCTGTGGCACAATGATCCGAAAGAGATCTTTGCTGCGCTAACCTGGTTACTTTACGTTTCGCTGATCGCTTATCGCTCGTCGGCCAGCTGGCGGGGACGAAGAGCGGCATGGATAGGAGTTGCTGGTTTCGCGCTGGTCCTTTGCACTTTCTTTGGCGCCAGAATGATGGGTGGCTACCACGTGTTTGGCTAACGTCGCGAGCGTAGTTCAGAGTCCAAGCTTTAGCTTGTCTCTTTAAAGACGCAAACTAAAGGAACGTCTGAGTTGTTGGTTTCTTCCTCTCCCTTTGGGAGGGGTTAGGGGAGGGTGCGAAGCTTAACGCGCACAAGCCCTCTCCCCCAACCCTCTCCCAAAGGAAGAGGGAGAAAGAATTCAATGTCGATAGTCTTAGTAGGAGTTAATCACAAGGCAACGCCGCTCGCGGTTCGCGAGCTATTGGCGCTGTCGGATGATGCCTGCGCGACGGGATTGCGCTCGCTGGTTGACGGCGACATTGTGAGGGAGGGGCTGATCGTTTCCACTTGTAACCGCGTGGAAGTGTTGACTGAAACAGCTACCGATAGACTGCATGAAGCTACTGAACGCATGGTTGAGTTTTTGACGCGAGCGAACGCGTTGCCGCGATCGCAGTTTGAAAAGGAACTGTACCACCACACCGATGATCAAGCCGTGCGCCACCTCTTCCGCGTGGCGTCATCGCTCGACTCAATGGTGGTTGGCGAGCCACAAGTCCTGGGCCAGGTGCGGCGCGCGTATTCAATTGCGCTTGAAGCAGGCGCCACCGGCAGGATCTTAAACCGGCTGGTCCATCACGCCTTTCGCGTAGCCAAGCGCGTTCGCACGGAAACGGGAATCGGCGCGAATGCCGTGTCCATCAGTTACATGGCGGTGGAACTCGGTAAGAAGATTTTTGATTCCTTCGAGGGACGGACCGCACTGTTGATTGGCGCCGGCGAGATGGCCGAACTTGCGGCGCGCCATTTGGTCAGTGCCGGAGTTTCCAATGTTCTGCTGGCGAACAGATCGAAAGGGCCCGCTCGCGCCCTGGCGAGTGAGCTTGGTGGCACGCCGGTAGCCTTTAGCCGGCTCGCTGACCACCTGGCGCAAGCCGACATCGTTATTTGTTCGACTGCCGCCGAGGGCTACGTTGTCACCGAGCAAATGGTTCGAGATGCCCTGGCAACAAGACGCAACCGGCCCGTTTTCTTTATCGACATCAGCGTACCGCGAAACATCGATCCCGCCGTCGGCAAAATCCCTAACGTCTTTGTTTTCGATATTGACGATCTCGAATCGGTGGTTACGTCAAACATTCGCGAACGGGAACGCGAAGCGGAGCGTGCAGAGTTGATTGTCGAATCCGAGATAATGCAGTTCCAACAGGCCTTACGCGCGCTTGAGAGCGGCCCCGCCATCGGTGCCTTGAAACAAATGTTTCAGGATATTGCGCGTCATGAGCTGAAGCGGCAACGAAACCGCCTCGGACCATTGACTCCGGAACAGGAATCCAGCATCGAGAGTTTGTTGATGTCCACAGTGAACAAACTTTCCCATCCCATGTTGAGTCAGATGCGCCATTCGTCTGATGCCAGCGACGCTGAAATCATTGAGGCATGGCGCGACATCTTCGGCCTCGAAGACTAATTCCCTTCACCAAATGAAACAGATCCTCGTCATTGGTTCGCGCGGTTCAAAGCTGGCGCTCACGCAGGCGCGTTTCGTTCAAGGTGAGCTCAAACGAATCGATCCTTCACTCGAAACCCGGATAGAAATCATTACGACCTCGGGTGACGTTAAAACTGATCCGCTGTCAGTGATTGGTGGCAAGGGCGTGTTCACAAAGGAACTCGAAGACGCGCTGTTTGATGGACGGATCGATCTCGCGGTCCATTCGCTCAAAGACCTGCCAACAATTCTTCCGGAAGGGGTCACGATCTCTGCAATTTGCAAACGCGAAGATCCGCGCGATGCCCTGGTGTTGGGGCGAAAGGCGCAAAATACCGGCAATGCATCAATCGCCAGTTTGCCAAAGAAGGCGATTGTCGGAACCTCCAGCCCGCGTCGCCTGGCCCAACTGAAGCATTTGCGCAACGATCTGGTTTTTGCAGACGTCCGCGGGAATGTGGACACGCGCCTAAGGAAACTTGACGAAGGTCAGTACGATGTCCTGGTGCTGGCTTGTGCTGGGCTGCGCAGGCTCGGGCTTGAGAATCGCATAAGCGCTGCGATTCCAAGTGAGCAGATGCTGCCATCCCCTGGACAGGGCGCACTTGCTATAGAAACAAGGGCTGAGGATCAGCAAATTACTAATGCGCTCGGCAAGTTGGACCACAAGTTTACGCGGCTGGCTTGTACTGCCGAACGCGCTTTCCTGCGCAGCCTCGGTGGCGGTTGCCAATTGCCCATCGCTGCTTACGCGTCTGTCCGCGACAAAACCATTAAGCTTGATGGACTGGTCGCCGACGTCCACGGAAAGCAAATTCTTAAAGATCGTATCTCAGGTTCCATCGATAAAGCGGAACAGCTCGGTAGCGAACTTGCTGAAAGATTGTTGGCCAATGGAGCCCGCGAGTTACTTGATTCCAGTGAATAGTCTACCGCTCACCGGACGCACAATCGTCATTACTCGTGCTCTGGCTCAGGCTGACGAGTTTGCGCATGAACTCGAGCGATATGGCGCTCAGGTAATCGCCTGTCCGACAATTGAGATACAGGAGCTTGACGACTATCAGCGTTTGGACGAAGCAATCAATCATCTTTACGGCTATGACTGGTTGGTACTGACCAGCGTCAACGCGGTGAATTATTTTTTCAAGCGGCTAACGGCGCTGGGCCATGACGCCGCTAGTCTTGATGAGTTGAAAGTTTGCGTTATCGGCGAAGCGACGGCAGAGCGGCTGGGCGATCTGAAGGTTCATGTCGACGTCATTCCCGATGACTTCAAAGCGGAAGGCGTTTTTTCCGCCCTGGAGCGATTCATAGGCGGAATTGACGCCTTCAAGAGTCTAAACATATTGCTGCCACGCGCGTCCGTTGCCCGCGACTTTCTGCCAAAAGCACTCGAGGAAGCAGGCGCGCGCGTCGACATTGTTCCGGTGTATCGCACTGCCCTGCCGGATAAACTTGATCGCGGGCGGGTGGCGGCGCTGCTTTCGGGCGGCGCTGATTGCATCGCCTTCACGAGCGCCTCGACAGTCAGAAACCTTGCTCAGCTTTTTGATACTCAGGATCTCAGCACGGTCCTTTCCGGAATCACGATCGCTTGTCTGGGAGACATCACGTCGCAGGCGGCCGCCCAGTTTGGACTCAAGGTCGAGATTCAACCGGAACAGTCAACAATTCCTTTCCTTGCTCGCGCCATCGCTGACTACTTCAAGCAAACTTAATCCGCAGATTACGCCGGTTACTGCAATGTTCTGCGTAATCTGTGTAATCTGCGAACAACGCCTTCATGCTAAACTGACTTCCGATGTCACTCTCGTCGCGACGCATACTCATAGTTGACCCGAACGAAACCACCGGTCAGGCACTACAACAACTGGTCACCTCCTGGGGCTATGACGTGCTAATCGAAGACGGCCTCGCCCTGAGCCTGGAAACAATCCTCAAAGCCGACCCAACTGTGATCATCGACAGCAATTCATTGGCAACGGACGACAGCTTCCGTGTCCTGCGCGAGTTGAAGGCACAGCAAAGCGGGGTGCCTGTGATTCTACTCACCGAATCCAGGTCAATAGATATCGCGAAGCGGGCTGTAAAGGAAGAATTGGCCTACCACTGTTTGGAACAGCCGTTGGATGCGGACGCGCTTCGCGTCGTGCTGGAACGCGCGGTGGAATTAACGGAAGCGCGACGTGAAAACGAAGTGCTCCGGCGCGAACTCCAGGATCGAGGCGCTTTTGGCGAACTCGTCGGCAGCTCGCCGGCAATGCGCGAAATCTATTCGTTAGTTGAACAAATCGCGCCGTCGTCAGCTTCCGTTTTGATCACCGGTGAATCAGGCACAGGCAAGGAACTCGTCGCCCGCACCATCCATCAACTGAGCCCGCGCAAAGACAGACCGTTCGTAGGAATTAACTGCTCGGCGATTCCTGAGAGCTTGATGGAGTCTGAATTATTTGGGCACGAGAAAGGCGCATTCACCGGCGCGGCCTCGCGACGTCCGGGATGTTTCGAACTGGCCGAGGGCGGGACACTGCTCTTAGACGAAATCTCCGAAATGCCGGCGATGTTGCAGGCCAAACTGTTGCGCGTTATTGAAGAACGATCGGTGCGGCGCTTGGGAAGTCAAAAAGAGATCGATATTGACGTGCGAATTCTTGCCGCTACCAACCAGGATCCGCAGGAAGCCATCGCCAAAGGAACCTTGCGCGAAGATTTGCTTTACCGCCTCAACGTGTTTCGCATCCAAATACCTGCGCTGAAGGAACGGAAAGAAGATCTGCCGCTGTTGGCACAATACCTGGTAACCAAGCTGGCTGAGAAACACTCGCGGCCGGCGCGTTTTCTTCATCCTGCCGCGATTTCTGCTTTGCAATTTCACGCCTGGCCGGGCAACGTTCGCGAGCTAAGAAATGTAATCGAGCGCGCAGTAATCATTTGCTCCGGTGAAGAGATTGAGCGACATCACTTTGCTCCTTATCCAATCGATCAACGCGAGCGTTCCCGAAACGAAGACACAATCACCTTTCCGGTCGGCACGCCAATCGAAGAAGTCGAACGGCAGATGATCATACGCACGCTAAAGAAAACCAAGAACAATAAAACGCGCGCGGCGGAGCTGCTGGGAATTAGTTTGAAGACCCTTCACAACAAGCTCAACCTCTATCGTGAACGCGGGCAACTCGATGCCGAGTGAAAGTCATTCAACATTAGAACCCTGAGCGGTAGCGACCAGGTGAACACTCCAGGTCTCAGCGCCTAGAAGTCGAACTCGAACTTGCCGCGCACGGACGTACGGAGGCTGTTGAAAAACTGACCGAGTCGTGGGCTGGTAATGTTATTTTGTACCTCACTGGGGTTGAAGTGGTTAGTGGTATTAAGAACGGCCGCGCCGATTCGCATTCGTCGTCCTCCAATCCTCGGTACGAACTTTGGTATGGCGAAACCTTTCGTAACTTGCATGGCAAGCGACAGAAAAGTTGGGAAGCTTCCCGCCTGGTTGCGCGCGCCGACAAAATCCAAGTGCTCATTAACAAAGGAGAACGGGAAGCCCGATCGAATCTCGAGCACGGGCGAGATGTTGATACCGTAGCGCATTCGCAACTGGCCATAAGCAAGGAACCGGTGGGCCGCGTCAAAGGGCTGTGGTCCATACTCGTTCGGCCGCACTACGAACGCCGGAAAATCGCCGAGAAAGTTATCAATCGAATTGAGATCTCCTCGAGCGCTGGACCACACGTAAGCAGCGTTCAGCGTACCGATGCGCGGGTTGTCATAGATGGCCAGCAGTTGCACCTCGCGGTAGCGCGAACGGCCGAGGTTGCTGAGCACAAGGGCGCCATCGTTTAATCCGCCTGATGCGTCCACGCGGTCGACGATGAAATCGTCTGTGCTTGAGCGTTGCAGATAACCAATGCGTCCCGTCACGCTACTCGCGATTGGGAAATCGATTTGCAGGCTCGCCCTGACGCTGCGTGGGTTGCGCAACCGCGCGGAGACTATGTTGGCGAAACGACGCGGGCCTTCAGTTATCGAGATGCCGTCTGCGGCAAACGTAGTAACGGTGCGCTCGGAAAGCTGACTGAAGTAGCCGACGCTAAGCGGAGTGCGATCGTAAAAGAGACCAATTCCGCCGCGTATGACCGTGGCGTGATTCTTGAGCGGCAGATATAAAAACGAAAGGCGCGGCGAGATGGCGTTCTGCCGGGCCAGCCAATCACGGTCGAAGCGCAGGCCGGCGTCGACCGTAAGCTTCTTATTGACGACCCACCGATCCTGCGCGAAAGCAGTGAATTCGCCGAGACTGCTTGTAACGTTCGCCGCTGCGCCGAACTCTATGCGCCGGGCAAGGCTTTGGTCTTGCCGTCTGATCAGGGTCGAGTTTTCGCGGAACACACCCGTCACGCGCGAGTAATCAATTTCGCCGCCGAGCTTCAAGGAATGCTGACCATGAAATTCAAGCCCGTGCGAGTAGTAAACCTCCCGCCACTGAAACCTTTGCGACTGCCTGCGGATGTCGGCGAAGTAGTTACCGGTGTTGCCTTCCGGCAACAACTCAAGCGGTCGCGTCCCCTGCCCGAAGACATCAAGGTCAAAGGTCTTGTAGCTAAAGGTGGAAGAGAGAAACGAGGTGTCCTTGAAGATTGCCTGCTCGGAGATCGAGAAGAGCGTCCCTCGCTGCTTCGTATTCGGTGTCGTCCGCTGCGGATTGAAAGTGTTGAGTCCGGCGAAGCGTACTTTCTCTGGGAAAAATGCCGCAACAAATTTGGCGCTATTAGTCTTGTTGAGGTGGAGGTCGAACTGCGTGAACGAGCTGAAGTTCTCGGAAGTGGACTCGTCCCCCGGAGCTTTAAGGCTCGGCACGCGAGTGCGCGTGAAGCGGTACTCAAGGGACTGCAGGAAGAAAAGACGATCGCGGGCGACCGGCCCGCTAAAGGTGACGCGCGGGCGAAATGAATCGATCGCGCCGGTGAAGGTGTTGCGAAAAGTTGGAAAGATGCGCGCGGCCGTGACTTTGAATTTGTTGCTGCCGCCTTTGGTTTCGAGATCGGTCGCACCGCCGGTAAGCCGGCCAAACACCGCCGAGTACGGGTTCTCTTCGGTTCTTACGTTTGCCGCCGCTTCGAGCGGGATGTCGAAGGCGAGGTTGCCCGTAACGGGATCCGTGATGTCCACACCGTTGACTGTGTAGGCGCTCTGACCTGCGCGGGCTCCTTTCTGGTGGTCCACTCCGTCCAGTCCGCGCACCACACCGGGATTCAGCAGCGGCGCGCTCTGATAGTTCTCTGCCGGCAGCGGCACAGCCGTCAGTGTTTGGGCGCGGACGGTATTGCTGGTGGTTGTTTCGGCCGTGCTGAGCAGGCCCTCTTCCTCACGAATGGTAACCGTCTCGGAAATCGTAGATTTCATCACGATTTCAACGGTCAGCCCTACACCCGGCGGCAGACTGATTTCACGCTTCACGGTGGCCAATCCATCAGCTTCAACCGTCAGCACAAACGTCGCCGCCGGCAGATCGGGGAAAATAAAATTGCCCACATCGTCGGTGACTACTTTGAACAGTTGGTCCGGCAGGTCACGATTGACAAGCGTAAGCCGCGCCCCTACAAGTAAAGCCGGAGGCACATCTGTGGCTTCACTAGTGACCTTGACAGTACCCTTGATGCGGCCCGTCAAGTGTTGGCCCATCGCGCTGGGGACTAAAACCAGCAGACAAAATGTCGCTGTGCACAGCAGGCTCGAGTAGAAGAATTTACAATCAGGCGAATGTGTCGAGCGAATAGAGCGAGTCGAGGCGTGACTTGTCAGCTTTCGGTTCATTCCAACCTCTTCGAACTGAAGGGGGTCTAACGGCGAGGTCTAAGGCGGGTGCTATCGTATCTTCTTTCAAGGCGGGACTTCAACGATCAGCCGCGACAAAAGACGAACACGGGCTTACTGTTTTTCGGAAATGGCCGATTCCTATCACTATTTCTTAGCGGTCAACCCGATCTTGCCAATAATCTGGATGCCGACCGTAATGGGCAACGGCAATGATGAGAATCTGATCCGCCTCGACTGAGTAAATTAGGCTGAAGGGAAAGCGATGCAGGAGGGTTTTCCTAAGATTCGCGGCGACGGTCTGTCCCCAGGTAGGGATGTTCACGAAGCCTTTCGATAACACGACTCACATCATCAAGAAAATTGCTCCTGAGCCCAGTCGAAGCGGCTTCATAGAATAGAGATGCTTCGGTCATCTCTTCTTCGGCTGGAAGGAGGAAGCGATACGCAATCATTGCAGGCGGCGTCGTGCCCTGGCCATAACTTCATCACCGGGTAACGCTTCGAGTTCACCGTTGAGAAAAGCCTCGTACCGGCGCTGGGCCTCAGTAATCCACAATTGTTCAACTTCGGCATCGAGAGAGCAGGGTCAAGCTCTTCGATCAGAATACGGGCCAGAGTAGCCTTTTCATGCGGCGAGAGCCCTCGCGCCTGTCTCTCCAGATCATCAAGAAGCGTGCTCATGGAAATTAATCATAGCTGGGAATAAGTTCCTCGGCGAGGATTACGCAGCTCGCACTAGGGACTCTTCCACTGCCCTTGGTAACTCCACAAAGACGAAATACTCGGCCGGGTAGAGATAATCTTCACCGCTTTCATCCACTCAGCGAATTTGTATGCGGGCTTTCTTTGACTCATAGCTAATCCAAATACAGCTTACGTTTGATTTCTTTTCGGCTTGGGGCTCGCTGCAAGCGTTGGATTGCCTTTGCAATCACGTGCTAACTCCGTGCAACACTTCCGTGGCCTTCTTTTTCGCCCTTCGCTGTGAGTCTGATCGTTCGATCAGTCCCGTATTGTCCCTTGTCGATATATCCTGCGTTCTTCAAGTTATTGAGAAGCATCGAAAGTGGGCTTCCGCCTTTGATAGGATTATCCAGAATCCCAGTTGCGCTCGAAGACTGCGGATGATATTCATCACCATTAATGTCTGTTCTGCTTTTCTTCATTGACGGTCTTGGTATTGGGACGCGAGGCCCACAAAATCCTTTCGAGGGTCTGGCTGAAGCAGAGCCGTTGGCGCTATTCGCAGATGAGAAAGCCACAACAATACACGACGGTATCGTCGTGCCTACGGACGCGCGTATGGGAATCGAAGGCCGGCCACAGAGCGCTTCCGGCCAGACCACAATTCTCACCGGAATAAACGTTCCCCAACTGCTTGGTTATCACAAACAGGGATTTCCGAATGCGGCAATGCTGGAAATCCTGCGCGAGCATTCGATCTTTCTACAGTTGAAGCGTGCCGGTGTTGGGCCCATCACCTTTGCAAATACTTACACGCAGCGCTTTTTTGACGAGCGACCGCGCTGGGTCTCGGCAACCACGGCGGCAATGGAAGCCGCTGAGCTGCCCTTTCGCCAAGTCGCCGACCTGAAGGCAGGTCGCGCCGTCTTTCATGACTTTACTAATCAGTTGCTAATAGAACGCGGGGAAGATGTCGAGCTGCGCAGCGCTGAACAAGCCGCGGAAGTTCTCGCACCGCTCGTCACAAAGAACAGGTTTACGCTCTACGAATATTTCATCACCGACAAGATCGGACACAAACAGGATCTGCAACTAGCCAGAACTACTTTGCAAAACCTTGCGCGGCTTATCAGGCAGTTATTAGTTCGTCTTGATTTGAATAGCACTTCCGTTATACTCACCAGCGATCACGGCAACATCGAAGATCTTTCGTCGCGCAATCACACGCTGAACCCGGTTCCCACAATAGTTTGGGGATATGATCAAAATCGTATTGCAAGTCGAATAAGAACCCTTGCGGACATTACCCCCGCGATACTTGAAACCTTGACGCAAAGCCGTCGATAGAAGGTATAGATGGAATTGAAGCCGGAAGTTCAGAGTCCAGCCTTTAGGCTGCCGCGTCAAGCAAGCTAAAGCTTGGACTCTGAACTACATCGTGCCAGCCTGAGACATGACCGCTACAAAGCATCCTGCCAAATCCGAAGGTCCCGCTCTCCAGAAGAATAATCCGCGTGAAGTTTTTGGTTGGAAGATATACGACTGGGCCAACTCGGCGTTTTCCACCACCATCGTAAGCACGCTCTTTGGTCCTTACCTGACTGAGATAACGCAGCAAGTGGTCGGCGAGAATGGAATCGTTGTCAATCTCGGTCCGGTGGGCGCTATCACTTCAAAGTCTTTTTTCCCCACCTGCGTTTCCGTTGCCGTCTTCCTGCAGATATTCCTGTTGCCGACGCTTGGCGCGGTTGCCGACTACTCGAATTTGAAAAAGAAGATGATGGCGCTGTTCTGCTATATCGGCGTCGCGGCCACGTGTTTGATGTTCTTTGTTTCCGGCAGGCTCTATTTGCTGGGTGGCCTTTTGTTTATCGTCGCCAATCTGAGCTTTGGCGCGACGATAGTTTTCTACAACGGCTTTCTCAATGACATCACCACCGAAGATCAGCGTGACAAAGTGTCGAGCCGCGGCTTTGCTTACGGCTATCTCGGCGGAGGTGTACTCCTGGCGCTCAATTTCCTGCTGGTGAAAAGCGCAGGCCGGCTCGGTCTTGATCCTTACATGGCCGTGCGGCTCTCGTTGCTTTCGGCCGGCGTGTGGTGGGGCATGTTCGCGCTGATCACGTTTGCAACTCTCAAAACGCGCACGACAGAAAAAGCTTTGCCGCCGGGAAAGACTTATCTGACGGTGGGATTTTCAGAGCTGGGCCGGACGTTCCGCGAGTTAGCGCGTCTGCGGCATACCCTGAGATACCTCATTGGATACTTGTTCTTTAACGACGGTATTCAAACAGTAATCAGTATGGCGTCGGTCTTTCTGGCGCAGGAGCTTTTCGTGGCGCGCGGTTTGAAGACGGACCAGTCGTTTCTACTGCTCATCTTTCTGATGGTGCAGTTTGTCGCCATCTTTGGCGCACTTCTGTTTGAGCGAATCGCTTACTTGATTGGAACGAAAAGTGCAATTCTGATTTCACTGGTGCTGTGGGCGGGCGTAGTCATTTACGGCTATGGTTTTCTGCACACGACCTCTGAAGCCTGGATCATGGCGATATTCATAGCCATTGTTTTGGGCGGCTCACAAGCGCTTTCGCGGTCACTGTTCTCGCGGATGATTCCAGCGGGACGAGAGGCTTCGTTTTTTGGTATTTATGAGGTTTCCGAACGCGGCACCTCGTGGCTCGGCCCGCTCACTTTCGGAGCTGTGGTGGCGGCAACAGGTTCTTACCGGCAAGCGCTGCTCTCCCTGATAATTTTCTTCATCGCCGGCATCATCATTCTTTACCTTACCGATACGAACAAGGCCATTCATGAAGCCGGTAATTTGTTGCCGGAAGAGGCCGCGAGAGGTGAGTGAGCGCGCCAATGTCTAGGAAGCCCTCAACAAGTTCATGCGGGCTTACCTTTTAAGACCCGCGCAGCGGGTGGAAGCATAAAGCCTGGGCTGAAGCGCAGCGGAACCCCAGGATGACAAAGGTAAGAAAACCGAGCGCGCGCAGCGTGTGACAGCGTAAAGGCTGCGATTTGTTCATAATGGAGACGCCGTCGCCCGCTTCGCGGGCTTTTGCTTTGTCCTTCAACGATCCTGGGGTTCCGCTACGCTCCACTCCAGGCTTTATGCTTTCGCTCGCTTCGCGAGCTTTGTATGGCACTTTCTCTGACTTGATTAGATCTTCCTGAACGCTATGGTGAAAACGATGGTTCTCCCACGCTGCGTCATCCTGCTAACTTCTTTTCACGTCGATCGGACTTTTTCTCCAGACACTCGCGCGAACAATAAACTGCGCCGCCGGCGCCGCTTCCAATAGCGCGCTCGGCCGGGACCCATGTTCCGCAGGCAACGCAACGCACTAACCTACTATCGGCCCTGCCGCCGTCGCGGCTCGCAGAATTCGAGGTGGACGGGGAGTCGGTAATTGTGCGCGCGACCGTCAGTAGTTTTTTCAGGGCTTGCAGGTATGGGTAGACGCGCGAATAGACCAGCAAGAGCAGCAGCGCGAAAAGGGCAGCGATGACAAGAAACTTCAAGAGAGTGACCGAACGGTTTAGCTGCGATCGTCGCCTGGTTTGCTGCCGCGGGAATAATCGATGTCGACGTTGCGACGGCGAGGCGCAGGATCAGTTGTGCGGCGACGTGGCGTCGATTCACGATTGCGTCGATCCACGCTGCCGGCCGGTAGTCCTTTACCGTGCACGGCTTCCTCCAGAATGCGCGTAATCTCCTGCGAGAGGGTTCTATGTTCGGCCGCCGCACGCCGCCTTAAGGACTCCTTCAAATGGTTGGGCACGTACGCGCCAATGAAAACTCCTTTACGATTCGCCATCTATCGCAGCCTCTCTTTCGAAAATTGGTGAAGCGCCGAGAATGCTTAGCGCCAAGCGAAGTAGAACAGGTCTATAAGCCGAATTCTGTTCTCCGATTTGAGATATTAAATCTTAAGCTCAAAAAATCTGGCTTTGTTGAGTCTCAGATTTGGGACTTAAGATCTGAGATCTCAAATCGGAGTGGCGATCATTCATCTAGTCCAACTGTTGCCAGTTGGATCAAGCGATCTACCCGGAGGTCGTAGCGGTTTGCACCACTTTGGGCGGGCAGCCCTTTTGACGCCTCCCTATTTGATCTTGCACCGCGAGGAGTTTGCCTGGCCGCATCTGTTACCAGACGCGCCGGTGCGCTCTTACTTTAAGCCCCTGGGGGCCGCACCGTTTCACCCATCACTCAGTTTTGAGATCCCAAATCTTAGATCTGAGATTTCCAACCAAGCTGGTTTGCTTTCTGTTGCACTTGTCGTCGTCCAATTAATCTCAGATTGCAAATTTCAATTCCGCGGTTGACCAATGCCGACCCAGCGGCAACTTCAAGTTTTCACCCAGGATTTGAAGTCTGTAATCCGAGATTATCGGACGCCCCGCCGTTAGCGGGCTCGCTGCCCTTTGGTGTTCGGACTTTCCTCTCCTGACCTTATCTCAAGCTGGATCCAAGACCTGAAATTGAGATCTGAAATCTGATTATTTGAGATTTGAATCAGCAGCGACCGCCCGACCTGTTCACTTGCTAGGCTTTTTCAGTATATCAAAGCAGTGTTCAACAGGTACAGCGTGGTTGGCAGACAGTTAAATTATGCTAGACGAAGGCTAACCAAAATACTTAAAGCCGACGCGCAACCCATTTAGCCAATACGGAGAAACGATCATAGCAAGAGTCAGCGACACGGCCGAGTGAGAGAGAGCGAGGGCATACAGGTTAGGCGACCGCTGGTAAACGAATCCCCACGTAGCTCCCGCTACGAGTGTGAGGAGTGCGAGCAGCGGGCTAGGCAGATGAAGAACGCTGAAAGCAATTGCTACCAGGGCGATGCTTTTCGCTCCCGCGCCCAGCGCCATATGCGCTCGCCGATTAATGAATCCGTTCAATACGTACTGTTGGAAGAGTGCCCACAACGGCAGCGCAACAAAACGCCAGCGCCAGGGCGCGCCAAAATGACCCTGGCTCGTGAACCAACCGAAAGTAAGGATCAAGAGCACGGCAAGCACGGTCGGTAATAAAAGCAAGCGGCAGGAAACAAGAAAATTGTCAGTGCGCAGTCCAATGTCGCGCAAAGTTTCACCGCGCTCCCGATGGGAGTACAACATCAATGCGAACGCCAAGGTGACGGGTATCGCCATTACCAATTTGTTGCGGCCAATGAAAACGAGCACAGCCCACTCAGCGATTAAGCAGGACGTGACCACTGACGCAATCTCCCAAAGGGGAAGAGATCGCTCCATGCCCGCCGGCAGTTTGTCGAGCGAAGTTTTAGTATCGACATCCATCATTTGTTCTTCACTTGGCATCAGGCGGCTTTCGAAATATGCCGTCGGTTCCTACGATAAATGGAATCGGCGTGCCTACCAGTTGTAATGATTTTTTTGTTGCCTGGCGGCTAGTCCGCAATGCGTACGCGCGCGCTTCATGCGGCCCAGGCGTAAGTGATTTGATCTCAAAGGCGTAACCATGCCACTCGTCCAAAGCCCAGTGCGCCGAAGGAACATCGGGACGCGATCGGTTGGCCACCTCGGTGGCGAAAAAGTTTCCGTCGACAAACAGTTGGACTTCAACTCGTTCCCAGGGCGAGCCACTATTAACTGCCCAACCCGCAACGCCGTGGTCGGTTATTTCGCCCCAGCCGTGAAAAGATGGTGGCAGCACCGTAAGAAACGCGATGACCGCCAGCGAACCAACAAGAAGAGTTTCCAGGATTGATTTTCCAATTAAGACGTAGGCCAGGTTTGTCGAGGGCAGCTTCATCGGTTGACGTGAATTATAGACGGCCTTACAAGAAAACGCTTGATACGAACATGAACACGAAAAAAGGGCAACCCCCGACCTGTAGGTAGGCTGCCCTTCACTTCGCATTACTGAGAAATAGTTTAGTTCGCGGCTGTGAGTTCGATGCGATCGTCTTTTTGCAAAAGCGGATCGACAACCTTGCCATCCAGAATTCTTCGGAGGTTGAATTCTTCAGTGATCAAACGACCATCAGTTCCCTGTCGAGAAACTCGAACTCTCTCGCCCGCGCCGTTCGTCGCCCCGCCGGCGGAAAGGATCGCCTGCGTCAAGGTCAAGCCAGAATGATAGGACTTCTCTCCCGGGAGTTTTACTTCGCCAGCCACAAAAAAGAATTCGGTCGCGGCAGCAGATCCTAAAACTTTGATGACGTCACCGGGCAGAACCAACGTCGCGGACAAGTTTGCATCCTTGAGGTCGATGGTGATAGTGCCAGTAGCGCGAGTGACAGTTGCACGCGCCGCGTCCGGCAGGACCAACGATTCGGCAAGCAACGCGTAAAGAGGAACTGCTTCCCGGCGCAAGGTCTTAGTGCCTGGCACGGCCACAAAGCCACTTATTGTTACAGTATGACTGGCATAGTCGCGAACATTCACCACTACGGCCGGATCCTCAAAGAGTTTTATTTTCGTTCGCAGAGTCGTCGCAATTTCCGACGTCGTCATGCCGCTTACCTTTAGTGGACTACCGGCCAGCGGGTATTCCAACATGCCCCCACTTAGTACAGTAAACAGCGGCGACTCCTGACCGGGATTGCTGTTGAGTTGATCAAGAACGTCACCAACGCCCACGTGATAGATCTGGCTGGATGCCAGGGTCATCGCTGCAATTGTAGGAGCGTTAGCATTCAAATTTGAGTTGGGCGCTTCGGCGTTTTTGTTTGTGGCAGCTTTTGGCTCGCTCGCGGCACTGGCTGAGCTCGCTACACTTCTGACTCGGGTGGTATCGATGGCAGAAGCTTTAGCGGGTAGGGATTCCAACCGCGCGCGGTTTTTGAAATTCACTTTGGCGTGGGCTTGAAAACCTTGGGCGTCAGCGCTTGGGCTGTTAGTTGTCGGGCTCTTCTGAGTTTGATTCAGGACGCGCGCGCGTGTGGCCTTGGCCGAGTCAGGCGCCGCCTCCGGTTTAGTTGCCACCGACTTTGCGACAGGCGAGTTAGCCGCCGAGATCGCCGGATTCACCTGCGCTGCGGCCGTAACCGCCAACGCGACACTCAGGACCAATGCTGCAAAGATTGGGTTTTTCATATTCCTCCCGAATTTGCTCGAATCATGTAATTTTTGGCGGACTTGGGGCACCTCGCCCACCGAATCATGTTCCTTTATGAGTAAACAGCAAAAAAGGCGCGGTTTCTCTAATTCTGAAGGCAATTGCTGATAATTTCGGCTGGATCTTCAGAGCGGCGAGTTTATTCGGTGGGACGCGGTTGTGGCAGGCTCGATGCTGGAAACAGATGTGGCCAGCGACTCCCCAGCCGCGTACGGACAAGGTATTCCACCTCATCAGCTCCTTCGCAGGTCAAACATTCATCGACGATGATGCGCGCTGAGGCCGAGTCGATTGCCGCCAGCGTACTGCGCACGCGCGGCATCGCCGATGGTGTCATACTTAAATCTGTTGCGCCCAACCCAATCAGCAAAACCGCATAGGCGGGCGTTGACGCCATTTCGCCGCAAACAATTGCGGGGATGCCTGCTTGCTCTGCCGCTTTGAGGCTGCGACTAATTCCTTCAAGCACTGCCGGGTGCAGGGTACGAAACCAATCGGCGACTTCGTCGTTGCTCCGGTCAACCGCGAGCGTGTACTGGACCAAATCATTTGTTCCGAGTTCGAAGAAGTCTACGCAAGCAGCAATTTTTTCTGCCATCATGACGGCCGCTGGGACTTCGATCATGGCACCGATAGGCACGTCACCGTAAGGTTGTCCTTCATCCATTAGTTTGGCGATCTCTTCACCAATCATCGCTTTCACACGCTTGACCTCACTCACATCGGTAACCATAGGCAAAACGATTTTCAGTTTGCCGCTTGCTGCCGCTAACAAGATGGCACGCAACTGCCGCCGCATGACGCTATCGTTGCGCAGTCCAAAACGAATGGCGCGCAGTCCCAACGCCGGGTTCTTTTCGGGTTCGCGAAAATGTGAACGAGTGTTCTCGCCGCCTAAATCAAACAGGCGAATGATGGCGCCGGCTTCCCCCGCCAGCCTGGCTACGGCTTCGTAGGCGATGCGCTGTTCCTGTTCTGAGACAGTCAGCCCGTTGCGCGCCAACAGAAACTCCGAGCGGTAGAGTCCGATTCCGCAGGCGCCGTATTTTTCAACACCGTCGAATTCAGCGGGCAGTTCGATGTTGGCGCGCAGCTTTATCTCAACGCCATCCTGCGTCCGCAAAGCGCCGCGATCTGCGACGTGTGCAGCTTTGCGACGGGCTGAAGGTTGCCCGGTCTGCTTATCATAACCGGCCAGAGTTTCTCTTGACGGATGGAGAATTACTTCGTTGCGGTGGGAATCGACGATTATCCGGTCACCAGTTTTTGTGCGCCGATAAAAGTCTCTCAAGCCCACCACGGCCGGCAACCCAATACCGCGCGCCAGAATCGCCGTGTGAGAGGTCCAGCCGCCGCTATCAGTCGCCAGCGCCTGCGCGTGTGTGAGATCCAATTCAGCTAATGCCGAAGGCAGCAGGTCACGCGAAACGATCACGGCATCTTCCGCGAGCTGAAGATCCTCGGGTCGCGCGCCGCTAAGTGCCGTCAAAAGGCGTTGCATCACATCCTCGATGTCGGAGCCGCGACCGCGCAGGTAATCGTCTTTGATCTCGGAATACAGCGCGGTCAGGCGGTCTCCAACGACCTTGATCGCCCACTCGGCGTTAACGCGCTCAGCCGTAATGTATTCAACGATATCTCCCAGTAATTTTTCATCCTCCAGCAACAGCACATGAGCATCGAAGATATAGGCGTATTCGTTACCCAGTCGTCCTCCAGCCTGATCGCGAATTTTCCGCAGTCGCTGACTTGCAGCCGCGGCGGCATCGCGAAAGCGTTGCGTCTCCTTTTCCAGGTCTTCGGCCTTTACGCTCCAACGGGAGACTTGCGACGCGCCGTCGACCAGGCGCAGCACCTGGCCAATCACAACACCCTCGGAAACGCCAAGTCCTTTGCAGCGAATCTCCGGCGTTTGCTCTTTCATTACACCTCTACTTCTCTCTCGCCAAAACTCTCGGCAAACAGTTTTTCGATCGCAAGCATGGCCGCCTGTTCGTCAACTCCCTCAACGCTGGCCTCCAGTTCGGTGCCGGCGGTGGCGGCCAACATCAGCACGCTTAAGATTGACTTTGCGTCGGCATTCGGCCCACCCTCGATGCGCCGCAAGAGAACGTTACTGTGAAAGGTGTTTGTCAGGCGCACTAGTTTGGCGGCGGCGCGCGCGTGTAAACCCAGTCGCGCATTGACCAGTAGTTTGCGCTCGATCATTGCTCTGTTTCCGACATTAGATTTTTGCGGGAGGGGCGAGCAAATCGCCGGCAAGGTAGATTCCCTGTCGCCCAAGTTCCGAGACATGCCGCGCCGTCAAGATTAGCGAATCACCGCCGTCGTGACTGGCAAGCTTAATGACCATCGGCAGGTTCACTCCAGTAACTACTTCAATGTTTCCGTCCTCGAGGAACATCGAGGCGATGTTGGTGGGCGTGCCGCCAAACATATCCGTAAGCAACAGGACCCCGGCGCCTTGCGAGACACGCGTTATAGCGCGCTGCACTTCATCACGAGCGGCATCTACGTCGTCGTGCCAGCCGATGGAAACAGCCGTGATGAAAGATATGGGACCCACAATCATCTCAGCGGCAGCCAGTAACTCGCCGGCCAAATGACCGTGCGTGACAATCACGCCTGCCACTCTCCGGCCGCCTTCCGTTTTTTCTGGTTGCTCGTTTTTGCTGCTCATCTTCGTTACCCCACACTTTTAAAGTTCCAACCGTGGCTTGCTTGCCCGGGGTGGGCAAACGGAAGGTGGAGACATAAACCTCACTCAGCGTTGCCGGTTTTTTTTCACGTCACGATGGACCACGCGAGCATCAAAACCTGAGTGCCGCAGCCGACGACCCAAAGCGTTTGCGATCATCACTGAACGGTGCCGCCCGCCGGTGCAACCGATGCCAACTGTTACATAGGCTTTACCTTCGCGCTTGTACAGCGGCAGCAGGTAATCCAGCAACTCGCTGAAGCGTCGCAAAGTCTCTTCCACTTCCGGCTGCGCATTCAAATACTCTACAACTCGTTTGTCGTGCCCCGATAGCGGTTTCAGCTCTGGAACGAAATGAGGATTTGGCAGGTGACGCACATCAAACAACAATTCCAGATCGCCCGGATTGCCAAACTTGTGACCGAAGCTGAGAACTTCAACCCGCATCGAACCGGCCTTACGGTCGAGACTAAATCGGTCGAGCAGATGCTTGCGCAGCGTATGTACGGTGTGCTCGGAAGTGTCGATAATTTGGTCGGCTTCGGCACGAATTCGCGCCATCGCAGTGCGCTCGCCGCGAATCGCCTGCAACAATCCCTGGCCCGTGTCCGCCGGGTGCGGCCGGCGTGTCTCACTGAAGCGGTGTTGCAGCGCATCGTCCGAGGCTTCGAGGAACAAGACATACACGCCCAGCCCCGCAGCGCGCAGCGCTTTCAATTGTTTTTCAAAGGCGACTAAAAACGTGCCTTCACGAATGTCAATAACCAGAGCAGCTCGCTCAATTACTTTTTCATCACTGTGCGGAGTCATTAGCCGTGAAAATGTCGACAGCATCGTAATCGGCAGATTATCGACACAGAAATAACCAAGATCTTCAAAAGCATTTGTGGCCGACGACATTCCAGAGCCACTCAATCCCGTGATGATCACCACGTCGGGAGCGTTATCGGTTGTCGTTGGAGCCGGTTTCCTGATTTGTTTCTTCATTGACGAACCACGCAGGGCGCAGTGGTCCCAGTTTACTACGATTGGCTCGGAACTTCCCTAGAGCAACTGCCACGACCCGTGAGCGAACGTCCGCGACCGACGAAGAAGATCGCACTCAAGTTGTCAGTCGCTTGAATACAAATCGGTCCTAGCCAAGGCTTCATGCGCGAATTGCTTCTATACGATGTGTTCCTTGACGGCTCTATGCGTTGAGAGTAGATTGCGTTCGTCTTTGTAATTTGCAGTTAACAAGAGTCTCACTCCTCAGAAAGAGTTCCTCTCCTGTTAACTTCCCCTCGAGTTGGTC
Source organism: Blastocatellia bacterium (assembly GCA_013697915.1). Taxonomy (GTDB): domain Bacteria; phylum Acidobacteriota; class Blastocatellia; order Pyrinomonadales; family Pyrinomonadaceae; genus PSRF01. The sequence goes on along the minus strand of JACCVY010000246.1, from coordinate 4,130 downwards.
AAGCTGCAAAGGGGACCTCTCAATGCACTCACAAGCTTTAGCGCATGCCTCTCCGGAATGGTACTTCCCTGTTTCCTACAGCGACATCCTCGGAAATGGAATTCTCCGCGACGGAGGTTTCCCGCTTGCTGCTGCAGTTTTGGTTGCAACAGTCTTGCCAGCCGGCCTCAAAAAATTCCAACCTAACTGGAGAGCCAAGATGAAAAACCAAAGATCGCGTGAAGCTCAACTGAAAGCGGCAACCGGATACAAACTACTCACCGCATGCGCAGTAATAATTCTAATGGCAGTCTCGTTCGTGCCGCTACCGAGAGGCGGCTCTCTGGCGCGCGCCGAGATATCAAAGAGCGGAGCCACCGGCGGGAGCGACGCCGTTCTAAATAAATCTCGAATAATCGGCTCTACACATACCCAGGAGCACGTGGATATGCCGCATGTGCTCGCCGCTTCTTATTACAGTTTGAATGACGGCTTGAGCGCGACCCTCATGCTGAGTAATCAGGGACCGCACAGCATGAACATCGGAGTCACTCTTTTCAGTCTTACCGGCGAACAGTTTGCGGCTCCGCCCATCATACTCGAAGGGAACACGGTTCGTGGCTTTGAACTAAGTGAATGGGTGACTGCCGCGGGTCCGGCGTTTCGCGAAGGCAGTCTTCAGGTCCATTACGAAGGGAAAGACATGGAACTTGGCGGCGTGGTTAAGCTGGTCGACACTAATCGTAGCTTAATCTTTGATGAGGAACTGAGCGAGCCTATGATGTTCGCCTCCTCCAGGCTCGAAAGTGTCTGGTGGCTGCCATCGCACAAGGCAGAGCTGCGGCTTATCGTTTCAAACACCAGTGATGCGCCGCTCTCCGCGAACGTAATCGTGGATGGCACTGCCCCCAAGCAGACCGTGCCGGAAGTTTTATCTCTTACGCCCCACGAAACACGCATCATGGATGTGCAAGACCTCGCGCGCGGAAGACGCGCAACCTTAGCGGCGGTCGGAGGAATCTCTATTAGTCATAGCGGCGCTCCCGGCGCATTGCTGGCACGCGCGCTGATTCAGGAGCCGACGGTTGGCTATTCTTCAGTGGTGGAATTCTCCGATCCACAAACCGCAAAATCATCACGGCTCGATGGTGCGGGCTTGCGCATCGGCAAGATTGCGGGGGAGCAACTGACACAGGTTGCGGTGGTACGCAACGGCGGTGAGTCTCAGGTAGTTCTAACCGGACGCATGCCGTACGCCACAAGCAATGGCAGCTCTGGCGTGGTATCTCTTCCGACGGTCCGCCTCGCTCCCGGTGAAGTGAAAGAAGTAAGATTGGCGCAAGCTATCAAAGCGAGTCTACTGCGAAACATTACGTCAACAGGTTTGGAGTTTGAGTATTCCGGCCCTCCGGGAAGCGTCGTCATGTCGGCGCAAAGTGTAAGCAGCAGCGGCAATCAAGTGTTTCGCGTTCCTCTGGTGGATGCAAAAGCGCAAGGCAGCAGCACGGGAAAATATCCCTGGGGCATTGAAGACAGCGCTTCAACCTTTGTTTACCTCAAGAACACGACCGATCATCCGCAAAAGTATCAATTGCAAATCAACTACGAAGGTGGCGCGTACGCTCCTGGCATCAAGACGATTGCGGCCGGGCAAACAGTAGCCCTGGACGTTCGTAAGCTGCGTGATAGTCAAGTACCGGACGAAAGCGGGCATACGATTCCGCGGGATGCAACAGGTGGACAGGTTTATTGGTCGGTTGATGGTCGCGAGGATCTCACCATGATTGGACGTGCCGAACAGGTTGATGTGGTCAGAGGATTGAGTCTCACATCTGCCTGTGGCGCCTGCTGTCCGCCAACCTTCTTCGATGGCTGGTGCGATCCGGGCAGTGTCACGGGTTTTCCTGGTGATACGAGCCAATTCACGGCGAAGCAGCGCAAGCAGGACTGCTACGGCAACATCTTGTCTGCAACGACAGTTCTCGACGCAAGCTGGACCAGCACTAACACGGCTGTAGCGACAGTTAACGCAAATGGCCTGGCGACGGCGCAGGGCGCAGGGTCAACGAACATCAACGCCACTTGGGATATGCAATACATCGATTATTATGCTAGCGGTTGTAACTGGGATCCAGATAACTGCACTGGAGGGCATTGCTACCACCGATACAACTCCTTCATTGCAAGTGCGCTCTGTGATGTGCTGGCCATCAGATTTATGGACGTCACCTTAATAGGCAGTAATCAGACTGCCCAGTTCAACCAGTTTAATAGTGTCAGTTTAACCATAAGTACAACAACTGGGCCGGATGCTTGCGGAGGAGACCGTTTCTCGATTAAGGCTAAGTTTCAACTACCACAATACTCAGCCGGCTGCTGCAGTAACCCAACCACCAGTTTCGTTATACTGTCTAGCGATAACAAATTTGAATTTGCGCCGAGCCTTATTGATGGAACCACCTATGACTTCTTTGGTAACGACAGTCCGCCTTACGTAATTGTTTACTTGAGACGGAAGGCAGATCGAAGCGGAACAACCAACAGTGTCAAGATCACCGTAGGGGGTACATACCAGAATGGCGAGTCCTACACAGGCCAGGGGACTGTCCATCTTGTATGTCCATAGAAACCATCGGAAAGGGCGATTCCTGATGCGATATCGACTTATCGTTTTGTCTCTTCTATTCTTGTGGGCGACTGACACGGCCGGCGGGCAACAAAACGGCAAAAGAGAAGGTCAGCGCTACGTTATCGTTCCGAATGAGAATGTCTTACTTCTTATCGCATCTCAGCCCGGGGCTCCGATACGATTTGAGGACACAAAGCTACTCTTGAGTATCGACGGCCGTGAATTAGCGGTCGCTTATAAACTTTACAACGTCGGAACGAAACCAATTCGCTACTTGACTCCGATGATGTGGACATCGTTTGGTACAGGTGGAACCCTTACGGGTGCGGGACCTTCGTCAGGAAGAGTTACTGACGAACTGATAATGCCCGGACAAACATTTAGAGACGACCACCTAGACGAAATTGTTCCTTTGACGGACGAGTTGCGTGAAAAACTACTACTTCGGGGGCCAATGAAGGCGATAGTCGTCTTGATGGTACAAAGGATTGCATTCGCTGACGGTACCACCTATAGTGACGACACTACAGCCAAGGCGCTGCATACTTATTTTGAAAAACTGTCAAGCAAGATAGACCGCCCAGAACATCTGGAGCACCAACGGAAGTAAGTGGCAGCATGCAACGCAACGATCATCCAGTGGACGCCGTTTCCTCCGGAAACCTGAATGCAAAAACAGCCCGTTTGAGATCCTGGTTCCATTCTTAGCATCCACACTCAAGGTATCATTCTCCAAGCTAAGGGAGGGATGCTGTGATGTCGGCTCTGACTGTAAGCAGCAGCGGCAATCAAGTGTTTCGCGTTCCTCTGGTGGATGCAAAAGCGCAAAGCAGCAGCACGGGAAAGTATCCCTGGGGCATTGAAGACAGCGCATCAACCTTTGTTTACCTCAAGAACACGACCGATCATCCGCAAAAGTATCAGTTGCAAATCAACTACGAAGGTGGCGCGTACGCTCCTGGCATCAAGACGATTGCGGTCGGACAAACAATCGCCCTCGACATTCGCAAGCTGCGTGACAATCAGACGCCTGACGAAAGCGGCCACACGATTCCCCTGGCTGCAACAAGTGGACAAGTTTATTGGTCGGTTGATGGGCGTGAGGATCTCACCATGATTGGACGTGCCGAACAGGTCGATGTGGTCAGAGGACTGAGTCTCACTTCTGCCTGTGGCACTTGCTGTCAGCCAACCTTCTTCGATGGCTGGTGCGATCCGGGCAGTGTCACGGGTTTTCCTTGGTGATACGAGTCAATTCACGGCGAAGCAGCGCAGGCAGGACTGCTACGGCAATGTCTTGTCTGCTACCACAGTTCTCGACGCAAGCTGGACCAGCACTAACACGGCTGTAGCGACAGTTAACGCAAATGGCCTGGCGACGGCGCAGGGCGCAGGGCGGCGCGTGTCAACGACTTTGAGACACTGACCGATGTGAATTTAGTGTAGCACCGGCTTGGAGTCCGGTAGGCCGCCCGGCAGTTTGGGCGGGTTGATCCAGACCGCGCCAGGCAATAAAGGCGGG
>JACCVY010000147.1 GCA_013697915.1 Blastocatellia bacterium | reverse complement strand
CCAGAAGGCACCCGCCGCTTCATCCGCGCACTTAACTACGAGCAAACCGCCGAGTTCCAATTCGCTAAGCCGCACTGACCAGCAGCCAGCAATAGAAGATTTGCCGCCATCATCGAACCCTTCATCGCGCATCACGCTGGACGCTGATGCGGTTCGCGCGCTGTTGCTGGTGACGAGACGACTTGCTGCTGGACTGGACTTGCTCTCACCAACCAATAGCCGCTTAGCGCGCCAAAGAGAGCTTCACCGACAGGAAAAAGAACGAGATGCCAGTTGCGCTCGCCAATCAGTGCTGCTATGAGCTCGCTCAGCGGGATCGTCACCACACCGGCGACTATCATTAAAAGCATAGCCCTCTTGTCGAGCTTCTTTGTCAGCACTCGAAGCGCAGCCGACACAAGGATGGCCCCCACTACCGCAGCAACATACAACGCCCAGATCGAGAAAGGATAAGACCCGGAGTAAACATGCTCGCTCCACTCTGTCGGGAAGAACTTGGAGAACAACCACTCATACAGCATGAGACTTCCCACCATCACAAACACCGATATCGGATAAGCCGCGAATATGATTAATGCCGCAGAAAGACATCGCAGCACACTCCACTTCTTCAGAGAAAGCCATCCTAGACGACCGGCAATAATAATGCTCACCAGTAAACCGGGCAGTAGAATCGCGCCGAGACCCAGCCACATCCACGCTGAAGACAAACTGCCGACAAATATACTTAGTAGACCGGACCCAAGCCCCATGACGAGGAACAAAGCGAGTACTTTGAGCGCTCTCGATTTCATTTATTCATCCTCCCTCTTTCTCTTCGGTGGGGGTGGAGGAGGTGGGGGCGGAGGAATGACAGTTCTCACGGCCGGGTTTATCGTCTTCTGGTTCCCAGGGAATAGAGACAACCCTGTGTTACCTGTTTTCGAGGGGTCGTGTTGGTAGACCAGCGTGGTGCTGGGCTTGGACACTTCTGGCCGCGTTACGAGTATCTCGTAGCCTGGGAACTTATCGTGGCTGCCCGTTACCGTGACAGTAACATTTCCTTGAGTGCCCGCCGACTGCACATTTATGTTGAAGCCATACGTGATGCCCGGCGATGTGATCCGTGGGTTTGACTCGTTGCCGCTCACGCGAACGTTAACGCCACTTTCATCCCGAGTAACTGCTCCTTGAAGAGTCTCACCTGAAGCTTGGCTCTGACCAATGAGCCTTCCACCCGGTCCGCTGAGTTCGTTTGTGATCCCGGTATCGCGGTTGATAGGGCCAACCTGTGGGCCACCTTTGCTGGGATCAGTTTCGATATTGATGATTTGTTGTGTACGAAAGCCACCTGGGTCTCCTGCACTTCGGTTGTCACCTTCAAACGTTCGCCCGCTTACTGGGACAGTAACCGATTTTTGAGGTATGAAGGTTTGTATAATAACCTGGATCTTCTCCTCACCGTCAGGGTCGATGAACTTCAAAGGGTTGTTAGCAACGTACGCATAGCGGTTGAGGTCTTGAGGATTTACAAGGTGCCTCAGCTCCAGGCTAGCAGGGTCACCAGTGGTGAAGCGTCCCTGCGTGCTTGAGTAGTACCTTGCGCCGAAGTAGTCGAGTCCGGTTTCAATGTCTCGTTCTTTTTGGGTGAAGTGTTGTCTCACTCCATCGCCAGCGCCGTAGCCCTGTTGTGGCGTTCTGCCGCCGGTGCCGGCGAAGAGTTCCTCACCGAACGGCAGATAGTCGTGGCGCTTCGTGTTGGCGAGTGAACCGCTCTTGTCAAACACCATCCGCGGCGTGCCCAACTGGTCCGTTACCAGCCATTCAATTGCCACCTGGCTGCTACTCCCCGGCGGATACAGCCGCGACTGCGGAATGATCTGTTTCGCCTGGCTGGCGCTCGACCAGGACAGCCGCGCCATGGCCCCGCCTCCGTTTTCATAGAATTCCATCACGATGTCGTAGCGTTGCCCCGCCGTCAGCGTTAGCTGGCCGCTCCACTCCGTCGGTCCCTGGTCTATCCACTTGTCGATTACTAACTGCCCATTCACCCACAAACGTACGCCATCGTCCGTTTGCGTGTAGAACGTGTAACTCTGCGAATACTGCGGCTCCACCTTGCCCTGCCAGCGAACGCTGAACGTGTCTACCCCAATGGCCGCATCGGGCGTGCCCCCGCCCCAATCGAAGTCCACCGTCGCATCACTTCGCGTCACCTTCAGATCCGTGAAGTTTAGGTTATCGAAATACTGCCCCTGCAGACCGCTGCCAACCGTCAAGGGCACTGTTGCGCTCACCAGCAACTGGCCATTGCGATAGCCATACTCTTTCTGCGCACTCGCGGCCGCCGCATTCGCCGCATACTCAGCCAGCAACTCACCACCCATGCCATACACCTGCCAGCTCTCCACGCCATTTACGTTGCGCCTGACCCGCTGGCCGTCGCCATCGTAGGTATAATACTGCCACTGCCCATTGGCCCACGCCTGCGTCATGCGATTCTCCGCATCGTAGCTGCGACTGCCGGCGCCTGTATAAGTGTCATTGCTGAGATTGCCGGCGGCGTCGTAGCTCATCGTGTATCCGGCAGGAGGCGTCAAACGATTCGTGGCCGTGGCTACGCCAAAGTTTGGCTTCGGCGCACCCGCCCCCCAGCTGTTCGTCTGGTGTATCGTGCGATTGCCCTGAGCGTCGTAGACATACTCCTGCTGCCATTCCGTCGCCGGATTGCCCGTTAATTCGTGCACGCGCTGCAAGCGATTGAGCGAGTCGTAATCGTATCCCTGCCACCAGGTCGTATAGCTCGACACCTGATCGTCACTGGGAATATAGACTTCCTGCTTTTTCAGATTGCAGTTGTCCTCTGTCATCGGCGTCGTGCTGTTGCTGCCGCCGCACATGCCCCAGCATCCATTGCTGTAGTGATTGATGATGGCGCCGCGATTCCACGTCGTATCCGTTGCTCCGGTGTAACTCGTGCTCTCGCGAATCTCCGCCAACTGCCCGCGTGAATTGTAGAAGAGTTTATTGTAGATGGCCGTGTCAGTGCCAAACTGCTCCTTCGTCATACCGCCCAATGGCGAGTAGAGAATTGCCGTTGCGTAAGTGCGGTTGACGCCATCACCCAGGTTGCCGCTGAAGGCGTTGGTGCGACCGGCTGTGTCGTAGGTGTAGCTGACCGTGCGGACGGACGGGTAAGTCTCGTCTCTGGGCGCACCAGCCAGATTGTAGCTGGCACTCGTCTGGTAATTGATTCCGCCAGTCTGCTGAATCTTTAGCAGCGTGTGGCCGGCGGCGTCGTAGCCGTAATAATCACCGGCACTACTGCCGCTGCCGTAGGTCAGCGCTACCAAACGTCCGGTTGCATACCCGCGCGAGAAGCTGGGCGCGCCCCCCGGCAGCGACTGCGAATCATAGAAATAACTCACTGTCGGCGTCTGCGGACTGTCGTTGTAACTCTTTGAAGTCACTCGATTCAGGGCATCGTACGCAAACGTCGTCGTGATATTGCGCGCGTCAAGCTTGCTGGTCAGGTTGCCGTTGTTGTCATAACTGTAGCTGACCGTTCCGCTTTCGGGATTGGTGGCAGATGACAAGCGCTTCAGTGAATCGTAAACAAACGTGCGCGTCTGGCTGCCCTGCGACACGCCGGTCAGATTATCAAGCGGGTCATAGCTATAACTTGTCAGATAGTTCAGCCCGCTCGGATCTTCATATACCTGGGCCAGTCTGCCAACCCCATCAGTAAGGCTCTTGCGCGCCTTGCCCGTCTGGTCAGTTACCGTAACCGTGTTGCCGCTGTAGCTGCTCGCGACCACCGCGCTGTCCGGAGTGGTGACAGTAAGCACACGGCCCAGCGCATCGAACGCTGTCGTGGTCCAGATCGCGCTTTCACTTTGCCACGGACGAAACGGATTCGATACTTTGAAGGCACGACCCAGCGCGTCATACTGCGTTTGCACCGCAATGTAATTTGTTCCGCCTTCGTACTGCCGCCCTTCGACTGTGCGTCCCAGACCGTCGTAGATGACCTTGCTGACCAGCGCGCCATCAAAGTTTGTGTTGAGGTCGCTGGAAGTAGTGATAGTCCTGCCGGCGTCGTCGTAAGCGAAGACGGTCTGATTTTGGGCAGAGGTATTGAAGGCCCGAATCACCTTCGTCGGCCGATCCAAAAGATCGCTGTAATACCCACTGGCGACAACCCCGTTCACATCTTCACCCTCAACGGGGCGTCCAAGATAATAATCGAATTGCGCATAAGTGGTCTGGCCGGCCTTGGTTACCACTGTGGGAAAAGCGAAGCTGATTTGTCCTACCGAACTGAGCTCGAGGGGCGCGGCGTTTAAGCGAGCGTTGCCGTCAGCCGAGCCAAAGCAATCGTCGTAGGTAATCGTGGTGGGGTTGCCACGCGCGTCAATGGCCACTACCACATTCCCGGCAATGTCATACTGCGCATACCCCGTGATCGAGCCGGTGACTAAACCGTTGACCAGCAGATAATGACTTGTTGCCGTAGCATTCCCGCGCGTCGTGTAGGAAGTGCTGAACGAAGCATCAAACCCGCTGATACCGGCGCGGTTGCCCAATGCCGCATGGTTTGTGTCCGTGGCGTAGTTATCATATTCGAACGTAGTACGCGCCCGCTCCGTCCCGCCCGCGTCGTAGACGGAAGTTTGCGTCGGCAGACTGCGCATGTGAATGTTGGTTGCCGTATAGTCCGTGCTGTTGACTGGGTTGGTTGTCAAATAATCGGTATGTGCGCGGCGAACGAGTGCGCCCGGCGCACCGCTGCCATAATCATATTCGTAGATGTCTGTCTGATTGTTGTATTGATCGTAGCTGAAAGTCTGTTTGGAAACTTGATTCGTGTCCACCAGCGTACTCACGGTCTCGGTCAGGCGCGGATCGCAAGCGGGCTCGGGCCCGCCATCAAGTGTCCACGCGGCCCACCAGGAGACGGTGGCGCGTTGTTGGAAAGTGTTGGCAACGCGACGCAGGACTGTAGTGCCGTCTGCGGCGAAAACTTCAGTCTGGTATTCCTGGCCATCGTTCCAGGCCGCATAGATGTGCTTCCTTTTGGCCGGCGTGTCTTTTATCAGGGAAGCCAAACCGCTGCCGTTAAAGTAATGCTTTGAGCGCGCCAGAAGCTGAGAACTGGGGTTCATTTGGTTTACTGTCACCATGGTGGTCCAGGGCCACGCGTCCAACCAACTGCTCTGTACAACATCATAAGTGGTGCGACTCTCCAGCGTGGAGCCGTCGGCATAGACGCGCCTTTCCACCAGCCGGCGATAAACCTCCCAGGGCTCTGTTCCAATTATTCCCGAGCCCGGCGTCATGTCATATTCAGTCGCGCCGCCGGTCGGCAGCTCCAATCGCGCCAGTTCTCCGTAGCTGTTATAGAAAAATTGATAGAACTGATGGTGCTGGCCGCTGCCGTCGCTATTGGGCAGCCAAAGTTTCCACAGCACAGTGGGATTGTAGGAACCACTCCCGCCATTGAGCCCGGGAAAGAGCTGCTGAGGGCTTTGGATCGTGTAGCCGGAACGCATCGCGTTGCTCATACTTGTTTTTGCTACGCGGATAATTCGCGGCTGGCCGCCAGTCCCTTTGAAGGTGATGCGGTCGCACAGTCCGTAGGGCGCGACGTCGTTGACGTCATACTCAACCGTCACCTGCCGGTTAATTTAGTCAGTGATGGTCGTGACGCGGCTGTTGATGTCGTACACAAAGGTGACCTTGTTACCGTTACGATCGCGCATCCAAGTCACTTTGCCTGCGTCAATGCGATAGCGCGCGCCGTCGCGCAACAATAGATAGCCCGAGGGAGCCAGCGAAACATCGTCGGTATCAATGTAATCGTTAATCGTAGTGTCGGAGATAAATGTTATCCCTTATCCTTGCGACGATATGAAAACGGTGCCGCGCGTGGGGCCCCACGAGGTATTGCAAGCAGTGCTGGTGAGCGGCTGCCCGTTGGTTAATTCATCCCGCAGCTCGTGCTCGGTACCATCCGGAGTCTTGAACGTCAATGTCGTAAAAGTGTATTTACTCACCGTGTAATAATCATACGGCGAATAGTTTCTGCGGCACTGTCTTGTCTGCACTGCACCATAGCGGCCCTCAACAATCCCAGGACCATAGCCAACCTCCATACCCAACCAGGCTGGTTGCGGGATGTGGGAGGAGTAGTACGCGCTTTCGTAATTCTCCACGTGCCACCGCTTCAGATTGAAGGGCAACATCAAAGTAGTGCCGGGAGTTCCGCGACCGCCGATGGACAGCAGTGGCAACTTCGCATCGACATTGCCATTAAAGAGATTGATATCCTCGAATCCACTCAAGGAATAACTGCCGGCGGGCGCGCCGCGCGTCAGGCCGGAGGGCGTTGAACCATCCACGTTGCTGGTGGTTTGTGCTGTGGCGCTATGTACTACCAGTACCAACAAGAACGCGAGACAGATGAGTCGGAGCACAGTCTGAAAGCCAGAGGCGGTTTTGAGGGCAGTTAGGTGAGTCATGACAGTCTCCTGTGTTGTGGGTGATTCACAGTTGAATTCTTGGAGTTCGGCGCAGCGCGGCAGATCTCATCGCGCAGTGATGGCAATGTGGCAGGCCCATTCAGGATGCTCTGCAACCTTCAACCAGTAATCGCCCGGTTGCAGGTCCATCACCTTGCGCCAGCGAATGCGCCGGCCCATCTGTTTTACTTCATGCTCACGCGGTCCGTTCACGCGCTCGACGATCAATGTCAGGTCCTCATCCGTTCCCGTCCGATTGTCAACCGCGAGAAGAAAGGGTCCTTGCTGACGTGTGATCTCGGCAGGTTCGAACCCTGTCGGTCGCAGAGTGATAAGTTCAGCCTGGAGACGCTCCCGTCCCTGCTGCTGGTCAACCCGTGGCAAAGCCAGGTCGGGCGTAACCAGCGACGTAGATTGTTTGTTTGCAGCCACAGAATTGTTCCGGGAGGTTGAAGCAACCATGCTTGCCCCGACGATTGCCATCGCCACCACTGACAGCGCGAAATACTTTAATGAGAGTCTTCCGATTTGATTGAGGATCGTTCTTAAAGGCACGGCTGAATACTCCTTCGAGAGGTTGCAGTTCACACTTTCATGGCGAGAGCGGCCGGCTTATACGTTAAGCGAAGGGTCGAGGACGCGAGGCTCAAGCGATGCTTGCCCGTGAAAGTGAGAACTCTTTATTTACGCAGCGAAATTTATTGCTTCTCGATGAGCCTTGTCAAGCATAATCTGGACTCGGAGATTTTGAGAGGAAGATGCCAAGTTTGTAGCGCACCAGTTCTCAAGAGAACGGCAATGCCGAGAGCTGAATTTGCGATTACATGAGAATAGGGAAGTAGCGGGTATATCCTTCGATTTCTTAAAACGTTTGAGAAACCCTAAGACAGAACTACACCGGTAAGAGTCATCGATTCGCAGTACTGCAAATGCACTCATGGACCGAAGCGGCCGCGATACTCGCTGGAGACGATGAACGCTTTGACCATCTCGGCGTCGGCGAAGTTGCCGTTGAACTGGTTGAGTTTGTTTAGCCAAAAGTTGTAGCCGGCGAAATTCAATCCCGGCTCGGGTGGGTCGTTGGGATTTCTTCTCAAGTAGCCGAAATATTGCATCAACACAAACGCGCGGTTGAACTCCTGTTGTTTGACGGTTGTGTTTTCAGCCACGCTCCGCAGCACGCGACCACGCGCCGCTGTGTCAGTCGTATTGGTCGCCGAACCAAACTCGCCGATGACTGACGTTCGTTCTGAAGCCGAAGGCGTAACCCCCGCATTCAAATAAAGCATGTCAACAAACTGCGCGGGCGTGAGTGTCGTAGGATAGGCACTTACGAAGCGCGCGCGCGTAACAAAATCCAACGCGAAGGCGACCTTGTTGTTTTCCAGTTGTTGTTCCCAACCGGTTTGCCCAACGACGACACCTTTTCCGATCTGCTGCGTGTCCGGCAGAACTTCGTTGAGCTTCACAGGCACCGGCGCGCCCGGCAGATTGCCGTACGCCGCCTTGTACATGCGAAAGACCAGAAAGCCCGTCTCTTGAAACTCTATTGAAAGAAAAAACGCCGCCGAGGTGTTAATTCGCTTCAAGTCGAGACAAGGTAGGTTGGCGTTACAACTATCGATGTTGTCTATCCAGAATCTGAGGCCGGCGGCATCGGGCTCGCGATTCAGGAAGTCGAGGTAGTGTTGCCGAACGAAAACTTGCGTCGCGTCTATTGAACCGGCGGGACTCAGGATGAAATCTGCCGTAAACGTGCTCACTCCCAAATTACTAAACGTTCGGCTTACCGGACCGGAGACGAAGCCGGGGACTGACGGAGTCACCGTATAGTTTCCGCCTTCCGGCACTTTCTGAAACAGGTAGTAACCACCCGGAGGATTGGAGACGGTGGTGGCTGAACTCGAACCACTAAGTGTCACCGCGCGACCGCTCATCACTGCCCCGTGCGAATCGAGCAGACGGCCTTCAATGGTGTAGCCCTGGATCGCCATGAAATCAGCGACCTGGTCGCCGGCTAAGTTATTGAAGAACCTGCCCTCCGGACTAAATACATAATTGCTGTGCCACAGGGTAACTGTGTAAGTGAAACCGCCGCGTAAAGAATTCAGCAAATAGAAACCGTTACTGCTGCTTACGGTTGACCTTGAATCTCCACCGCTCACGCTGATGTCCACACCACCTACGCCAACGCCATTGCGATCGATAATGCGACCAGTAATATTGTAGAGACGACGGGCGATGAAGTTTGCAACCTGATCCGTTGTAATCACGCCAAGATATTGATGGCTCGGTTCAAAGGTGTAGTCTATGTTTGATACGAATACATCGTAGCTTTGTCCGGCGGGCAAATTAGTGAGCAGGTAATTACCGTTGGCGTCGCTGACCACGAATACGCTACTGCCAAAGTTAGGCCGGACCTGGATTCCTGCGACTCCATTGCCGCCCGGATCTGTAATGCGACCGCTGATGTTGTGCGTAGAAAGTGTGGCGGTGAAATCTGCAGTTTGATTCGCGTTTAGGTTGGTGAACGTGTAACTCGGCGGCGAGAAAGTGTAGTGGTAATTTCCAGTGGTCACCGAAGGAGTAACTGTATAAGTTCCGCCGGCCACTAAAGTTCTGAAGCGATAGTTTCCCAAATTGTCCACGTTAACCACGCCGGACTGCGACCCACTCAACGTCAACGTCACGACCCCGCCAACCGTCCCGGTGACATGCCCCGAGATCGTGTACACGCGACGACCATTTAACTGAATGGCCGCCGCGATATTCAGCTTGCCAAAACCCAGCCGACTTCCCCAGCCGGAAGCATCGGTAAACGAATCGTGAGCTGCGGTATTGTCAATCGAGTCCTTGATTTGATCGCTGGTCAACAAAGGGTTCGCTTCCAGAAACAAGGCGACCCCGCCGGCGGTAACCGGGGTTGACATGCTAGTGCCGGCGAGACCGCTGTAATGCGTACTATCCGTCGGTGCGTTTGCTCCGGTTCCAATTGTTCCAAAGTTTGGATCAGCGACGTCAGATGAGCGCGAGGAATAAAGATAATAACCAGGCGCGCCGATATCCGGCTTTTGACGGCCGTCAGCAGTCGGACCAGGACTGGTGAAAGATGCGGGCCCTCCAATTGGCTGCGTTATGGAGCGAGTGACAAAGGCACCGACAGTAATCGCGCCTCGCGCTGTTCCTGGCGAAGATATTAGGTGTGAATCATTATCAACGAAGGTGCTGAAGTAAACGCCGTCGCCTTCGGCCCAGGCATCGTATGATTGATTAGCATTCCCATCCGCGTCGGTCAGGGTAACCTTCCACATGCCATCGGGAGCACTGGGCTTAAAAAGCACAACGATGTCGGGCTGGTCGTTTGCGGGGTCGGCATCGCCCTTATCGTCATTGGCATTGAATATTTCCAGATATTGATTGGAAGCCTGACCCTGAGGAAGACTAAATCCGTTCGCATCGTAGGCCACCGGACCTAAAGCAACTCCGTCGGGACTGGTGACTGTGACACTGAAGCGATCCGATTTGTTTTGATAGAGGTCAATAATGTCGGCCGCACCGTTGACATTGAAATCAAGCGTTTGACTGCCGCCGGCCGGTACAGTGCCGCGAGCGTGAATGCTTAGGTCCCCCTCGTTGCCGGCGGCCACGCATACCGCGCGGCCAGCGCCTACGTTAACCAGGTTGTCAATCGCACGTTCATCAGGAGTGGTTCCGTCGTGAGGACCGATCTGTCCGCCAATGCTCAGGTTTATTACGAACGGCTCGCCCAGCTCTGAAGCCTTTTGTCTTATGAACCCAAGCCCATTGATCATGTCCGTGGTATCAAAGTCGGCATCTCCGTTATTTTGCCGGCTAGCTTTGACGATTATCAGATCAGCCTCAGGCGCCATTCCCGCATAAGTGCCAGTGGTTGGCGAAGCGAGTCCATTACCGGCAGCGGTCCCGGCGACGTGGGTTCCGTGGCCATACTTGTCACGCTCTTTAACTATATCGGCGTTCTGATCTGCAGGTTTCGCAAGCTGAAGCGCGGAATTGATGTCCGCTTCAGTGTAGAGATGCCCAATGACGCCGGGTTGGCCCGGCAGCGAATAATTCCAGCCTGGATCAGGCGTTTGCGTGCCGTACTCCGTCATATCCAGCATCGCCTTAATTCGCGTCTGATGTCCGCCGCTGCCAGGAACCGTAAAATCAAGATGGCGAAAATCGATTCCAGTATCGATGATGCCAACGACTACGCCTCGACCGGTTTGGGTCACCACTCTTTGCCCGGAGCTGCTATCAATACCGGCCGACTGTCTGGCCCTATCGTTCAAAGGATGACGGACAACTGATGCAAAGATCTTTTCCACGCTGTTGAGAGCGGCGAGATCTGGCAGTTGTTCTACATCGAGATCGAGTGTAGCGACATCGACAACCCGTGACTGAATGTGAAAACCCGCAGCCTTGAGTTCACTTTCGGAGTTATCCGTCAAAGTCACCGCGACATTTATTCGAACATTGTTGTCAGCTTGGCGCCTGACCTTAGCGATACGGGATAAGCGGTTGACTGCCGATGTTTCATTTCTCAGTTTGCCCTTCAGCGCAGCTTTGCGATCTTCGTCAACCGCCCGACGAACACGCTGGAGGATCTTATCGGCTTTCCGGTTAAAGGATGCTTCGCGAGGATCATTTCCCTGTGCACTCGAATGCAAACTCAAGCCGCCGGCTATGAAGACAGATAGAACCAGCGCGGCCACCAAGCTGAACAAGACTCGGTAGAAGTTTTTTCGCACGCGCGGATTTGGTGAGTTTTTCGAGGACATGCGGTGAAGTGCTTTGGACAAAATGGAACCCCTCGGAGGTAGGTCGCAGGCCAATTCGATCAGGCGTGGGCCATGGCGACGTGTTTCAGGTCATATTTTTTGCCATATCAGGGGCTTAACAGTCGGGTGTCAAGCATTCAGACAAAGGCAATTGGTGGCGATTGTCACCAAAAAAGTTGCCTGAGCCCGCGTGGCCGAAGGCAAATCTTATGCTTTTTTCCGGCGGCAATCAATGCCTTTACGGTCCAAAGCGGCCGCGATACTCGCCTGAAACCAGAAAGGCCTTGACCATTTCGGCGTCGGCGAAGTTGCCGTTGAACTGGTTGAGTTTGTTTAGCCAAAAGTTGTAGCCGGCGAAATTCAATCCCGGCTCGGGCGGGTCGTTCGGGTTCCTTCTCAAGTAGCCGAAATATTGCATTAGCACAAACGCGCGGTTGAACTCCTGTTGTTTGACGGTTGTGTTTTCAGCCACGCGCCGCAATGCTCGCGCGCGCGCTGACTGATCGGCAGTATTTCCCGCGCCGTTGAATTCGTCTATTGCCGCGGTGCGATCGGTTGCAGACGGTGTCACGCCTGCCTTTGTGAAAAGCGCATCAACAAATTGTGCCGGCGTCATGCTCGTCGCATAGGCGCTGGAAAAGCGCGACCTTGAGACAAAGTCGAGAAAGAAAGCAACTTTGTTGCTCTCCAATTGCGCCGCCCAATTGCCCGAACCAACAATGACCCCGAGATCGATCTGCTGCGTGTCTGGCAAGAACTCATTCAGAGTTAAAGGCACCGGCGCGCCCAGCATGTTCCCGTAAGCGGCTTTGTAGGTGCGATAGACGAGATAACCGGTTTCCTGAAATTCAATCGACAGGAAAAAAGCGGCCGAGACATTGATGCGCTTCACGTCGATGCACTGCTGGTTCGCGCCGCAAAGATTAATTTCGTTTGTCCAGAAACCGAAGCCCGGCGGGTCAGGCTCGCGATTCAGAAAATCAAGATAGTGTTGCCGCACAAAGAAGTCGGCCGTGTCGATCGGGTTTGGACCGTTCGTCGAATCGTTGTCGGTGATGATGACTGAGATTCTGGCCGGTGACGCGAGCGAGGCGCCGGAGCTGGGATTGGTTAGCGTGATAAAGAACCGCTCGTTGCCCTCCGCGTAGGAATCATCAATCAGCGGGATTGAGATCGTCTTCGAAGTTTCATCAGCGGCGAAATTCAGCGACCCGAGCGTACTTTCATAGTCACAGCGTGAGGACGCATTTCCCGTGTTGAGCGCGTTGCAATTGATTGCGGCAGTGTCGCTGGTTGCAAAGTTTACCGTTGCCGGCGCCGTGGTATTGCCCAGTCGCGTTACTTTCACGACCGCTTCCCGGGCCGCTTCGGTGACCAGCAAGGTTGCCGAACTAAATTGAAAAGTACTCGCGGCATTTAACGATTGAAACTGTCCTCGGATCTCACCCGGCGCAAACGTATTGCTGTGAACGTCCGCGTAAAGCAGTCCGTTCTTTAAATTTTGCGCATCGGCAGCTGTAAGCGTTATCGCAAAGTCGCTGAATTCACCTTGCGGCAGTGGAAACAGCACCGGCGCGATGACACCGGGCGCGCCTGGTCCATGAATATGCGCAACGGTTTCAGCGCTCGAGAGTCCACCGAAGTTTAGCGACACGCGCGCGTTAGTTTCATCCGGACTGAGAAGCAGCGTCGCGCTGCCCGTTGCCGGCGAGTTGTTGGCTGGAACCTCCTGCGCGCCATTCAGGTTGGCCACGTAGAGAGTCGGTTGACTGCCTGAGATTTCGTAAATCGCGCCGTTAGTGTTGGACACCACGAAGACGTTGCCGTTGGGACCAGTCTGGATGTCAGCCGCTATCCCAAAATCTTTTCCAATCAGCAGCGACTCACTTTCGCTGATATCAAACTTATCTGTGTTGTCGGCGACGAGATCGAGAAGCCGCGAATCACTGAATGAGAAATGCAAACGATCCGCTGTCAACTTAAAGCGGAAGAGATAGCCGCCAGACAGAAAGGTCCGCCC
Source organism: Blastocatellia bacterium (assembly GCA_013697915.1). Lineage (GTDB taxonomy): Bacteria > Acidobacteriota > Blastocatellia > Pyrinomonadales > Pyrinomonadaceae > PSRF01. Next base: position 11,054 of record JACCVY010000147.1, on the reverse strand, counting down.
GGCGCCAACAAACATGTCGCCTTCAAACTGCGGGCCGAGTTCCCTGCCCTGCACAAATCCCAGCCCTGCCGGCGCCAAAGCATACTTCCAACTGAATTCCGGATCGTTGTAGTGCGCCCCGGGCAGCATGTAGAGCCGGGCCAGCGCGGCGGCGGGTGTGTCGGCAATTAACGATGGCGGCCAGCGCAACTGTTGCAGATTGCCGGCGCCGTAAGTTGATTCAATGGATTTGAACTCGGCAACGCGGCTCAGCGGGCCCATCGTCTCGATCCAACCATTATTAGAACCAGCGGTCACGCGATTCATTTCGTCAAACGCATCGTCGCCGTTTTCCTGGTCCCAAAGATTTCCTGACAGTGGATCGAACGCCAGGCCAAAGCCATTGCGCACGCCGTAAGCATAAAGCTTCTTGATGTTCGCGGCGGCTTGGGCGGTAAGGCTGGTCGCTGCGTTGTAGAAAGGATTGTCTGCCGGCGTCGAGCCGTCGTCGTTTAGGCGAAGCACAAAGCCGGTGAGATGCGCGTCGTCGGGCTCCGGCCCACCATATTGATCGTCCGGCACTGGCCCGAGTTGATTGTTTTGCAAAAAGCCACGGCGGCCATTGTCACCCATTAGAATGTAAAGCTTGCCGTCCGGACCAAAGCGCAGTACGCCGCCGTTATGATTGCCTCGGAGCGGTTGATTGGCGTCAGCCTGATAAGCGCGCAGCTTGATGAGATTGCGATCAAAGACGAGTGTTGAACCATTCCAGATGTAACGATCGACGCGATTTCCCAGCAATGAAACGTCGGCGAGATTGGTCGAGTCTGATCCGCTGCTGCTCTCAGTCCAATAGAGATAAACGAAATGATTGAATGCGAAATTAGGATGCAAGGCGATGCCCAGCAAGCCGCGCTCTGACGCGCTGTTAACTGCGAGGTCGAGCGCTATACCCTGCACCGCGCCGTTCATGACAAATTTAACCTTGCCGGTGTCTTTCTCAGTTACAAAAAAAGCGTTGCCGAACAGCGCGATACTGGTTGGTTGGCTGAGACCGCTAATGACGGATTGCACCGACAAATTAGGATCCAGCATCGCTGGTCCGGACGACTGCGTGGTGACCTGCGTAGTTATGGTCACTGAGTTGTCGCTCGCGTCGGGATCAGACTCGCTAGCGGTTACCGACGCCGTGTTGCTGAGTTGTCCGATCGCTTGCGGCGTAACGAGGATGCTCGCGGTTGCCGAAGCGCCGGTTGCAAGATTGCCGAAGTTGCAGGTGACGGTTGTCGTTCCTGAACAACTCATGCCCTGGGTCGAACTCGCGGAATTGAAAGTAATGCCTGCGGGGAGCGTATCTGTCAGCACCGCGTTCGTAGCCGGCGACGGCCCTTTGTTCGTGACCACGATTCTGTAAGTGAGATTCGTATTGACGATGGCGGGGTTGGGCGAAGCTGTTTTCGTGACAGCGAGATTCGCGCTGGCCGCGCCGGCAACAATCAGCGACACCGAAATGTTGTGGTGCAGGTTGCCGCTGGAAGCGCTGATGTTTAGTGTGTAGGTGCCCGGTGGCGTCGATGACGTTGTAGTTATCGTCAACACTGATGACTTCGCATTTGAATCCGTGATTGTTATCGAACTCGGATTGAATGCGCTGCTCGCATCAGCAGAAAGCCCGGACACGTTGAGAGCGACGCTGCCAGTGAAGCCTCCCGCAGGAGTGACTGTGATGTTGTAGGTGGTCGAGTTCCCGGGATTAACTGTTCGTGAAGGCGGACTTGCGCTTACCGCGAAATCGGCAGCGGGTGTGGTGTCTGAGATCTTAACAATAAAGACATCGCTCGCGCCGCCGGCGTTTGCGGACTGAAATGGGGAGAGTGTGGGAAAGTTGTTTGAAGCCGTGTAGCCCGTGACATATGCGTTGCCGGTCGAGTCCACCGCGATGTTGCCGCTGAAAGTTGTGGTGCTGGTGAAGTCTTCATTCGCACTACCGCCGAGATAGGTTGAATAGAGTAGGCCATCGCCGGCTGTATTCAGCTTAGTGATGAAGGTATCAGTGCCGCCGCCGTTGGAGATTTGCAACGGGATAGCCGTGGGAAAATTTGTCGAACCGGTGTAGCCGGTAGCGTAAGCATTGCCCGCCGAATTCACGGCGATGCCGGTAGCGCGATCATCTCCTCCGCCTCCGAGATACGTGGAATACGTTTTTGCGCCCGACGACGTAATCTTTGCAATGAAGGCGTCGAAATTTCCGCCCTTCGCTGCCTGCGCCGGATTCAAGAGCGGAAAGTCAGTGGAAATGGTTTGACCGGCAACATAGAGGTTGTTGCCTGAGTCGAGCGCCAGTCCGTATCCCTTATCATCGCTGCTCCCGCCGAGATAACTACAGAACACCAGCGAGGCTGCACCAGATGCATTCGTGTCAATCCTTGCGACGAACGCGTCGAAGCTGCCGCCTAAAGAATTCTGGAATGCATTTGCCGTCGGAAAGTCCTGCGAACTGGAATAACCGGTCAAATACGCGTTGCCCGAATTATCGACGCGCACGCTGCTTCCCCGGTCTGTGCCTCCGCCTCCAAGCAGAGTCGAATACAGCAAACTGCTTCCGGCGGAATTCAACTTAACGAGATAGGCATCCGTATCGCCGGCGATGAACGACTGGTAAGCACTTGGAGTGGCGGGAAAGCCACTCGAGCGAGTACCTCCCGTCACATAAGCATTGCCAAGGGAGTCCGCCACAACCCCAACAGCCGAATCGTTCTCTCCCCCTCCGAGAAATGTCGAATAAGCGAGACTGTTTCCCTGCGGATTTAATTTCAGAACAAACGCATCGAAGTCCCCGCCGCGATAGGTGGTCGCAAAGGCGCCTGGGGTAATAGGAAAGTTGTTCGACAGCGCATCCACGCGACCCACGATGTAGGCTGCGCCGCTGGTCTTATCGACGAAGATTCCGTCAGCGCGATCATTGCCGGCGCCTCCAACATAAGTTGAATAAAGGATGCTGCTGCCTGTGGAGTCGAGTTTGGTGACAAACACATCTTCAAGGCCGGCAGGGGCAGATTGATAGGGATTCTGCGTTGGGAAAGTCGTGGAACCGGTGGTACCGGTGATGTAGATGTTGCCGCTGTTGTCAATGTCAATGCTGCTGCCTGAATCGTTGCCGCTGCCGCCGAGGTATGTCGAATAAACGAGAGTCGGATCGATTACCAGAACGCGGTCCTCGTCGTATGCGCCAACCTCAAATCCTATTTCGCGGCCTCGGCGGATCACGAAACGTCCGTCAACCGCCACGCGTTGACCATTCAGATCCTGGTAAATCACAGGCTTGTGTTCTCGCAGCTCTCCATCTTTCAGCTTCAGAACCAAATCGCCCTGATCATCGATGACTGGCTTGGCTCCATCGCATACCAGTCTGATCAAACCGGGATCTACGCCGGGTGCAACTTCAAAGTCGTATTCGAGTTGCTTTTGATTTCCGTAATAACTCAGATTAATTCCCGGATAGATCGCTTCGTAGCGGACTTTCCGAAAGGTCGGCACATCTGTCTGCCAGCCACTGGAGTTTCTGCCGATAAGATAGTTCTTGACGCCAGGAAGTTGGTCAGTCCCCTTCGTAAGCGCTTGAGGATTTGCGCCCTTCAGCGTCATTCGTAAGACAGATACGCGATTGCCCCTTTTCGTTGCGCCGACCTCATGCGGCAATCCGGCCGAAGTTTGCGACGCAGGCAACGCAAAGACCGCTTCAGTTGATGTCAAGAAGACGTCGTAGCCGGAACCACGCGCAATAAATTTCACCATAGCATTCGCCTGCCCACGGTTAGGCTCAAAACTTAATGGTAAGTTTCCAGTGAGAACGCCAGGTGAAATCGGTGGGCTTAAATGTTGGACCACGCGAGGGTCAAAGTTTGAATTGCGCCCGTCCCTCAACTGCCGAGCACGTCCAATGTCCAGGTCCGGGGTTCGATGGCCGAACCTTTGCGCCGCCAGCGAGAACACGCTCAGCGCCAGCAAAGTCAGGAAGAGGATGACTACAACGCGAAATGGGCTTTTTCTCTGATCGTGTTTTCGCATTAAGTTAAGTGTATTCGACGCGTAACGTCGAAAGCCCAAACCTGCGTAGCAGGTGAAAGCATAAAGCCTGGGGTGAAGCGGAGCGGAACCCCAGGATAACAAAGGCCAGAAAACTGAGCGCGCGAAGCGTGCGATAGCGCAAGAATTGCAGTTTACTGATGACGTCTTGCTGTCGCCCCCGCGGGCTCTTCCTTTGTTCGCCAAGGATCCTGGGGTTTCGCTCCGCTCCACCCCAGGCTTTATGCTACCGCCGCGCTACGCGGGCTAAGTGCAAACTCTTCAGCAAGCCCGTTTGCAAACGCTTCGCCATTATATCTGGAAACCATCTCTATTAAGACGCCTTACAACAACTGAAGGCCGAGATGGTTGAACGATATCCTTGCTCAACCACGCTCGGCCTTCAGGAAATCTCGCGCGCAATTCTTCAGCTCACGAGGCCAAGATTCTGCGGCGCGAATTTGGATAGATTGGGAAATACACTAGGCACGTCCGCCGGCGCAAGTCCATACCATGCTGCCAACGTAGCCGCAAATTGATCTGTTGAGGTAGTCGGAATCCACCTGCCCCTGTTGTCTGTATCATCGGGACCGCCAAGCGCGAGTACGGGATACGTACCGTAAAAGGCGCGACCATTCACTGCGCCACCCATAATGAAAGTGTGGTTGCCCCAGGCGTGATCCGAACCCACCGCGGCCGCGCCCGAACCCGACGGCTGCAAAGTCCGTCCGAAGTCAGACTGCGTGAAGGTTGTAACTTTGTCCCCTATTCCCTGTGCCACCATTTCGTCGTAGAAGGCCTTCATCGCTTGACTCAACTGCGTAAAGTTATTTCCCTGGCTTCCCGTCAGCGTCCCACTCGTCTGGTTTGTGTGGGTATCGAAGTTCCCAAGGGTGCAGAAGAAAATCTGGCGCTTCATTGTGATTCCAGTAAGATCTCTAACCTTGATTAACTTGGCAATCTGTTTCAACTGATTACCAAGCGAGGTGACGGGAAATACCGCAGTCAGCGCGGGGTCACCCGCCAAATTCAATGCCGCATCCGCCGTCAACGCCCCATTTGTAGTGTCGCTCGCCCCCTTTATCAGGAACGAATCGTTATCCATTCCCAGCAAGGCTCGATAGCTGCTGCCGGCGTTGAATGGAGCCACTGATGACACGCCATTTGCCCAGTTCAGGTTAAGCACACCGGAAAGACTCCCAGTCGAAGCGATAGCCAGTTGGCGAGTGCTTATTCCGGTCTGAAACAAGTTTGTTCCGGCCACGGAAACGTTCATCGGCAGTCCGCCCGCATTCAACGCTCCGGTCAAGTCAGCAACCCGTCCGCCCCAACCTGTCTGACCCACTGCCTTGGATGAAACGGTTTGCTGTTGAGTCACTTGATCAGAGTGCGAGAACAGCTGATAAGGTTTTGCAGCACCGGCCAGGTACTGTGCTCGCGTAAGTGGTTGGACCAGGTTACCCGTATTGAATAGAACTGCGAGTCTCCCAGCGTTCCAAACATCCAACAGACCTTTTGCTAATGCCGGGTTGGCAACCTCCGGCGAGAGATTTGGGTGCATGCCGAAGGGCCGGCCGCCGCCGCCAATTGAATTGGGTAGCGGCAGTAATGACGCTTGCGGAATGGCCAGGCCAGAAGGGTTGCGGGCCGCGAAGTAATTATTATATTCAGAATCCAGTGGAATTATCGTGTTATTACAGTCATTGCCACCGGACAAAAATATGCAAACCAACGCTCTGTAGTCAGACGCAGCTGCCGTCAGCTCCTGGACCATGGCCTGAACGAGGTTGAATTGGTCCAGACTGGAAAGCAACGCTGCTGCGCTGAGACCGCAGGCCGAGTTTCTCAGAAAGTTTCTCCGTGATTGCGTCATCCGTTTACCTCTCCACCTGATATTGCGATGAGGTGGCGATTAAATAAATAGCGGTTTGCGTACGTTGCTGGGCCTGCGTCGTAGCATTGGCGTTAGTAATGGCTGTGATGGTACTCACGATACTCGATTTCATTGAAGAGGACATTGTGTTGTGCATCATGTCGTTATCCAGCGCGTCAACAAGGTTCTGCGGAGTGCCGCCGCCGGTTAGGATGGCCTGATACGACGAGTAGTTAACCTGCGTTCCGCTCGGCCTATCCGGAAGACTCACGGGAATTCCCACCATGAAGAGCGTGTTCACAAAATTTGCCCGTTTGTAGGTTGTAGATGTGTCCAGAATTCCAAACTCAGGGCCAAGCAAATTCGTTCCCGGCAAACCTAAGTCCGCAGGGTAGTAGCTAAAGACCGTCGGCGGATTAAACAGATTCTGGCCCATGTCAACGATCAGACCTTGTCTAGTGCCGGTCGCCGAAATATTTCCGTCGCTCGTCCCATTGAATCTTCGCAACAGGTCAGTCGCGAATAGCACCGGCTCGCGCAGATGGCCATAAGCTGGCGCGTTCTTCACATCACCACGCGCTTCAATGTCGAGGAGAATGGCTTTAATCACGGCCTTCATATCGCCGCGAACCGCCGAGCCGTTATTGGCGAAGGCAGCGGAACAACGGCCGACATAGGCCGGACTGGGATTGCTCGTCACCAGATTATGAATCAGTGCGGTGCAAAGGTAGGGGCCGGTGTTTTGGTGATTGAAAAGATTGTCAATCGCCAGATTCAACTCGTTGTTCTTGTACGCCTGTGCATTCGCAAGCGTGGTGCAATTGGCACACGCCGGAAGAATCATGCCATTCAACACGGTCTTCTGCCCGACGTCGTAGGTTCCGTTGAAGTTGTTAACCAGAACCATTGGGTCGGTATAGTTCGGCACGGGAGTCGTACCATCAACTACCCAAACTTTTTGGTTAATATTCCATCCCGTGAAAACTCGGGCGAAGTTTGTGATATCGGCCTGGCTGTAAGTTGGAACATGATTCCCTTGCGCATCGAGCACCGGAGTGCCGTCCTGGTTCAACAGATCCACTCCGACGGAGAATAACTGCATGACCTCGCGCGCGTAGTTTTCATTGGGACTTACCTTGCTATTCCCCCGCATGTTGAGGTATTCGCCCATGCCGGCATTCAAGGTTACATCCTTCAATATCTGTCGAAAATTCCCAAACGCATTTCGATCAAGCACCTGCAAAGTTGGCGCGACCCAGGCTGGTTGGTTATTGAGGTCGGCACCTGAAACAGGTATCAATTGATGTAGCGCGAAAGCGACTCGTTGGCGCAATTGATCCTGCCTCGTTAGAGCATTTTGAAAAAACTGGATCTGCAGGGGATACATCGTGTAGTGATCCCGACCGCACGTGGCAGGCGATCCAGTAGGACACCCTGTCCCTACATCGGTGGGATAGTTGTCCGGAGTCGGATAGTTGGACTGAGTAGCGGCGAAAAGAGGAGGCTGGTTGAACTGATCGTTTATCCAATTCGCATAACCCATGCTGCGAACGCGGGCCAACTCGCCGCCCACCGGGCTATAGGTCGGCCCCCAAGTCGCCTGTTCAAGAAACCTGATGCCGTCCGCACCCTCTGCAAATGAAGGACTGGAATAGTTGGGAGTAGCCACCGGATCCGCGATAGTCGGATCACCGGTGATCGGAGTCGGAAGTGAATTGGGATCGTTGGCTGGGCCCCCGCCAACATGACCAATCGCAATCCGAACTCGATTGCTGGACACGCCGTGGAGGTTCAGACGCAGTAATACATCTCCGGCATCTCCTAAGTCGTCAGCAAGCCGGACTATGAGCATTGTGATTCCCGGAAAGCCGGCAACCGGACCGGAATATTCAACCTTCAGCGAATACAGTTTTCCCGCTGCATCCTGAACGTCAGCGCTAAATGCAGTCGGTCCCTCGCCGGCAAGCAATTCAAGGTTTTGCGCGAAGACGCAAATCCGCGTGCGCGCGTCGCTGCCAAACTTCACACTTGCCGTCAATGGAAACGGCTCGGCCTTCAGCGTGATCGATTCCAAAGCGATGGCGCGAGTGGAAGTTGAGTCGCTGATTAATACCGGAGCTTTGTTGAGATTGGCGCCGTATGTGGAGTTGGCGGCCCCTTCGACGGTCACAAAAACCACGCAAGCAAAAATGGCAAAAAGACGACGCGAAAAATAAGGCGGGAGACTGGATGTCATAGGCTGGCTCTCCAACACAAGTTTCTGCCAAAAGTACTACCGTCAAACCGGCAATTTTGATGAGGCTGATCCCAATTGGATTGGTGGAGGGGCCACCCGGCCAATACCGAAGCTTGAATTCACTATATCACCCTCCCTGATCCCTGGGTCAACCATTTAGACGGTGTAAAGGCGGAGATAGTCGATAGAAAATTTGCAGTAATCTTGCAAGAAGTCGGGGCGGGAAGGTTGAAGTCGTTTTTGTATGTTTTGAGAGATGAGTTAAGTTCGAAAGGAGCAACCTGGTTCGCTGGACGGTGGGACTTGTTAACTTTGAGGGAGTAACAAGTTGTTGCGTTTGACAGGGCAACGCAGCTTCCCTATCATCCATTCACTTCGTCGGGGCGTGGCTCAGCCTGGTAGAGCGCTCGGTTCGGGACCGAGAGGTCGGAGGTTCGAATCCTCTCGCCCCGACCAAAATCATATTAAGAACTTACGGCTGCCAATGTTGGCGGCCGTATTTCTTCTGTGTGGCCAATTTGTGGACAGACTGCTCTGGCCGCACGTCTCTCTGAAGTTGAACGGCGCGGATGTAGCGCATCGTCGTTTTCAAATCCTTATGGCCCATCAGCGACATTATCGTGAGCGCTTCGTAGCGAGCTAGCGCCAAACGCGTGCAGAAAGTGGCGCGTAAGTCGTGCCACCAAAGACCTTCGATCCCCACCATCCGGCAAGCTGTGTGGAAAGAGCGCTTGATGTCATGGAACGCTTTATCCGTTTCGGGGTTTAGGAACACATGATCATCAGGACGCTTTCCGTTGCACAGTTGACGAAGGATCTCACGAACTTCCGGGTTTAAAACGTCCAACGGGATTTCGCGATTCTTTCTCCCTTTTGTATGCGCTGCGATAACCACGTTGCGTGAGAAGTCTACCTGGTCGCGTCGTAGATTCAGTTGCTCGCGCTTTCGCAAGCCGAGACCGAGGGCGACGACGATCATTGCCTTCAAATGCGCCCTCTTTCCTTCGAGCACACTCATCAGCGCTGGCTCTTCCTCTGGCAATAGGTATCGGTAGCGCTCGTTGTCCAATTTGAACTTCCTTACCCGGCTGCATGGATTGCTTTCCCCCTTCTTAAAATCAATCGCGAGATTGAAAAGGCGGCTAAGCATCTCAAACTCTCGATTCACCGAAGCGGGAGCCCGAGATCTACCATACTTAGTGGGTGCCTTGATCCTTTCATGCTTGAACTTCTCGATCACAAAAGGTGTGATCTCGCACAACGCCTTACCCTTGAAATACTGCTTCAAAATCTCAGCGTAGCACTCGTCACCCTTCCAAGAACGTTTGTTAGCTTTGGCCCACGGCATATAAATCTCATCGATGAAATCGCTGAGCTTCATTGTGCCGGAATGAACTAGACCAAAGCGTCCTTCAAAGACCTCCTGCTTGATCTTACTTTCCGCTTGTTCTGCTTCCCACTTCGTGCGTGCCTCAGGAATTGCTCCTCGGTAGCGCACGCCACGCACTCGGAAGTAGTAATTCCAGTGCGGGCCTGTCTTACCTCGCTTGTAAACTGACATGGTGTTCTCCTTGAGGTTGCAGCCACCAAAGAGAATGCGCGTATGGTAGCAGCATCAAGGGGTGAAGGTCATTTGTTATTTCCCGACTTTGTCCACGCCACAATCTCTTCAAGATCAAATCGCAGGATGTTCGAGCCGGGCGGCTTGCGATAAGGAATCCTGCCCTGCGCAACCATCTCGTAAATCGTGCGCGGCTTGACGTTCAGTAACGCCGCTACGTCGGGGACCTTTAGAAGCGATGGGCGACTCGGCAATTGCGGCTGCTGATGTGTATTCATGGCGAACGTTGGCCCTCAAGCCGCATGCCGCGTGGAGAGAGGCCACGCTCGAATCGCTGCGCCTGCGGATTGCCTGCCCTAAGCACAAGTCTTACGTCCGCGTCTTCACAGAAAAGGAAGGAAGGTCAATGATTATGGAACCGACGAGGGCGCAGCGGGCTCTACTGTCAAGGGAGCTAACCCGTTGTGAAATACGACAGAGTATGCATTTCACAACAGCGCCCCGACAGCTGTTCTGGAGGGCCGTCCGCGCAACAGCACTAGCGGCGTCTGGAAAGTAAGTCGTCGGCAATGATCCCCGAACTCTGGTCGGCGTCCGCTGTGATCTTCTTCCAGGCTGCGGCGGTGGCTTCCTTTGAATTCAACAGCAGCCTAAAGCCGTGTCCTACCATGTAACGCATCCGCGCGATCTCTTCGTAAAGCAACTGGTCGTTCTTTGTGAGTCCAAAGCCCTCGTTCAATTGAATGAGCGCGACCTTTCGGCACCAACTGTTTGGGTCTTCGCCCGCCGCTGATGCAGCGCTCTCGGCCTGCGCGTATTCTTCATCTGTAAGGCGAAAGGCGATGCTCTTGGTTCTCTTGGTGCCCTTTGTTTCGCTCATGTCCCTTCCTCAGGTGTGTTGGAATTAGTCCTTCGATAAGGCCGTTTGCAATGTTAACGCGGCTGCTCAAAATGTTAACGGCGCGTTTACAAAGTTAACGAGAAATCGCTAACCACAATAAACACATGCGTTAACAAAGTTAACGCGGCGTTTACAACGTATACGCCACAGCCCTGAATGTCAGGGGTGACGTGTCAAAAACATCTCAGGTGCGGAGCACCTACTGTGCCGATCATTCAACTGCATCGAAGCGAACCGCGACATGCGAACAGCTATCTTGGAAGGTCGCAGGATTGTTTGGTGCGTCTCTATGTTGTCGTTGCTCTTTTTGATTTTGTATTTCTGAAAGGGTGCTTCCGATCATAGCGATGGCTTGAAACGACTGGGCGCTCGAACGCGCACACCTGTGGCGGAACGGAGTGGAGCACTTGGAGCGAAGCGGAGAGTTGCGCGGGCGTGC
>JACCVY010000139.1 GCA_013697915.1 Blastocatellia bacterium | reverse complement strand
GCGCACCAGCCAGTAATACAAAATGAACGCGATCACAGAACCGACAATTGCGAGATAGAACAAAGAAATGATTGCCATTCCCGTCCAATGAAAGTTCGCTGGATTACCTTCGGTCGCCAAGCCAATGATCGCCAGCGGTACCAAACCAAAAAACATTTGGCCTCCGGCGATGACGGTCGGTTCCAGGTTCTTGGCGTATGCCTTAACCAAAACGTTTGAATAGGCAACGCAGATCGAGCTGATCACCACGGCCACGCTGCCGGCCAAAGCCTTTGGTCCAGCGAACGTTAATTGATTTGAAAAAATAATACCGACGCCGGCAATGCCGAGGATGACGCCAACGAGTTTTAGCGGAGTCATGCGTTCGGCCGGTAAATATAGATGAGCAATGACCAAACCGAATGCCGGTATGGTTGCTTGCAGCAAGGCGGCGAGTCCGGAAGAGATGTATTGCTCGCCCCAGAAGATCAAACCGTAGTTCAGTGCAAAGGCAAGTACGCCGTTAACAGCCAGCATCCACCAATCTTTGGCCGAGCGAGGCAACGAAAGTCTTCTTACAGCGATTATCGCAGCAAGAATAAGAACTGCGATGAGGAAACGAATTGCGGCAAAGCTGATAGGCGGGAGATCTCTTAAACCGACCTTGATGAATAACCAGGTCGAGCCCCAGATGCAGCACAAGAGCAGCCAGACAATCCGTGATTTCATATTCAAAAGCGGCTTCGCCGCACACCGTGCGGAATGGCTATGCCTTTCCGAGATCCACTATTTAATTTAGCGAGGCTATGCCTCGTTAGAAGAGGCAAAGCCTCGTAAATCTATGAGCATTTACGGAAAGCCTTAGGCTTTCCGCACGGTGTGCGGCAAAGCCGCTTCCGAATACCGTCACCTCTCAGGTCTCGACGTTTCGGCCTACTCCTGCGGCATTGTGAGCTTGATGATCGCGAACGCCGCGCCCTGCGGATCCAGCAGCATCGCAAAGCGGCCGGTGTTGGGAATATCCATCGGCGCGGCGATCGTCCTGGCACCCAGCTCGTTCGCCTGCTTAACCTTCGCATCACAATCGTCGACAGCAAAGTAAACCAACCAATGTGGTGGAGTCTCTCCCATTTCCGGCGCTGGTGTGTACATTCCGCCGGCGGGCCGCTCCTCATTCCTAAATGTCGTGTAAGTCATCGGCCCCATCTGCTGAACATTCGTAGTCCAACCAAAAAGTCCCGAATAAAAGTCGCCGGCCTTTGTGGTGTCGGGCGTCGCCAGTTCATTCCAGACCAGTGAATTCGGCGCATTGACGATGCCAGCACCCTTATGCGTTCCGGCCTGCCAAATGGCAAACACTGCGCCCGTTGGGTCCTGGATCACTGCCATGCGTCCTACGTCCATTACATCAAACGGCTCCTTCATAAGGGTAGCGCCAAGCTCTTTCGCCTTTGCCGCGCTTTCATCAGCGTTAGCAACCAGCGCGTAAGACAGCCAATTCGGAGGAATGCCTTGCGTTATCATTTCGTCCGGCATTGTGTAGAGCGCGCCAACATCTTTGCCATCCAGCTTGAGCATGGTGTAGACCATGCCTGGTCCAACCGGGGCATCCGTAAAGGTCCAACTAAACAGCTCGGTATAAAACTTCTTCGCTCCCTCGCCGTCCGTTGTTCCCAGTTCCACCCAGCAAAACGTGCCAGGAGCAAAAGTAGGGGTTTCCTGCATTCGTGCTTCAGTCATGATCAATCTCCTAAAGGAATGGGCGCAAAACTCGTAGGGAGACGAGGGAGCAATTGCACGGCTTCAAAATCTGATCTGAAAGTGTAGGCAGATGATAACGTAATTTGGCGGGACTGCAAAAACGGAAAACGCTACCTCCAGCAAGCTGAAAATAGCGCAATCCGTTTCCTAATAATCGCCGAAGCTTTTAAAAGGATGGCAGCTTCGCATGTACACACTAGGCTGCCGATTTGTATCCCGATGGTGGACTGGCGGTCAGTCACATCTTCGGTCAGCACACGAAATGTTTTACCAATTCTCGCATCCTTTCGGATACGGTGCCTTTAGGTTTTTGTTTTGGTGGCTTTTCCTCCACCTCTGGTTACGACCCAGCAACGTCGGTCCAACTTGCGTCAAACCATTCGCCCCCTTCAGCGGGTCCTGTCTAAAGGGTACCACTCGTTTTTATCCGAATGGCTCGAGAAAACCTCTCAGCTTCCTCTAGCAAAGCCTTTCGGCTTCAACCCAGGGCGTCAATAGGATTAACAGCCGCCTGTCTTTCCCCTCTTCCGTGTGTCACCACATCGGTTGCCGATCCCCTGGTTGGTCTCGAAGGCCGTGACCCTCGCGACGGGGAGAGTTATACGCGAACGCTGTTTTAAGATCAATTTTTTATGTGTTTTATTTTTTGAAGAGTTGGAAAAAAACTCTTGCGCTAATTGATTTGAATAAAAAGCACTGCTTTCATTGGCGTTTTTGCATCGCGGCGATTGCGGCTTGAATTGATTTTTGCACGTTGAGGAGTTCTTCTTCGTTTTCGTATTTGTTTCGCGGCCAGAAAAATCCTTTTAAGCCATCTTTTTTGCGACGCGGAACAACATGCACGTGCAAATGAGGCACACTTTGGCTAATACGATTGTTCATGGCCACAAAAGAGCCTTCGGCTTCCAGAGCCAGCTCGACCGCGCGCGCCAACAATTGCACATTTTTGAAGAACGGGCCGACGAGTTCGGTCGGAAGATCGTTCAGTGTTTCAAAGTGATTTTTCGGGATGAGCAAACAATGACCCGGAAAAAGCGGGCGGTGATCGAGAAAAGCCAGCGAAATATCGTCCTGGAAGACGATCGACGCGCTTACTTCACCATTGACGATTCCGCAGAAGAGACAAGGCATGAATGCTTCGTTCACCGAGTTGTTCACTGCAGTATATCTAAACTTGTCTCATCAAATCCGGGACGAATGAAATCCCGGGCGGTAGGAAACTCCCTTTCAGTGTGCAAGCGCAATTTCTCAAGGTCCAGAAGCAATTTGCGAATAGAGACACCATTCTCGCTGCGCAATTCGCCGATTAGTTTCCACGCGCTTAATGATCTGTCTATCGCAATCAGGGCCACTTTCGCTGACCCGTCAGAATGGTGCCACTCTTCGTCGCCATATTCATCTTCTTCAAGCCGTGAAGAAATAGCGCGGATCAGTTTCACTGCGATCAGGAATTGATACCAACGAATTACCTCAAGATAGTCATTCACCGCTTCATCGTGCTCATCGTCATCGTTCGATCCGGCGGTAGTATCGCTGAATACTTCCATCGGCTCAAATTCGTTCTCAAACCATTCATTCACCGCGAAAGCATATTCCTCGGCGATCTTTGCCAGCGGATGGTTTCTGGACTGCGCTTGCTGCCTGTCGTTATGTTCCTCCCCTTCCGCCAGCGCGCTCGGGGTGAGATCGACTCCATTCTCATCGGCCCATGCGGAAATCATCTCCTGGGTTTGCGCAAAAATTGAAGCGAGTTTATGCCAGAACGCTGCATTGTTAATGTGACGGCTCGCGGGATCGTCATCCTCAGCTTTCTCCGTTGCGTAAAGCAGACATCGTCCGCTGAAAGCACAACGCTCGCACCAGCGATCGCAATAATTGTAAATGCCCGGGATCAGATTCGGATCATCGGACAAGTCGATGAGGTCTTTGCTTCGCATGTGCTGTCTTCCAGGGGAACTTCGGCGTGGATTTTAGTGCAGCAATCGCACAATGCATACTCAAACTGGAAAGATGGCTCGTTGGATCTCTTACAAGTTTTCAAGCAACGCGCAGATCGCGAAACCCGAGGAATGGAATCTAAATAGGTGTCGAAATCGTAAAACCCGCGAAGCGGGTAACAGCGTAAAGCCTGGGGTGAAGCGAAGCGGAACCCCAGGACAGTGATGGCATCAACAGAAAACCAGCGCGCAAAGCGTGCGACAGCGCAAAAAGAGCGACTCATGTTTCATACAGATTTATATTGACCGTCGGGCTATCGCCCGCCTCGCGGGCTTTGATGTTGTGCTCTCACGATCCTGGGGTTCCGCTTCGCTCCACCCCAGGCTTTATGCTTGCGCCTGCTCCGCAGGCTGAAGAGGTGTGGTCTCCAAGACAATTACGCGGGCTTCACGGCTTTTTGAAACGCTTTCACACCGAGCGCATTCAGCACTTCGCCTTTCCTCACCCACCCTCGGCGGGCGATGCCTACTCCATACTTCAGATTATTGAGCGCGCCGGTTGAATGCGCATCGACGGAAATCGTGAACTTGATCTTTCGCTTGCGCGCTTCGCGCAGCCAGCGCGGTTCCATGTCGAGCCGCCAGGGATCACCGTTGACCTCGATCGCGGCGCGCGACTCGGCAATCACGTCCAGAATTTTTTCCACGTCGCATTCAAATGGCGGTCGTCGTTGAATCAAACGGCCCAGCGCGTGGCCCCAAATCTTGAACACAGGTTGACGCATGGCTGTTACGATTCGCTTCGTCATCTTTGCTGAATCCATCTTGTAACGCGAGTGAATGCTGGCAACGATCACATCAAACTGTTCGAGAATCTTATCCGGGTAATCCAGGTGCCCGTCGGCGACGATGTCTGATTCCGTTCCGCGCAGTATCTTCACCTTGACCGTTTCCTGCACCGCGGCAATCTCGTCCCATTGCCGCTTCAGCCGATCGATGGTTACACCGCCGGCGTAGAAAGCTGTCGGCGAATGATCGGTAATGGTGATGTACTTCATGCCCATCGACTCAGCGGCGCGGGCCATCTCTTCAACTGAATGCTTGCCATCTGAATAGGTAGTGTGGCAATGGACCATGCCCTGAATATCTTCGAGCGCGATCAGGTCTTCCGGCAGGTTTCCCGCAAGCGCCGCCTCGATTTCGCCTTCGTTTTCGCGCAGCTCGGGGGGAATGAATTGCATGCCCCAACGTCGATAAAGTTCTGCTTCGGCTTTTGGGGCAGACGATCGAGCGGTCGGGCGTGTAGTCGATTTGCCGCGCTTGCTTTTAGCACTTCCGTTATTGGCGATCTCCTGCAACTTGGCAAGGTGCGCCTGGGAACCCGTTTCAGCTAACAAAGCCAAAGCGAATTCCGCCGGACGCACCGCAACCAATGAAACTCTCGCGCCTTCAGCGAGGCGAACGATGCAACTCGTTTTTGTCTTCTCTTCAACCTGCACAATCAACGGAAAGCGCAGAAAGTGCTCGATTAAGTTCGCCGGCTTTGTCGCACTCGCGACCAAGCGAATAGTGCCGACGGTCTCTTTCCAGCGCCTTAACGAACCAGCGAATTCGATCTCGAGTTTTTCGCCCGTCGTCTCGAGGTAGTTCCTAATCTGCTCGGCGGTTCCCAATGCGCGGTGCAAATGCAACCGCTGCTCTTTCTTGTCGCGTTGCTGGTGGGTACTCAGGGTCTCAAGCAGTTTCTGTTCGGTCTTAGCGCCAAAGCCCTTGATGTTTTTGATTTTGCCTGCTTCGGCTGCCGCTTTGAGTTCAGCAATGGAAGTGATGCCTAACGCCTCGTGAAGCACAGCGATTTTGGCAATCGAGAGACCGGGTACGCCGGATAGTTCGATGATGCCCGGCGGAAATTCTTTCTTCAGACCACGCAGCACCGAGGATTCGCCGGCGAGGTAAAGCTGCTTGATTTGCGAAGCGAGGGCATCACCAATGCCGCGCAACGAAGTTAATCTATCTGCTTCAATGAGCGCGCCAAGATCTTCGCTCAGCCCGGCGATAACGCGCGCACCGGTTTGGTAAGCGCGGGCTTTGAAGCGATCCTTGCCGCCTTTCAACTCCAACAGTGCAGCGATTTCCTGCAGCGTCGCGGCGATCGCGAATTTGTCCAGCTTTGGCTTCGGCTTCATCGCGAGATAGACGTTACCAGAATTCTTTCTCGATTTTGTTATTGCATTGTTGAGACTGAACGTTGACTGACAAGTAATTGCTATAAGAAAGTGAATGCTCACCCTCTCTGTATACACTTGCCGCTTTTGCTAAATACGCGGCTTTGCCGCCTTCCGTTCGGAAAGGCTTTGCCTTTCCGGCAGCAACACCCACGAAAGGAGGCTACGCCTCATGTTCCGTATCTCGAAAGACTCACCAGTTTATTACCTCACTTCGGTGGCGCATAATCGGTTACCCGTATTCCGGACCGCGAGACTCAAGGACTTGATATGCAAAGCGCTCGACGAAGCGCGTACATCGGCTAATTTGCTGATCTTCGCTTAGGTGATTACGCCAGATCATCTGCACGCGCTAATTGGATCACACAAAGATCCTTCCGACGTCCTGCGGTACGTCAACGGAATTAGCGGCCGCCGCACGATCAATTTCTTAAGAGAGGCAGGCTATGAGTCGTCTTTGCAGAAGCTGCGGCATGCAACAGGGTTGCGGAAGCATAAATACTCACTTTGGAATCATCATCCAAATTTAAAACTGATCTCGACGGAAAATGGTTTTATGGAGAAGGCCAACTACATTCACCAAAACCCGGTGCGAGCGGGCTTAGTGGAGCGCGCGGAGGATTATCGCTGGTCAAGTATTCGCTGTTGGCTGCGGAAACCTCTAGATGACGAGCCACTGTTAGTCGACATTGATCAAATCGAATGGCACAAATCCTGAGGCGTAGCCTCGGCAATTGTAGAAACGGACGGAAAGGCAGAGCCTTTCCGAACGGAGGTCGGCAGAGCCACGGGGACAAAAAGGCTTTCCTTGAGGCCAGCATCTGAGATAGACCGTTCAGCTGCAGAAAGAGTGCACAAAGAAGACTTTGCGTTTGCCTTTTATGATCCTTTGAACTAAGAAATCATTTGGGGAAATCATGCCAATCGCATCAATCAATCCAACCACAGGCGAAACACTGAAAACATTTGAGTCTTTGACGAAAGCCCAGATCGAGGAAAAGCTCCAGCGCGCAAGCGACACGTTTCGAGTGTACCGCGAAACTTTATATGCCGAACGGGCAGCGATGATGACTCGCGCCGCAGAAATTCTTGAAACCGAGAAACAAGATCTCGCGCGCATCATGACGACCGAAATGGGCAAGCCACTCAAGGGCGCAATAGGGGAGACGGAAAAATGCGCTTGGGTGTGCCGCTATTACGCCGAAACTGCGCAGCAGCATCTGGCTGACATGTTGGTTGAAACCGACGCTGCTAAAAGCTACGTCAAGTTTCAACCGCTCGGACCAGTGCTGGCAGTGATGCCCTGGAATTTCCCTTTCTGGCAGGTCTTTCGTTTCGCCGCGCCGGCGCTGATGACCGGCAACGTCGGCTTACTCAAACACGCTTCAAATGTGCCGCAGTGTGCGCTGGCCATTGAAGACATTTTCCGTCGTGCGGGTTTTCCTGAAGGAAGTTTTCAAACGTTGCTGGTTGGTTCAGACGCAGTTGAAGCTATTCTGAAAGATAGTCGTGTGTCGGCCGCAACCCTGACCGGCAGCGAACCAGCCGGCCGCAGTGTTGCCGCCATTGCCGGCAGCGAAGTTAAGAAAACAGTACTGGAACTCGGCGGCAGCGATCCTTTCATTGTTATGCCTTCGGCGAATCTCGAACTGGCTGTGACCACCGCCGTGAAAGCACGCACAATTAATAACGGCCAATCGTGCATCGCCGCCAAGCGGTTTATCGTCGCCAAGGAAATCTACGCGGAATTTGAAGAACGTTTCGTTGCAGAAATGAAAGCGCTGACGGTCGGCGACCCAATGAACGAGGCTACGGAAATCGGGCCGCTGGCAACGGCACAAATCCTTAAGGACGTTGACGAACAGGTCAAGACTTCGGTTGCCGCCGGCGCAATCATTCTGACAGGCGGGAAGAAACTCGACCGCCCCGGGAATTTCTATGAGCCAACCGTGCTGGCAAATATTCCCAAAGACTCGCCCGCTTACTCCGAAGAAATATTCGGCCCGGTCGCGCTTCTTTTTCGCGTGAACGATATTGACGAAGCAATCCAACTTGCCAACGCCACCATTTTTGGTCTCGGTTCGTCTGCCTGGACCAACGATAAATCGGAGCGCGACCGCTTCATTGCCGACCTGGAAGCCGGCTGCGTCTTTATTAACAGCATGGTTGCTTCGGACCCGCGTCTGCCCTTTGGCGGAATAAAAAACTCGGGCTATGGCCGGGAGTTGGGTGAATTCGGTATCCGCGAATTCGTTAACATCAAGACTGTGTCAATCCGTGAATAATCGCGCAGATCGCTGAGGCGGGTAACCATACATGCCGGCAATGGGAACCGACGACTGGGACAATATTGGGCAATTCTGAAAATGGTTTACATATCTCCGCCCGCCCGGTATAAAATGTTCAGTAGCAGCAACACTTAGTAGTTTCTGCATCCCCCACAAATCCCCCAACCGTACACCGACACAGGTTTGAACTGTGCTCGGTTCGTTATTCATCCCTGGAGTATTTCTGCCGGCCCCCTTAGGGCCTGTTTTGCCGCCTGTCTCAAACTACTTAAGCCAACTCGGGAAGGTAAAAATGAGAACTCAAACCCTGACGACAGACTCATTAAATACAAAGCTACTGCTGAAGACCTTAGTAGCTTTTAAGAAAGGTGATTTTTCGGTGCGTCTTCCCGGCGAATGGACGGGCGAGGCCGGAAAGATTGCGGACACACTTAACGACATTATTGAGTTGAGCGACAAGACGGCGAAGGAAGTCGAACGAGTGAGCAAGGTGGTCGGCAAAGAGGGAAAGATCATGCATCGCGCTTCGGTGCCTGCCGCTACCGGCTCGTGGCTGCGGTTGGTGGATTCCACCAATTTACTAATCGACGACATGGCCCGCCCGACGAGTGAAATGGCGCGCGTGATTGGCGCGGTGGCAAACGGCGACCTTTCAGAGCGGATGGCGCTGCAGGTTGATGAACGTCCGTTGAAGGGCGAATTCCTGCGCACAGTGAAAATCGTGAACTCGATGGTGGACCAGTTGAGTTCGTTCGCGTCGGAAGTTACGCGCGTCGCTCGCGAGGTAGGAACGGAAGGCAAACTCGGCGGCGAAGCGCAGGTAAAAGGCGTGGCCGGCACCTGGAAGGATTTAACTGACAGCGTGAACTCGATGGCCAGTAACCTGACCAGCCAGGTGCGCAACATTGCCGAAGTAACAACCGCGGTGGCAAACGGCGACCTCTCCAAGAAAATCACGGTCGACGTTAAGGGCGAAATTCTGGAACTAAAGAACACTATCAACACGATGGTGGACCAGTTGAACTCCTTCGCTTCGGAAG
>JACCVY010000103.1 GCA_013697915.1 Blastocatellia bacterium | reverse complement strand
GGAAACATACAAATCAGGGTGCAAAAGACCGTCGACGTTCACTGTCCGCATTGCCAAGTAAAGGGGCGCTACCACACCTCTAAAATAACTAGTACTCAGGAACCGGAAGCAAAAGCGCAGCACTCATCAGGAACGATAAGATAAGGTTGAAACATACTCAGCTTGCGGGCAAATAACGATTGACTAGCTCTGTTTGACGGGCGTCGCTTCCGGGCCTTAACCTTAGTCGATAACTATAGCCGCGAATGTCTGGAGATCGAGGTGGGCCAGAGCCTGAAGGGCTTCGACGTAGTCGATGTGATGGAACGGATCAAACAGGTGCGGGGAGTGGTGCCAAAACGAATCCAAGTAGACAACGGCAGCGAGTTCATCTCGAAGGTGCTGGACCAGTGGGCTTATGAAAACGAAGTCACGCTGGACTTTTCGCGGCCCGGAAAGCCGACTGATAATCCGTTCATCGAATCATTCAACGGCAGCTTTCGCGACGAGTGTCTGAACGTCAACTGGTTCCTTTCGCTCGAGGACTTCTTCAAACCGGTATTACAGGACCGAACGCCCTTAACTCAACCGAGCCAGCCACCGCGAAATCCGGCACGGCGCAAGCCGTCTACGATATGAGGACAGTTTCGCATGAGCCTACATAGGAATCCCGTACGATAGTTTTCGATCGTCACTCCGTCCTGATCCTGTCGAACGGCACGTTCGTGATCGGGTACTTCCGCCAGTCCTGATAATCGAAGTGCCACCATTCGGCCTCGTAGACCGCGAAACCCTCCGACTCCATGGCGTCGCGCAAGAGTCTGCGGTGCCAGCGCTGGAGCGAAGTACCGCCAGGGTAGTCGGGGTATGAGCGATCGGTGGTCTCGTCATAGGTGCCCACCATCTCCACGGGCCTACCGGTCTTCAAGTCATAGAGTGTGAGGTCGACCGCGGCGCCTCGGTTATGCCGCGAACCCTTCGAAGGGTCTGCCACGAAGATCTTCTTATCGTCCGGCGTGGCGTCCCAGAATACCTTGGTTACGTACCAGGGCCGGTACGCATCGTGGATAAGCAAACCGTAGCCCAACTCCTTCAACTTGCGGTTCACGCGCACCACCGCCTCGGCGGCTGGACGTTGCATGAACGCGCGCGGTTCTGAGTAAAAGACGGTGCCGAGAAAGTTGTTAGTCGAAGCGTACCGGATGTCGAGCTTGATTGTGGGATCGAGCTTGGCGAGTTCCACCAAATCCGGCTGGCGGAACTCTCCGTCCTCCTTCGGCGGTTGAGCGGCAAGCGCCTCTCTGAGCAGCTCCTTCACCGGCCTCAGGGGGGTGATGTGAAGTTGCTGGGCGCCTTCCTCCGGCCCGACCTGTCGCCGCTTGAAGGCGACGTTCGCCGCCCACGACCTGCGTCGCGCGACCTTTGGCGTCGCGCGTGAAGATGAGCCGCTCTCCATCATAGAGCCCGCGGTTGGGAAACTTGAAGACGTTCTCCAAGACTTCCTCCAGAGGGTCGAACTCGAACCACTCAATCAGCGCCCAGAGTTTCCCGTCCCTCTCTAATATATATAGGACATCGTGATCCCGGCCGTACTCGCCGATGAGTCCTCCCCACTTCGCGGGAGGCGGCTGAGGTTTAGGGACGGCAATACGATTGAATGTCTCATTGTCGATGACAATCTGATCGCCGCGCGGAATGAGTTTCTTTCCGTAACTGAGCTTGCCATCGGCGATGAGCGCATCACCGATTGACCGAAGCCGCGCCGTGAATCCCCCGTCGGTGCTAAGTACGGAGAGCTTCCCACCGCTTTCGATCAAATCGATCCCTTTGTCACCATTCACGTATCGGCCGGCAATTTGACGCGCCAGATTTGGATCGACTGCCGAGGTGAGTTCAGGCTGCGGAATCGGTTTACCCTGACGCGCTGCGAGCATAGCTTTCAACGCGGCCTCAGCGATTCGGTTCGTTACAGCGTTAGCGGCATCTTTCGTCGTGACCACGACGACGCCGAGCTTGTCATCGGGCAGCGCGCTCAACTGCGTTGCGAATCCATAGATCGCTCCCCCGTGACCGATTTTTCGATGCCCGTCCATCTCCGAGATGCCAAAACCGATTCCGTATCCTGTCTTCTGTCCTGCTTTGGCATACTGCGGCTTCCACATCTGCTCAAGCGTTGCCGGTTTGAGAATTGAACCTTTTGGGCCACGTCCTCCTGCGAACAGTGCGCTCATGAAGCGCCCGAGGTCGTTGACGGTTGTATACATGCTCCCTGAGGGCGCAATCCCCATCTGAAAAGTCGGCGCTTCAAAGGTGCGGCCGTCAATCGTCCACATGTAAGCCTTGGCCAGATTCTTCGTTGTCTCCGGCGTCGGCTCGAAACTGCTGTGCGAAAGGCCAAGTGGGTCGAGTACCGCGCGCTTGAGGTATTTCGCAAACGGCTGGCGCTGTGTTCGCTCAAGCACGTAGCCGACAGTCGCAATCGCGGCATTGGAGTATTTCGTATGAGACTCGGGCGCGTAAACGACTTCGGTGTCGTTGAGGCTGGCGATGGTTCGTGCGAGGGAAGGCTCGGTCGGATCGAAGTAGTTCCCTATCGGCGGTTCGCGTACGAGCCCTGAGCGATGTGACATAAGCTGCCTGAGCGTGATCGGCTTGCCGAACGAGTTCCGCGGGTGGAAGTCTCGAAGATAGCGTGTCACAGGCGCGTCCAGATTGAGCTTGCCCTGTTCGACGAGCTGCATGATCGCGATGTCCGTGAATAGTTTCGACACCGAGCCGACGCGATAGATGGTTTCATCTGTGACAGGCGTTCTATCTTTCGCGTTGGCGAGGCCAAAGCCTTTGGACCACACGATCTGCTGATCATCCACCAAAGCGATCGAGACTGCCGGCAGTTCCTTGTCCGCCATCTCGTGCGCGATGAACCGCTCGAGCATCTCGACCGTCGCCGCATAATCCTTGCGCGCAACATCGGTGGAAAGAACATTTGGTCCGCCCAATGCATTCGGAGCGCCGACTGTAAAAGCGTTTTCAGAGAGTGGCAGAATAAAAAGGAGAGAAATTACCAGACACCTGATGAGCTTTCGATTCACGCTTGTTTTCATTTTCATTGCTCCTAAACGTCGTGACAGATCCGAGTGATATGGACGGATAGAACCATCATTCGAATCCTATGGTTGAGTTACTTTCTAATCTCCTCGCGCTCTCAAACGCCAAGCCTTTCAGCCAGTGCATTCCGCAGTTTGTCGAGCGCGCCCTGCAAGATTTCGTCCTCACGCGCGATGCAAAAACGCATATACTTGTCGCACATATCGCTATCGCCGAAGGCGCTTCCCGGCACACCCGCTACGCCAGCCCGGCTGATCAACATCTCGTTGAGTTGCATTGCATCCCCGAAGCCGTCCGGGATGCGAGCCCATACATAAAAGGCTGAACCAGAATTGTAAATTTGAAATCCGACCTCTTCCAGCACTTCATTGGCTAGCTGGCGTCTGGCGGTGAAACGCTCGCGTAAGTTGGAGTAGTAATGCGGATCTGCCATCAGCACCTCGGCCAACGCTTTTTGGAGCGGTGTTGGTGAGCACACATAAAAGACGTTGTTGGCATTGTTCAGCGGAGCGACCAGCGCGTTGCTGCCGTATACGTAGCCGAGTCGCCAGCCAGAGATGTTCCATGACTTTGAGAATGAGTTGACCGTGATTGTGCGCTCCCACATTCCATCGAGCGTAGCGATGGAAACGTGTGTGCTCTCGCCAACCACGTAATGCTCGTAAACCTCATCCGCAATGCAGAGGAGATCAAACTCGTGGCAGACGGTGGCTATAGTTTCGAGTTCGTTTCTAGTGAAGACCTTGCCTGTAGGATTGACCGGAGTGCAGGCGATGATCGCTTTCAGAGGGTATGGCTGACGGTCCTTCAACTCGCGACAGCGTGCGCGCAATTCCTCGCCGTCTAATTCGAGCGACTCACCGTGCAATGGTAAAACATCGGTACGCCCGCCCAACTCATCCGGAATTCGCCGATGGTATGGGTAGTAAGGCTCGAAAACGAGGGCTGCAGCACCTTTCAGGTAAGTATGAGCGATGGCGATGAGGCCGCCGGTAGCGCCGGGAGTGACTAATAATTCGGGCGGTGTAGCCTTAGGATCAATCTCGACTCCGTTGAACAAGGCGATCTTCTGAGCCACCGCGCGACGTAACTCGGTGACACCTTCGGCAGGGCTATAATGGTTTTGATTAGCGGAAATCATCTCGCTGGCGGCTCGGGCGAGGATGGGATCTATGGCGAGTTCGGATTGGCCTTGCACGAGATTTCCGCTGGGCGGGACCAGTCGTGTAATCGTCCTAATATCCGGCCGTATCTTCGTCGCTACCATCCCGAACCGCCTTTCAAGTTTTTTCTAAATAGATTGAACACTAAGTCTCTGATCGCCTGTTCAACTTCAATAATTTGAGCTGAAATGTAATAAGTTCCCCGCAAAGGCGAACCAGAGGAAACCGAGACACGCCAGCACGAATATCGTAGCTTGGAGCTTGCCCCAGATTCTGTTTCGTTTATTCGTCCATGTGCGGATTGCGTTAAAGAGAACCAACAGCGCTCCAATCGCTCCGAGAACGCCTATCACCTGAACGAGGTGAAACCAAGTATTTCCGCGGTCGCTGAGGAAATCGATATTCGTCGTCGCATAGACCACGAGACCGGTCAGAGCCGCTATAAAGAACAGGTCGAGCGCAAAAACGAGCCGCACGGCGAGCCGCAGCCGGCGTTCCATTGGCGTTAACTCCAATTTGTGTCCGTAATGTCTCCGCACAAACCACGCGACGGGCCACAACACAAGCGTCAGCAGCATAATCAAAAGTGAAGCCCCTAAGACCGGCAAGAGAATTCGGTTGTTTTGCCATAGTCCAACTCGCTGAAAAATCATAAACGGGAAAGATATGATCATCTGCATCTGACCATTCCGGTCGGGCTTGAAAATTAGAGTGTCCTGCCCGTTGACATCA
>JACCVY010000082.1 GCA_013697915.1 Blastocatellia bacterium | reverse complement strand
GCGCATAGATAAGTTTGTCGCGGCGCTCGACGGTAAACTCAAAACTGCGCAGACCCGGACTTTCCGTCCAGTTCTGATCGCCAGCCTTGATCTTGTTGCGCTTGGCGCTGATGCGCTTGCCGGCTGTAGTTCCGTTGACCAGCCAGTAAGTACGCGTGTCGGTTGTCTGTGTATCCAGCGCTACGCCGTAAAACTCGAGCGTGTCGTTCGCATTAAGGCGCGCGCCTTCCGCGCTTAAACGCACCGGCACTTCCTCGCCGTCAACAAACAACTGCAACAGCCGCGCCTCGGACGAGGGATCAAATCCCGCGGCAACCAGTTCCGGTTGCGTCACCCGATACCAACCCGTCTGCCGCAATTCAAGCTTGACTGCCTTGCTGCCGGCGATTGCCTGTTGCCCGGCCAGCGATTGCGGCTTCAGTTTCAGCGTCTCGCTGCGAGCCGCCGCGGACATCGACGCCGGCCAACCGGTCGCATTGACGCCACCCGAATTATTTGCGAGTGATTTTCCGAGTTCGTTCAACAACAGCGCCCGCTGTCGTTTCGGCGAAACGCCATTGCGTGATCCACCGTAAGGATAGCTTGGACCATGCGTTTGCCGCGTGCCGTCCAGATCAATCGCCTCGAGGTAATAGGCCGCATCCCGCGTGCCTTGCGGATCAAACCACGAATAAGAGTAGCCGGCGGTTAGCCGATTGCCCTGGCCCACAACTAATGCTGAACCCGCCACCAACGATGGCGTGACGCGCGTGCGTTTGCCGTTCTGCTCGCGATAGAGACTAAACCCGAGATTGTTAACTTCAAAACCACTCTCCCATGTCAACTGCACACCATCGGTGTAACTAGCAGCGTTGAATTTCGTTAACTTCACCGCTGTTGGTCCAGGACCAGGCACTATCTCACCAGTGGGAAGAATTGCCGCGGCATAACTATTCGCTCCGTCATAGAAAGAAATCTGAGCTAATTGGTTGGCGGTTAAGCCGGCAGAAGATGTGCCAACAAAAATTTGACCTGAAGTACCCGTCGTACCGTCGTAACCCCCTGTCCAACCGGTTATCACAAGTTTTTTCCCGGTGGTCCAGGGAACGGCATTGCTGTCTGCAAAGGTTAGGGTATGGCTGCCTGTACCCAGCGCAATAACAGAATGATCAGTTAGCGCAAGAGTACCTGCGGTTTCGGTAAAGCCTATAGCGACGCCAGTGCTAAAGGTTCCTCCATTCAAATTCATACTGCTGGAATCGGACAACACTCCGGAAGCACCCAGCCTCAACGTGCCGGCGCTAATCTTAGTTGTGCCCGAATACGTATTCGCGCCGGAGAGGATCAAGGTCCCCGCGCCCGCCTTGGTTAGGCTATCGGCGCTAGTGCCATTGGAAATGACCCCACCGATTGTCAAAGTTCCGGCGCTGGTTGTAATTATTCGGGTTGTTCCCGCTGTTGTGCCGAGAGCAACCGCTCCAGTTCCGAAGTTGATATTGTTAGTTCCGATGAAGGTAAAGTTCCCATTCCACGTTTGCGGGTTATTGTTTGTCAGTGGTCCAATGGCGCCACCGGACGTGTTATCAATGCTGCCTCCGCTAATTGTGAATGTTCCTGTTCCGAGAGCCGCCGCATTATTCATGTTCAGCGTCCCCGCAGACACTGTTATACCGCCGGTGAAAGTGTTTGTGCCCGCCAAGGTAAGGAAGCCGGTGCCGCTGTAAGCCAAAATGCCTGTGCTGCCGGCTCCCAAGTTTTGGACGACCCCATTGAATGTTGTATTACCGGCACCGTTCACGGTTAGGGTTCGGGTCCCACTACCAGAGTTCACAATATCGACAGTACTGGACAGGACTAATGTGCCGGCACTGTTGGTCGTCCAGGCCTGACTTGTGCTGGTTCGAATACCATTTGCCAACGTTTCAGTATTCGTGGCCGAATTGGAGATGCCGTTTGACCCGATCGTAATGATCGAGCCACCGACAGTGTAAGGAAAAGCGCCGGACAGAAATGTAATGCCATTGATACTGCGCTGGACCGTTAGATTCGGGTTGACCGCAGAAGATCCTGTTGAGCCGAACGACGCGATGTCGGTAACAGTGCTGTCAGCGGGTGCTGTGCCGCCCACCCAATTCGCGCCTGTGGACCAGGTCGCACCAACGTTGGCCCACTCTATAGTTGCCGCTTGCACCACGAAAAGGGCAGTGGCCATCGCGGTCAAGACGATCATTGCAGCAATCGCGGGTCGGCGAAACCGGCATATGAGCAAGCCCGTGCCGAGCCGCTTCGGTAAAGGGTGAATCGTTGATCTTGAAGCGCGGGTGACGCAGAAACTCGTGAGACGCGTAGGGAACTGGTTGAGCTTTGCTGTCTTCATTTTCTTTATCCCTTGGTTAAGAATTGACTGGAAACCCTTTTGGAGTGCGGCGGCTTGACACGGCTTTGGACTGGGGCGGCTTGATGCCGCTTTATCAGCGCGGCGCACTCCAAAAACTCCAAACCGAGTCTCCTAGGTACACTTATTACCCAAACCCGGGCAGCCAGGCACACTGCTGGAGCACACGCCGCAGCAATCGACCGGGCTGTTGCACGGATGACATGTCGCACCGCAAGACACCGCGGCTTGGGCGGGTGTCGGGGCTGTCAGCGAGATGACAACCGGCAGGGCGATCGCGGCGCCCAGTCCGATGCACCTGACCGCTTCGCGTCGTGACATGTTTGTAATTCCAGAAATCGCCGGCGACCAAAATGTTTTGCCGTTAGTTTCTTTGAGCAGACGCGAGCGACGCAGTTGATCGAGTGCCAGCCAAACGAGTTGCTCTTCCGCTGCCCGCGCCAAGCCCTCCCTTACGGTCGGGCTACTGCCCCGCTCTGCGCGGTCCGCGTTCCCAGCCGCGCTCTGCCTACTGCCTACTGCTTTCTGTCTTCTGCTCTCTGCCTGCTGCCTGCTGCCTACTGCCTTCTGCAGCATAAGTGCGATCATGCTCACACTCGTGCGGCCATCGCACAGTGTCCAAATCGCGGCCGCGGTTTCGTTAAGACAGTGGGCTCGGTCGCATGCGCGATCGTAGATGAGCAGTTCACCGTCTACTTCCTTGCTGATGATTCCTTCGCTGCGGGCTTTCGGCAGGAATGCGCACGAGTCAACTCTCATGTGACTCCTTTTATTTGATTTTGAAGTGCGGCGGTTTGCCGGTAGCGTGGGTGAAGCGCCCGGTAAAATACTTACTCAATGAAGATGCTCAACCGTAAAGTCGTTCGACCTTGGCTGTTGTCAAGAGGTCGTTTATGCTCTTTTCCTCTTCCGGTATTTCTGTCATCCCTTGCGAACTACCTTCACAAAGTGAATCAGGTGTAAGAACGATTGGGAAAATATCAGCCGGGCAGTTCACAAATCAACATCTTGCGCAAAACATGGTTTTTAATTGCTTGCCAAATTCCTTGTAAAGCCGGTTTGACGGCTTCTTGTAAAGCCAAAATGAGGGGCAGGTGATATTCTTCAACGAAAATTGCGATTCTTTTGCGAGGT
>JACCVY010000072.1 GCA_013697915.1 Blastocatellia bacterium | reverse complement strand
CGAACAGACCCTCATAACCTTCGTGCTCAAACCGAGTGTGCCAGCGCTGCATCTGCCGGCAACTGATCCCCAATATCTCAGCTGCCTGAAACCAAGTGATCCGCTTGGCCATCGCTCGTAACATTACGTCCTGTAGTTTCATCGCCCGCTCCACTGCGGCCTGTGTCATTTGCTGCATCCCACCATACTGGCATGCTGCTCTGACCCCCGCCGCTCAGATCGGACACTTCATGTGTTAATGAGACCGGACATATCATGTGCTAACGACATTTTCTTAATTTGCTGTTGCAAGCGCCTCGCTCAAGTTGTATAACGTCGCGCTAACTGGGTGATGGCTGGATGCCTCACCCCGGTATAGCCAATTGAGTCTTCGGATTCTTAGCTATGCGAGAGAGCGGCGGCGGGGTGAGGACGTTGCCGCTCTATTTTTTTGTTTGCCCCGGTCACTACCCATCGTCACCAGTTCGACTCGAAAGCGGAGTCGGGCTAGTCAAGGCTATTTGCCGGCTAAACTCTTCTTCAGTACCGCGACCAGGTCGATCACTTTCGCGGGTTCACGTTCTTCCGTCTCCACTTTGACTACGTTGCTGCGGTTTTTCTCCTTCTTCTTCACCAGCTTCAGCATCGCCTGGGCTTGCTCGTCCTGAAGCTTCGCGCCGGCAAATTCCTTTTTCGACTTGGCACTGATTAGCTTTTCAAACTTGCGCACGGTCGCCACCGGCACTTTTTTCTTTTTCGGAAGGCCTAAATCCTCCGGAGAACGGAGCTCATCGGCAAAGCGCATTGTTTCGGCTCGTAGAATTCCCTGATCAGAAAAAATCGCAACCAGGTATTCCTTGCCGCGCATAACAAACGTCGCCAAGCCAGCAAGTCCGTTTTTCTCCATCGTTTCAGCGAGCAGTTTGTATGCCTTCTCGGAACCGCTCTCAGGTGTCAAAAAATAGCCACGTTCAAAATGGACCGGCGGAATAGAATCTTCTTTGACGAAACGCCTCAGATCGATATCCCGACTCTTCTCGGGTGCAAGCCTGTCCAATTCCTCATCAGTGACGACAACGTACTTTCCTTTTGTTATTTCGTATCCCCGCACCAACTCATCTGCATCCAGATCCTTCTCTGTCTGTTGTGAAAAGTAACGACGCGCCAACGGCGCACCCTCGTCGCCGAGCATTCGTAGTGAAGTACGGCTGGGCCTGTTCGCCGGAAACAAATTCACCGGAACACTGACCAGGCCAAACGTAAGCGTGCCCGACCAAAACGGCCGCACACTTGCCTGCTCGTCGGCCTCCTCGGTTTTTTTTCTGGCTTTCTTAGGCAGCGCGTTTCCCCTTCTTCAACGACTCCAGGCTCTTGGCCAGGACACTGTCGAGCGACGTCGTCTTGCGTTTTGTCTTAACGGCGCTGAGTTTCGGTGCCTGACCTTTAGCCTTGCGCTCGATGAATTCCATGACGCGCTTGCGATATTCATCTTCAAACTCCGACGCATCGAATTCACCCTCGAGCATGCCAACAAGCTGCTCGGCCATATTTAGTTCTTTCGCGGACGGTGCGCGACCTGCGGGCGTTGGCAATTCGCGCGCGGAGATAACTTCGGCAGCGTTTCTCAAGGTGACCAGAACAAGGTAACCATCCTGCGAACGCAGCGCGCCAATGTATGACTTGTTGCGCATCACCCAGCGGGCGATTCCTTCGCGCTTACGATTTTCGAGCGCTTCGGCGAGCGCAAAGTAGCCCTGCACGTCGCCATCGGGACCGATGTAATACGGTCTTTCATACCATTGCTGGTTGATCGATTCCGGCGGCACGAATTCAGATACCTCGATCTCGCGAGAAGGTTTCGGTTCGAGACTTTCCAAATCCTCATCGGTAAGAATGACAAACTTGCCAGGCTCGATCTCGTACCCTTTCTTAATTTCCTGATTAGTGACTTCCTCATCGGAGTCCGGGTTTACCATATGTTGTTTCACACGCATCAAGTGCTTGTCATCGAGGAGGTGAAAACGCACGGTGCGATCGGCTACCGCCGAATACAACTTCACCGGAATTGTCGTGGAACCGATCTTCAGCAAACCTTTCCAAATTGCGCGTCCCGCCATGACTTAGGCAACCTCGACCTCAGATTCATCGCAACACATCGGACAAGAAATATGCACCGCCGTGGTTTCCACTACACACATTGGGCAAAGTGGCCCATCGCAATCAAAGCAACGATATTCCGTCTCGTATAAATACAGGTGATTGCATGCCGGACAGACCTCCGTACCGACTTCAAGCCACCAGGGCAGTTCGCGTCGCGACTTTTGCATGATGGAAAAAGTTAAAGCAGTTTCAGTTCCACAGGTAAGGAAGTAGGAATTAGCTTAACGCAGCGGCAGGGCCAAATACTGGGACCGCGGGCGTCCCGCCCGCCTAGCTACGTCACCACCCAACGTTGAGTGATCGGATTGTTCGCGCTCCGCGCTCATTGCGGGCGGGACGCCCGCGATCCCAGTGGCCAAAGGCGTTTAAGCAGCAAACCGAGAAGCCAGAGACAGGCCGCGACCAGCGCACTCAAAACCAACCAAAATTTCCAGTAACTGCCGAAGGTTGTTTCCCAACCATCCTGAACTCTTTGCGAGAGATTTACGTTCATTGCGACAGGAGTTAACAGGCGTGAGGCCAATTGGACAATGAGGTACCAGATAGAAGCGTAAGCCCACGCGCTGGCATTCATCCTTACTTTCCTGAGAACGAGAATGCCTACCGACAATCCCCCGAGATGCGCCAGCGTTGAGGAAACAACACCAAAGAATTCCGAGGCACTCAGCCTCCCTGTTATCAGCATGCCCCAGGTTGGCACCACGTAAAGACACCAGACGACCAAGCCGGGCATGCTCCAAATTACCGCCACTCGAATCAGGAGCGCTTGCTCGAAAAAAATACCTAACGCTAACAGCAGATTTCCTATGTTACACATCCAAAGAATGTGACCGAGTTGGTTGATCTGCCAGTAATGAATTGCCTGCGCAAAGAAAAAAAGCAGCGGAAGAAATCCCAGCAGGCGAAATTGTTTGTCAGAGAGTTTGTAGATACGCAAGTTCTTATTCGATCCAGGACTGGTGCAGTTTGAAAACTAACCCCGTTTCTCATTAACACCGCGGCTTCAACCCGGTTAGTGATCAGGCTTGGACGGAAAACCGTTTAAAACGGTTTCCGGTTAGTAGTCGTGCCGCAGGTCACCGCGCTAAAGCGACGGTGCTAATGAAATGAGATATACAAACGGCATTAGTACCTCCGCTCCTAATTTTGTTTTTTCTACCCGGGAACACTCGCCGCGGCGCGACTTTCGTTTTAGAATACCACTTCTGATTATGCTGGCAGCAGCGGCGAAAACCTTAGCACGCAAAACATGCCGTCACTCGCAGACTTACTCCACAAATCTATCCCCGAATTGCGGGAGATTTTTCTCGACCGCCGACGCCGTGTGCCCAGGGGTTTGCTTGAGGCACTGGAAACAGACAATCGCAATGGCGCGCATCAGCTTGCAAAGCAAATTCGCAAACGCTATCGCAGCAACCGTTCCGAAGGCCAACGGCTGCACACACTCTTGCGCTTTGAAATTGAGCTGTGGGCCCAGGGATATAGTTTGGTCGCCGGCGTTGATGAAGCAGGAATGGCGCCGTTGGCCGGTCCGGTAGTGGCCGGTGCGGTAATTCTGCCGCAGAATTACAAACTACGCGGCCTGAATGATTCCAAGAAGATTCTGGATCACGAAAAGCGCGAGGAGCTCGCGCTTCAGATCAAACATGATGCAGTGTGCTGGGCAGTAGGCTTCGCCGAAGTCGAGGAAATCGATCGCATCAACATCTATCACGCCGGGTTATTGGCAATGCAGCGCGCGCTTCTCGGTTTGAGCTGCCTGCCAAACTTCGTACTGGTCGATGCGCGAAAGATTCCGCAATGCCCGGTGCCGCAACGCGGCATCATCCGCGGGGACGCTCTTTCGGCAACAATTGCCGCCGCTTCGATAATCGCGAAGACAACGCGCGATGCTCACATGCTCGAAATGGAGGCTCTCTACGCCGGCTACGGTTTCGCATCGCACAAAGGATATCCAACGCCTGAACACTGTCGCGCCTTGAAAGAACTCGGCGCGCTGCCGATTCACCGGCGCAGCTTCGGTCGTGTGCGCGAGGTGCTTGGCCTGGATCCGATTCAGACTGAGCTTTTCGAAGAGGTGTCTCCTGAACCGAAAGCGACCGCAGTCGCGACTGCCTAAAAAACTACACCGTTCCGCAACACTTAAAGCAACGCCTTAGGTCATCGTCAACGCAATGGCATCCCTAACCGAATACAAGAAGAAGCGAAAGTTCAATAAGACGCCGGAGCCCGGGCCGGAAAAGAAGCGCACGAAGAGCGGCCGATTGTTCGTGGTGCAGAAGCATCGCGCCACACAGCTTCATTATGATTTCCGGCTTGAGGCTGATGGTGTCCTTAAGTCGTGGGCAGTGCCCAAAGGGCCATCGTTGGATCCGACGGTTAAGCGGCTCGCAATGCAGGTTGAAGATCACCCGGTTGACTATGCCGACTTTGAAGGAGTGATTCCGGAAGGCGAATATGGCGGCGGCACCGTCATGGTTTGGGACATCGGCACTTACGAACCGGAGAACACTGACGACGTTGGCGCCGCGCTACGCAAAGGGGAGTTAAAGTTTTCCCTGAACGGCAAGAAATTGAAAGGCTCCTGGGTGCTGGTCAAGACTCGTGACCGCCAATGGCTTTTGCTGAAACATCGTGATTACTACACGACAGAAGAAGAAGTAACTGAGATTGCACCTGCTTCGATACTTACGCGCCGCACGCTGGCCGAGATAGCCGAAGACGAAGGCGGTAACGTTAAGAAAGCAGCTACGGGCGATCCAAAGAAGGTGCCGCGCCGAACCGGCGTGAAGCGAAGAAAGAAGGGCGGAAAGAAAAAAGTCTGGCACAGCAAAGGAAGCTGAGGTTTTCCTTTAACTCACTTGGGCCGCGGGCGTCTCGCCCGCCTCAAGCAACGCGTTCGCTCAACCTCAGTTGAGTCGCGCAACCCAGACTACGTGCATTCTACGAAGGAGGGCGAGACGCCCACGGTCCCAGTGAGCTACTTGAGCTCACCCTGCCAACAATCCTGCATAGGACAATTCACCATCAACAATTCGCGCGGCGCTTGTATATGGATGGGGCTCGTCATGAGTAGCATCCAGAATGTGAGTCACTTCCACGCCCCGCGCCTTGAGATAATCTGAAATCAAACTGCGATGGCAGCGCCACCACAATGCTTCTGCACACATGATTGCAGCGCGACTCTCGACGGCAATTTCTAACAACCGTTCAATCCCCTGCTCAAATTCCTTTGTTTCCATGTGGTCGGCATAGCCGCGAAACGATTGGTTTTTCCACGCCGTGTTCATCGAATCCTTGCGCGCCGGGCGGCGGCCACCAAGTTGGGCCAGGTGAAAGTAAGCAATGTTATTTACTGGTAACGAGGCTGCGAGTTGTTGCTTATTAAACTGCGGATAACGACGCGACCCGGGGAAACTCCTGACATCTGTCAGCACTTCGAGATGATGGGCAGTGAGGATCTCATTGAACTCTTCGGCGGAGCGAGTTGAGTGACCGACGGTCCAGAGGCGAAGTGTTTGTTCCGACGCAGCACTGCCAATCTTCTCTTTCATCTTCGCCCTTCACACACTTGCTCTGAGCTTTCAGCTAATGTTTTCTATCAACTGTCTGCTTGCCGACCCTTGAAGGATTACCTCAGTCTCGCGGACCGCAGACCGGAATGTTAAAGTTCCGACTTAAAGATAAGCTTCAAGTTTGAATCGTCCGCGTTTCGCCAGGAGCGGCTCCCACAAGTCCCCGAGCCGCCGCACTCTCGCAGGCAGGTTGTCGATGCGAAAGTCTTCAATGCTCACCCCACGCTCAAGCTCTTTCCAGGTTACCGGCGTTGAGACAGTCGCCTTCGAGCGGGGACGGATGGAGTAGATCGATGCCAGCGTTCGCCCCCAGGCATTTTGGTTATAGTCGACTAGTACCCTGCCCTTTGGCCGCTTGGCAACAATGTAAACTGCCGTTATCAACTTCGGCGCCTGGGCCGCGATCGCGTGCGCGAATTCCTTTGCGAACTTCCATACCTGCTTCTGTGTCGGTCCCCGCTGGATGGGAATGTAAATATGAATCCCCTTGGAACCCGTTGTCTTTGCGTAACAGGGCATCTTCAAAGACTCCAGCCCTTCCCTCAACAACAGCGCTGTCTCAACGACTTTGCCAAAGTTCGCGCCCGGTACGGGGTCAAGATCAAAGTGCAAGTAATCCGGCCGGTCGACGTCGTCGCAGCGCGCATACCATTGATTAAGATCGATGCAGCCGAGATTGATTAACCACATGAGTGAAGCCAGATCCTGAATCATCGGGAAGTCAATTACGTTTCCTGAGGAGTGCTCGATGTGACACAGCTCAATCCAGTCAGGCCGCGGTTTGGGCGCGCGCTTCATGAAAAAGAATTCGCCGGCCGCGCCGTTGGGATAGCGTTTCATCACCATGGCGCGATCGATAATATGAGGCAGCAAGACTTCAGATACATCGGCGTAATACTGCAACAAGTCGCGTTTTGTTATTCCCAACTCCGGCCAAAACAACTTGCCCAGATTGGTAAGCTTGACCACCCGCCCATCAATTTCCAGATCCAAACTCGTCGTGTTGCGCGGCAATACAAGGCGCTTCGCAGGTGTCCTGGTCCGTTTGGTCTTACTCGCCGCGCGCTCGACGCGGGCAGGGTGGTAGTCTCTGGTTGCAGGTTTCACCGGCATAAACTGCCCAATACAGACGAGGATCGTGGACCTGGTTAATGTTTTACTTTAAGAGTAAACCGGCAGGGGGATACTATTTCTTGTCTCGTTGCGCTTCCAGATTGAGTGCTTCAGTTTCTTTCTCAATCGCTTGCAGCGCCTTCATCAACATTTCGCGATGCGCCGCATGCACGGCCCTGGTTAGTTGCGCCTCAATCCTCACTCGCGAAAGTCGCAACGACTCGAGCTTCTGGTCCTGTTGATTGGACCGGTCCGACGCTTGTTTGCGCCCCGCTTCGTACGCGCGGTCCTCTTCCTCGATCTGCGCTTCTACCGATTTGCTTTCCCAGCCTCGCGCCATAAGTTTTTGTAGGACAAACTTCTCTGTCCTCTTCCCTTCTCGCTGTCTACTTTAAAGCAAGTCCGATTGCGGGTGCTGCTTCATACTACAGTACCATCGCCTATTACCGCGTTCTTGGGAACGATGATAATGCCGTCGCGGATGAAGTAAGAACCGTCAGGACCATCTGCCTCGAGAGCTTTAGCTTCATTCACCAACCTGACACCGCTGCCGATGCGCGCGTTCTTGTCGATTATCGCTCGAGCGATAACGGTATTCGCGCCAATGCCAATCCGGGGGTGATCGTTTGTAATGTCCCCGCTCATTTCGTCCAGCGTTTGATAATAGTCGGCTCCCATCATGTACGCGCTGTCGAGTTGCGCTCCTTCCGCGATGCGACTACGCAGGCCAATTACTGACCGATTAATTTTTGCTCCGTTGATAATGCAACCGTCACTGAAAATCGAATCGCGAATTTCGCAGTTATCGAATTTGGATGGCGGCAAATAGCGCGCGCGTGAAAGCAAAGGCGCCTCAGCATCGAAAAGATTGAACCGAGGAATGTCCGCGGTCATGTCGAGGTTGGCTTTAAAGAATGCCGCGATCGTTCCGATGTCTTCCCAATAACCATCGAACAAAAAGCCTTGCACGTTGTAACGTCCGATTGCTCCCGGAATCACTTCGCGGCCAAAGTCCACGTGACCTATGCCTTCGGCCAGCAACTGTTCGAGCTTATCGTATTTGAAAACGTAAATGCCCATCGACGCCAGATAAGGTCGCGCCAAGGCATCAGCGGCGTTTAAGCCCATGGTTGTCGTATCGACGCGCATTGCTTCGAGCGCTGCGCCTTTAGGCTTTTCACTAAACTCGACAATGCGACCGGCGCCATCGGTTTTGAGTAATCCAAACTCGCTCGCCGAATCCGCGGGGACGGGAATCACGGAAATGGTGATGTCGGCATCTGTCTCGTAGTGGCGCTTCAGAAAGTCGCGGTAGTCCATTCGATAAAGATGATCGCCGGATAGGATCAAAAGCGTATCGATGCGCCAATCGCGAATATGCGGCAAGACCTGGCGGACAGCGTCGGCGGTTCCCTGAAACCATTGACCACTTTCCGGAGTTTGTTCGGCCGCCAAGATTTCTACAAAAGCATCAGCAAAAGTCGAAAAGCGATAGGTCTGCGCGATGTGCCGGTTGAGCGAGGCCGAGTTGTACTGGGTCAACACAAAGATGCGAATGACATCTGAGTTGATGCAGTTTGAGATGGGCACATCAACCAGACGATACTTGCCGCCCAGCGGCACAGCGGGTTTCGAACGTTGCTGCGTCAGCGGAAACAAACGCGTTCCGGCGCCTCCGCCAAGAATTACTGCAAGTAATTTGCGCTTCTCGGGCATTAGTTAAGCTGCGATTGTGGTGTTAGAACTGAGAGCGAGCATAGACGCAAAGTGCAATCACTTTCAAGCCTATACTTCAGTCATTAAGAAATTGGGGGCGAGGCCGGAAAGAAAAACTGTTTAGTATTGAAGAGCAGCGCTGCCGTTGGACTTAATGCCGGCCGCTTCCTGAGCAATCTTCACGCCTACGCTGGCGCCGATGCGGGTGGCGCCGGCCTCAACCAGCTTGCGAGCATCATCAAGGCCTTTGACGCCGCCGGAAGCTTTAACGCCAAGGTCCGCGCCAACCGTCCGTCGCATCAAGGCGATATCGGCCACCGTTGCGCCGCCTTTGGAAAAACCAGTGGAAGTCTTTACGAAATCAGCGCCGGCGTTTTTCGCCGCCAGGCAGGCACGCACCTTCTCATCATCCGTCAGCAGCGCGGTTTCAATAATCACCTTGCACGTCACGTTGTATTCATGGGCCACTTCAACTACGGAGTGAATATCGTGTTCGACGAGACAATCGTCGCCACTCTTTAACGCACCAACGTTTATAACCATGTCAACTTCGCGCGCGCCGTCAAAGATCGCGCGCCGCGCTTCATAGGCTTTTACATCTGAAAGCGTAGCGCCCAGGGGAAAGCCGATAACCGTGCACACCGGCACACCGCTTCCCTGTAGATTGCACGCCGCCGCGCGCACCCACGTCGGATTCACACAAACAGATGCGAAGCGATAACGGGCGGCTTCTTCACAAAGTACGCGAATGTCTTCGTCCGTTGCTTCAGGCTTGAGTAGAGTGTGGTCTATCAGGCTTGCCCAGTCACCGGCTGACGAAGTCTCACCGAGCACCAGCCCGATGCGCGACGCTCCGGCATCGACGATGCGGTGCATGCGCTCAGGACAACGGTTGAAACACTCCGAGGTGCAGCCACACATCTTCTCCTGATCCGCGCCGTCGCCATTCAAACGCGCGACGATGGCATCCGTGATCTGCTCAATCAGGAGCTGAAGGTCACCGTTCTGGCTGTTGGTTTGCATTGTCTTAAAGCTAAGGACTGTCGACCGCTACGATTAACGAGCTTCGTCTTTCAACGTGAATGAATCGAGAAACTTCGTGGCTGCTTCCTGATGAAGTCTTTTAGTTTCGGGAGAGTCGTCTGTCTTAGGACTTGAGACGA
This sequence comes from Blastocatellia bacterium, assembly GCA_013697915.1. Taxonomy (GTDB): domain Bacteria; phylum Acidobacteriota; class Blastocatellia; order Pyrinomonadales; family Pyrinomonadaceae; genus PSRF01. Next base: position 21,167 of record JACCVY010000072.1, on the reverse strand, counting down.
AAACGGTTTGGAAGAGTCGCCGCTTGACCCAATAAGCGCGAGCGGTTGCTGAAAGGCCATTGGGAAGCTCCATCAACCATTCTCTTCCGAAGTAATCGTTTAGCTTGATTTCCTTTTCGCTTTTTAAGGTGGCTCCGCTCGAACCGAGCCCGCCTTCGCGCCCCCGGTCCAGTAGATCTTTGATACGAGCCGGATCGGTTACGTCATTAGAAAACACAACGTAAGACACCACGTAGCCCGCTAGTTTTGTCTCAAGCATTAGCAGATGATTTTCCACGCCGGGCTGCCCTTCCAACGCCTGCGTCTGTTCGGAGGGCTTGCCCGGCATTAGTATCGTGAATCCTGCATTGGCGGGCGCGCCATTGATCCAGACTGATTCGGCTTGAACGGCAACCGGAGCAGGCGGCGGTTGCTGGGCCGTACCGCCAGTAAAACTGAGGGCTATGAATATCGAAAGGAAGATTGTTCTCAACACGGAAGACATTCTAACACGTGGCCCCGACGAAGTAGGTGCTAGTGTAAAGCATCAGAAGGTAGTTAAAGCCTTGGCTCAATTCGCCAGAGCAGCGCAGTATCGTTACGCCCGCCGGTTACCAACGTCCGACCGTCGCGACCAAAAGCGACTGGATAGCGCGCCTCATCCAACCGCGCCAACAATGTTCCCCTTTGCGCATCCCAAAGCATCACGCCCTTGTCGTTTGTGGTGGCCAGCAGCGTTCCGTCCGTATTGAAGATTACCGACACTGTCTTGTAGCCGACGGGCGGCAGCGCGAGTTTCAGCTCTCCGGTTTCCACATTCCACAGCTTCCCTGCTGTCTGCTTGTCGTTTGATGCGGTCGCCAACCAATGGCCGTCGGGACTAAAACCAACGTCAGTGCCTTCGCTCTTCGGAAGTTTGAAAAGCAGTTCGGCTGTCTTTACATTCCACAAACGAGTGTCGCCCGCAGTGAAAGTCGCAATCGTGCGACCATCGGCAGAAAACTCAAAACCCTTCATGTAACCTTCAAGGTGTCCTTTCGGCGCAACCTGACCACGCAACGTGCCAGTCTCCACATCCCAGAGTTTCATTCCCCCTTCTTGTTCAACCGTCAGCAACCCACTGCCATCGGGAGTAAAACTGGCGCGGTAGATTCGCTCATTGTTTGTGATGTTCGTTTTTAGTCGTCCATCCGCCGCGTCCCATATCTTCGCCGACTTGTCCCCGTTGATCGTAAAAATCCACTTGCCATCTGCACTGTAGCCGGTTTGCAGCGCGAGGAAGTGCCGCGTGCCCCCGAAGAGCATTACCTTCGCAGTTTCTTTGGCGCCGCTGTCACGCGTGTCGTGTTTGAGCGTCATGCGTTCCTGGCCGGAGGGAACGTCCGAAACCGTTACTACATCATCTTCGCGTTCGGCGAGTACCGAGCCGCCATCGGGACTAAAAGGGACTGGTCCAAATTCTTCTTCAAAACTAATGCCGGACTTTATCCTGGTTTCGAGATTTCGTTTGCGTCCGGGAATGGTTGCTTTTAATTTCCATGAACCCACTTCCCACAAGCGCACGCTCTTATCTAAATAATCGCGCGTGGCGGCCGTGCGGCCGTCGGGACTAAACGCAAAGCCGCTGACTTTGTCTTTGCCGTTTTTCAAAGTCGCCTTCAACTCTCCGGTTTCCATGTCCCAAACTGAGATGGTGCCGCCTTTGCCGCTCATCGCCGCCAGGCTTTCGTCCGGACTGAAAGTGATTAAAGCCTTGCGACCGGCGAAGCGAGATGGCCCCTTGTAATCGGGCAGCTTTGCCTTAAGGGTTACTGTCAGTTTGTCTGACGACTGGATTGAATTAATAGGAGTTTGGTCTTGAGCAAAAACAACATTCACCACAATCGTTGCGGCGAGCGCCAAAGCGCCGAATACCGACCGGAAAACAGAACTATTTCTCATCTTCAAATCATTATCCTTTGTAAGTTGGAAACTAAAAGTGGCGTGGACTTTGGTCAAGCAGTTTAGAGTACAACCTTTAGTTTGCTGCCGCGATAGCAACAATCTAAGGCTTGGACTCTGAACTGCTCAAACGCAGGTATTGCCGTTCGATGGCCTCTATCTTTGCTACGCGCTTGCGATGTCGTTCTTCCGTCATCTCCGTGGCGAGCCAAGCGCGCACGATCTCGCGCATCTGCGCACTATTGATTGTCTTGCTGCCAAGCGTCAAAACATTGGCGCCGTTATGCTCGCGCGAGTTGCGCGCGACTTCGACCGAGTAACAGGCGGCGGCGCGCACACCGGGAACTTTATTTGCTGTCATGGCGCTGCCCACACCCGCTCCATCAATGACAATGCCAACATCGGCAGTCCCTTCAGCAACACTCTTAGCGACTGCATAAGCGAAGTCAGGATAGTCGACCGCGTCTTCTGAGTTGGTGCCAAAGTCATGGACCTGATGGCCCAGCGAAGTCAGAAAAGTCTTCAGCTCTTCCTTCATCTTGAAACCACCATGGTCGGCGCCGACAGCGATTAACTTAGACGCATCGGAACCACGGCGGGGCACGCGCCGCACAATTTGGATCTGCTTTTCGCTCACCATGTCGGCGGCAAGCGGCGTCAAGCGCGCGCCTTCAGCTATGCGCAGCACTGATCCTGCCGCGAGATCGCGCACATCGTCCTCGGTGATGACTGTCTTTGACGACTCATCGGCGGTGACGGTTGTTGGTGACGAAGCGGTAGGGGCGGTGTCAATGAAACGGGTGGAAGTAGTTGACGAAGCGGACGCGGCTTCTTCAGGAAGGGCTTTGTCGAGCACATCGCGAACCAGAGCCCGGATGCGATCGCGTGTAGTGTTGTCGTCCATGAAAAAGTGTCAGTAGTTAGTTGTCAGTAGTTAGTTGTCAGTGTTGGTACGCGCCGCTCGCCATTTTGTATTGCAACTGACTACGGACCACTAACAACTGTCTAGCCTGGCGATTCATCACGCAGATCAAGTAGCCGTCCGGCAGAGGCCACAACTTTCCCCGCCTGCAATTTGAAGTCAATACGGCCCACGTAAATCCCGCTCTTGCCCACCTGAAAGATGATGGTGTCGTTGCCCGAAGATTGTTTAGTCAACACCGGCTTTTGCATGAAAGTGTGCGTGTGCCCGCTGGCAATGAAGTCAATGCCATCAACCTGCGACGCCACCTGCGTGTCGCCGATCTGGCCCTCTTTAGCGTTGGGATAGTAGCCCAGGTGTGACATGCCGATGACGAGCTTACAACGTTCGCGCTGTCGCAGAATTCCAACCACCTCGCGCGCCGATTTGATCGGATCCAAATACTTCACGCCCTTGAAATTTTCCGGCGTGATCAGATTGTCGGGACTGATGCCCAGACCAAAAAGTCCTACGCGCACTCCGCCCACAGCTCGCACGACATAACGCTTAACGCGCGCCTCGAGCGGCGTGCCGCGCAGGTCGTAGTTGCTGGAAACAAAATCGAAGTTGGCAAACTTCATGGCGGCGACGAGGGCGTTAACACCGTTATCAAAGTCGTGATTGCCCAACGTACCCACGTCGTAACCAATCAGCGACATCGATTTGTATTCAACTTCGCCTTTATAAAAATTGAAGTAAGGCGTGCCCTGGAACACATCGCCCGCGTCGATCATCAGCGTGTTTGGATTTTCTTTGCGCACCCGCTTGACCAACGTGGCGCGGCGCGCGACTCCGCCTTTTCCTCCGTACTGCTTATCGTTATCCGGCAACGGATCGATCTGCGAGTGCGTGTCGTTGGTGTGCAGGATGGTGATTAAGGTTTCGCTGGCGGCCACCTCCAGCAGCGGTGCCGAGATGGCAGACCACGCAGAGGTTGAAAACAACTGCGCCCGCGACTGGGGCAGGGCCAGAGCGGCTCCGCCGGCGATTGATGCTTGCAAAAATTTACGCCTGGTGATCATTGCGGTTGCTCCGGAGTTGCCGAACCTGATTTATCGAAAATAAAGCGGCCATCGAGATTGGGACGAATTTCGCGTCCCGCGGCAGTTTCCGATTTCACGTAGTTGATCATCGCATCGCGAATCGTTAGTCCAATCGGGTTGATATTTTTTCCCGCCCGCAAAATCGAATAGTCGCCTTCTGTTGCCGACGGTTTTGACGAGCGACGATTCATCAGGTAATCGATGCTAACAACCGTATAGGTAGCGTTGGGATCGATTTCTTTCTCGGCACCATCAATCAACAAGCGAACCGTTTCGAGTTCCGGTGTCTTGTCGCTTCCAGTTCCATATTTGATGCGCGCGCCCGCCTGCGCATCCCGGTGCGAAACCACTACGCGCAACAGATCCAACACCTGCGCACCAGTCAGATCGAACGCAACAAGTGCGTTTTCAAACGGTAAGAGTTCGAAAATGTCACGCTCACGCAGCTCACCTTCTGAAATGACACTCTTGCGCAGGCCACCGCCGTTCGTTACCGCAAGCGCAACCGGCTTGCCAAGCTTTAGGCTGGCCTGCTGGCGTATGCCGTTGGTCACGAAGTTACCCAGCGAGCCTGAACCGATGCCGCCTTTTCGCAGCTCGCCTTTGAGTTTGCCTATTACGACATCCAGCGCCCGCACTTTTGGCGCATAGACTTTCAACATTTTGTCGACAGCCTTGTCGTCGGGAATGGTCCGGTCCACCACCGTTTCGCTGACACGTGCATGAACCTCAGACGGGGTTGGCGCAGGCGCAGGACGGGCTACTTGTGCCTTTGCCGACTCTCCGCTCAAGGCCAGCGATAAAAGCAAGAGCGTGCCGCTAATCAATGCCGTTTTGACTCGGATCACGTCGATAGTTCCTTTTCGGAGTAAAAAATAACAGTCCAAGATTCTGGACTTGATTGACCTGTGCGGAGAGCTTCAATAGTATGTCGCACCATCAGCCAGATAGGCAACCGAGATTTCTTCCGGCACATTTTCAATCGCGATTCCTGTTTATAGGAGATGACTGAACTTGGCTACACCTTCTGCACACATGACTTCAGAATTTTCCAATCCGAATCTCGACATTCTCTTTTCGCAGGAAACGATCGCGGCGCGCATCAGGGAACTGGGCGCCGAAGTCACTCGCGATTACGCCGGCCTCAATCCTTTGCTCATCGGCGTGCTCAAAGGCGCCTGCTTTTTTCTGAGCGATCTGCTGCGCGCCATCGATACGCGTTTGAGCATCGAGTTCATGGCAATATCTAGTTACGGATCATCCACGCGAACTTCCGGCGAAGTGCGCATCATGAAAGACCTGGACGTGCCGATTGAAGGGCGCCACATCCTGGTGGTTGAAGACATTGTCGACACCGGATTGACCCTTAGCTATTTGATGGCCAACCTCGAGTCGCGCGGAGCGGCAAGCGTAAAACTCGCAGCGCTGTTAGATAAAGCAGAGCGTCGAGAAAGGCCTGTTCAGATCGACTATCTTGGATTTCAGATTCCGGACCATTTCGTTGTCGGTTACGGGTTGGATTTCGCCGAACGCTATCGCAACCTGCCGTTCATTGCCGTGTTGAAGAATCCGGAAAGCACATCCTGAGTGCCGGCAGCAATCATCTTTCATTCGGGCTTGTTGCCTGGCGGCTTTGCCGCATTCCGTGCGGAAAGGCTCGGCCTTTCCGGGCGCTCTCACCTGTTATGAGGCTGTGCCTCCGCGTGCAGTTTCACAGGAGTTCCTTATGCGCACACATTTCTTATTCTTGATGGCCATCTTTTTTGGTGTTGGCTCTCTACCATCCTTTGCGCAGGACTTTTCCAAAGTCGAAATCAAGACGATCAAGGTGGCCGGCAACATCTACAGGTTGCAAGGCGCAGGCGGCAACATTGGCGTTTCCGCTGGACCAGACGGAATCTTGATCGTTGATGACCAGTACGCGCCGCTGGCAGACAAGATTAAAGCCGCACTGAAAAACCTCGGCGACGGGAAACTGAAATTCATCCTGAACACTCACTATCACGGCGATCATACCGGCAGCAATCCAATCTTTGGACCTGAAGCGCCGATCATCTCGCAAACAAATGCCCGCAAACGCCTGACTGCCGAGCAGCAGTCGAAATTCTTTGGTTGGAAGTTTCCGCCAATGCCAAAAGAAGGGCTGCCGGTAATCACTTTCGATCAATCTGTATCCGTATTTTTCAACGGCGAAGAGATTAAAGTCATCCATTTTCCGCACGGCCACACCGATGGCGACAGCGTCGTCTTTTTTACCGGTTCCAACGTGGTGCATATGGGTGACGACTTTTTCCAGGGCCGGTTTCCCGTGGTCGATCTTGAAAACGGTGGGGACGTCGAAGGTATGGCGAACAACGTTGGCGAGATCATCAGCAAACTACCCGCGGACGTAAAAGTCATTCCCGGTCATGGGGCCCTTTCAGATCTCGATGGCTTGAAACTCTTTCATCGCATGCTGGTGGAAACGACGGGAATTGTGCGGAAGAAAATGAAGGCGCACAAAACCCTGGCGCAGATAAAAGCGGAAGGACTGCCTGATGAATGGAAGACGTGGGGCGCCGGTTATATCAAAACCGGGATGTGGCTCGAACTTGTCTACACCAGCCTGTCAGGTAACCAAAAGCACTAACCCAAAGGCACGAAGGTCGCGGTTTCTTACTTTGACGAATTCCTCCGCGTCCTCATGTCCTTTCTGGCCGGCTGCTTTAAAACTGCATCCCGTAATAAGCGAATAGCGCGTTTTTCCCACGGCCGTGGTTGGCGATTGTATAGCCGAGCGATAAAGAGCCATCGTGCGGGGTTGTGAACGAGAGAGCTGGAGACACATAACCAAATCGATTGTCGCCGCTAAACCAATCTACAATGAAATCAACTTTGTCTACGATAGGCTGTTCATAGCCCACGATTGCGCCTGTTTTTGTTTTTTGGGTTCCGCGCGTATTCAGCAACGCATAAGCTCCGCCTGTGAATCGTGGTCCGTGGTCCCCTTTTAATTGTTTGCTTGCGACGCCGTAGCATTGCGCAATGGTGCGCGCGCCGGCGCGATGTGTAATCGGTACATAACCAATGCAACCCAACGCCGCCGCAATTCCGTTCTGCTCGTTATTGTAAAACTGCCACTTTGCGTTCGGCTGCAACTCTATTGGCTCACCACCACCCGGTACATGCGTGTATGACACGTTTGCGCCGACCTCAATATTTTTTCCCACGCCGATAACCGCGCGCGGAATGTAGTTTTCAAAGTGGTCGCGCCGCTCCCAGGCGTAGTTTGTAATGAAGTCCATTTCCAGATAGAGCTTCTTAGCCGAGACGACGTCAGTTGAGGGCACATTCATGAGCGTTGATTGAGCCGAGGCTTCAATCGCCAGGGCAAACAAGAAAAGCACAGCCAGCAGCAGCGTTGATTTTTGCATGTTCAAGGCAACCTCAACTTCGGTCTGGAGTGAATTGCGGGATTGGCGATAGATAATGCAGAAAATGTCGCCGCTATTCAAGCTGGCTTTGCACAAAAGTGCGTAACTGTTTAGAACCTGAACGACCGATTGCGGCTTGCCGCGGCCCAGTGCGGAAAGGCTCGGCCTTTCCGGAAGCTATCTCTCAAATCTTTTCCGAGGCTGAGCCTCAGGAAAAGTGATCCAGAAGAACCAGGCGGAAAGCCGCAACCCAATTAGCTGCAAGACAATGCTGTTTTGCGTCCCCAGTCCTAGCGAAAGAACCCATGAACTTCCGGGGTCAAGCTCATGGCTTTGCTATTACTTTTCAGAAAACCCACAAGGTGGGCAGACAAGGCTACTTTCCGGGTCTAGACTGTGCGCGAACCCGAAACAGACCGGCAGAGGGGTCGGGCAGTTTGAATTCCAATTATATTCAGCAGGAGGGCAGAATCATGGCAGGCTTTATCGATCGCAGTGAGTGGGCAACTTTCTTAGACGAGTTCAGCAAGCGAAATCAATTGCGGCCAACTCGCCTTGAGATCGTAGGTGATATTGGCGCACAGGAGCAGGAAGCTTTTCTTCCGTTTGTGGGCGTAACCCTCGATACTAAAGGGAGCGTCGGAAGCGTTGACATCGCTCTCGGGGGTGAAACGGCGGCAGATCAAAGGCAGTTGACGCACCATATCAGCAATGTGGAGCGCATCGCACCGCTAATTGGTATCACCGGCGTTGAGGACGGCTTAGGAATCGAAGGTCGGGATGGTGTGAAAACATTACTCTCGTTTGAAGCATTGCGCGAGATCGAAGCCCACGCGACGGCACAATAAAGAAGTTCGAACGTTTCGGATTACGCTCGGTTCTTTGCCGGTGCCGAACTCTCACGCGAGATTTCCGCCAGGAAACTCTCGCCCGCGACGAGCTTTAATCCAAAATTCTCGGCAATCGTCTGACCAACATCCGCAAGCGAGTCGCGTGTACCGAGATTGACGCCCGGTTTCGCGCTCCTTCCATAGACCAGCAGCGGTGCGTACTCGCGCGTGTGGTCGCTACCGGGAAAAGTCGGATCGTTGCCATGGTCTGCGGTGATGATCATCAGGTCGTCGTCACGCATCGCGGCCTCGATTGCCGGCAACGCCGAATCAAAATGTTCCAGGGCGCGCGCATAACCTTCCGTGTCGCGGCGATGGCCATAGAGCATGTCGAAATCCACCAGGTTGGAAAAAATTAGACCGCGCGTTTTCTGAGCAAGCGCAAAAATTGTTTGATCAATAGATTGCTGGTTGTTTTTTGCTACCAAGTCTTGCGTCACACCCAGCGAATCATAGATCGACGCTATCTTCCCGATACACACAACATCGAGATCTTCATCTTTTAACGCCGGCAACAGATTTCGCCGCGGCGGCGGCACCGTATAGTCGTGCCGGTTTTCCGTCCGATAGAAAGAGCCGGTCCGACCGAGGAACGGCCGCGCAATAATTCGACCAACCTTGTGTTCGCCATCAAGTATGCGGCGCGCGATCTCGCAAATCTCATAAAGACGATCGAGCGGAACCACTTCTTCATGGGCTGCAATCTGAAAAACCGAATCAGCAGAGGTGTAGACAATCGGTTTGCCCGTTTTTACATGCTCGTCGCCGAGCTGCTTGATGATTTCTGTTCCGGAAGCTGGAATGTTGCCGAGAATTCCGGGCACTCCAGCTTCACTTACGAAGCGATCGAGGATCGATTTAGGAAATCCATCGGGATAAGTTGGAAAGGCTTCCTTTAGAATGATGCCTGCCATCTCCCAATGACCTGTTGTCGTATCTTTTCCATTTGAACGGAGCGCGCACTTACCGAACGAGCCCTCCGGATGGACCACCGGCTGAACGTTCGCCAGCGGGCGCACATTGCCCAGCCCATAACGTTGCAGGTTAGGCAAACGCACTGCGCGTGATTCCAGAATGTGCCCAAACGTATCTGATCCCGCATCGCCCCACTCCGGCGCATCGGGCATCGCGCCGATGCCGGCGCCATCGAGGACTATTAATGTAACTCGGTTGAATTTTGTCATAGGTCTCATCTAATAACATTTTTCATCGATCATTTTTCATTGTCAAATGACGAATGATAAATGATTTTGGTCGAACAACGAGGGGGAAGCCTCAACTCTTTGGAGCATAGTAGCCTTCTCTTGCGCGCACCTGCGCTTTCTCATCGAGACCGCGCACCTCCACGCGAATCGCGCGAAACTTTCCATCGTGGGTTTTGTTCGTAGGATAATAACCCAAACTGTATTGCGTCCCGATCTCAGTGGCGACGCGTGCAAAGGCAGCGCGCGCATCCTGAAGACTGTTGGCAATAAAGTTTCTGCCGCCGCTGTCCTTTGCCAGATCGTTCATCTCCTGCCGCGCCAGGTTGTAGAGGTCCCGGCTGATCGACATTCGCTCAAACGGTCCCATCGCACAAAAGTCCATGTAGTCTTCCGCCTTTGCGCGCGGATAGAAAATGCGCCGATAACGTTGCAGTTGTTTGGCTGAAAGCGACAGGCGGCCGTCGTCCTCGCAGTCTTTGAGTAAACGGTCCTCGACAAAATCTTCGGTGTTAACTTGTATAAAGTAGGCAGCGACCGTCGCTCGCAGCAGCGCCGAGCGCACTGAAGCGAAATCCGAATCGCTGGTCGAATCAACGCCGTCCGTCAACGCGACGACAGCACGGCGGCCACGCATTTCTTCAGCCGGCTTTTCGCGAAAAACATCAGCGGCAATTTTTCCCAACGCATCATAAAAAGGCGTGCCGTTGCTCGTTCCTAAATCCTCTATCGCTTTGCTCAATATCTTGCGGTCGTCGGTAAGTTTGGTGAGCACGTCAACTTTCGCAGCCACCGACTGTCCCCGTCGCGCCGTGTTAAAGGCAACTATCGCCACGCGGTCGCCGGGGCGTAGCGCCGCCACGAAGGCATTTGCGGCTTGGCGTATCAATGCCACATCGGCGCGCGTTGAACCGGAGGTGTCGAGTAACAACGCAATCTCAAACGGCACTTCAGTAGTGGCGAAGGTTGCGATTTTCTGTGGCTGGCCGTTTTCATAAACAAGAAAATTTCCTTCATGCAAACCAGCGAGCGGACGGCCACCGCTATTCGTTACCACCGCCGGCACGGATACAAGTTGTGTATCGACGCGCACGACGTCGCCTTCATCCACTTCCTCGGTTTGTGATTTCTCGGCGGCTTTGGCCGGCCCTGATTTATTGGCGCCGACGCGGCGGGGCCGTTGTTGTTTCGAACCGTCCTGCGCGTGGATGGATAGGACAACGTTGCCAGGGAGCAAAAAGCCAACGAATACCAAAGACAGCGCTGCGAATTTTAGGACTGATCGCATTGGAATTTCGCCAGGATTAGCCGGGGAGTTAGCACGAACTTTTGCGAGAAACTATAACCCAAAAGCCGTAAAACCCGGTAGAGGACAGAGGGCGGAGGTCAGAGGGCCAGAGGAGAAGAGATGGCCTGCTTCTGATGCCCGCCCTCTTATCTGACCTCTGACCTCTGACCTCCGACCTCTGACTTCTGACCTCCGACCTCTGTTGATCCTCACCTTGACAGTGTCGCGGCGCTTCTCTTAGCATGACGGCTCATCGCATTACATTCGACGATGACATGATCTTTGGAAACTCGCGGGCACGTATGTCAATGGTAGACGGCTTCCCTTACAAGGAAGAGGTTGGGGGTTCGAGTCCCTCCGCGCCCACCAAAAGCAGAAGTCAGGAGTCAGAGATCAGATGTCAGCACGGAATGCCGGGCTGACATCTGACCTCTGACCTCCGACCTCTGTTCTCGCGGAGTCGTAGTTCAGTTGGTTAGAACGCCGGCCTGTCACGTCGGAGGTCGCGGGTTCGAGTCCCGTCGGCTCCGCCACTTTAAAGCGGTTGCACTTCAGTAAAATGAGGCGCAACCGCTTTTGCTTTTTTGATTTCAGAGTTTAGAGTACAACGTTCGGGTTGCTACCCTCGGTAGATGCAAGCTAAAGCTTGTACTCTGAACTTCTTGAGCCATAGCCCTCTTGTGCTACCAGCGAGTGAAAACTCTGAACCTTAATCATGAATCCTGTAGCCAAAGCCATCAAGATCATTAAGGACGAAACTCGCGCGCTGGAGTCCGAGCGAGTTGAGCTGTCGCATGCGCTCGGTCGCCATCTTGCTGAAGACATCATCGCAGACACAGATCTGCCGCCTTTCGATCGTTCGCAGATGGATGGCTATGCGCTACGCGCCGCTGAAACAACAACTGTTCCTGCGAAACTAAGAATTGTTGGCGAGTCGGCGGCTGGACGCGGCTGGCATAACGAATTGAATCCCGGCGAAGCGGTGCGCATCATGACCGGCGCGCCAGTTCCCGTTGGCGCCGACAGCGTGCAGCAGGTTGAATTGACGCGCGAACTTGATGGCGGCTCGGAAGTTGAAATTCTCGAACCGGTGAGCCTCGGTCGATCGATCGTTAAGCGCGGCAGCGAAATAAAAGGGGGCGAAACGGTGCTGCGCGCCGGCGAAAAGATTAATGCCGGCGCTGTTGCCGTATTGGCTTCTTTTGGTTACGCGCAGTTGAGTGTTGGCAAACGTCCGCGCGTTGCCATCCTCGCAACCGGGACTGAGTTGGTTGCGGTGGACCAGAAACCCGGCCCAGATCAGATTCGCGACTCAAACAATTTCTCGATCGCGGCTTATGCCACGCCGGCGGGAGCGACGGTCGAGCGACTGCCGCTCGCTGGCGATGACATAGCACAATTAAAGCGACAGATTGCCGGGGCCGCTGAGCGCTGCGACATCATCGTAACATCCGGCGGCGTTTCGGTAGGCCGCTATGATTTCACCAAAACGGTTTTGCAAGAACTCGGTGCGGAGATTTTCTTTGAGCGCGTGGCGTTGCGTCCCGGCAAGCCGACAGTGTTTGCCCGACTTCCAAACGGCACGCTGGTTTTTGGTTTGCCTGGAAATCCAGTTTCAGTTTCAGTCACGTTCAATCTGTTCGCGCGCGTTGCGATCCTCGCAATGCAAGGGGCAGCAGAAACGGAATTGGAGGCAGCAACGGCAGTTCTTAGCAAAACTGTAAAACCGGCAAGAGATCGGGATAGTTATTTGCCGGCGCGACTTTCTACCAACGAAAATGCGCAATTGCTTGCTGAGCCTTTGAAGTGGGGTGGCTCGTCGGATTTCGTTGGGTTTGTGAGAGCGACAGCGCTGATAATCATCCCGCAGGCAACGGGCGTAGTTGAAGCGGGAACAAGAGTGGGTGTTGTCCGTCTTCCAGAATAACAGTTTAATAAGGGAAAGATCGCTTAAATGAACGAAGCCGATCGCAAAACGTGGGGCGCGAGCGCGCACGAGCGCAAAGTCGAAAACCTTTACGGGGGCGGCGTGGAAAACTACGTCGACCATCACGATGGTTATTTGAACTTCGGACTCTGGGAAGAAGGCATTGCTGATTACGTTAGGGCTGCCGAAAACCTGGTCCATCGAATGGGCACGATTCTCGGTCTCAACGGAACGAGCAAACTACTGGATGTCGCTCCAGGGATGGGCACGCAGGACATTTATTTATTTGAGAATTTCGCACCACTGTCGATCGACGGTCTCGATGTGACCTGGGGACATATTCAGCACGGCCGGCGGCGCGCCCAGGAAGCGCACATTGAAGAACGCGTCCGCTTTCATCACGGCACCGCCACCGAAATTCCCTTCCCTGATGAAAGTTTCACACACGTCTTGAGCATCGAAGGTCCCGAGCATTTTGATACGCGCGAAAAGTTTTTGCATGAAGCGCGGCGCGTGCTAGAGCCGGGCGGTGTCATTGCCATGGCTGATTTCATTGTGAAGAGACAGCCGCGCAATGTAATTGAAAAAATTGTTGCTGAAGCAGCGCGCAAGTTGTGGCAAGTGCCGCGCGCGAATGTATACGACGCGAAAGTCTACGAAGAAAAGATGCGTAGCGCCGGGTTTGAAAATATTCAAATTCAGGAGCTGGGAGCGGCAGTAATCCCGGGCTATTACTTCGAGCAGATGAAGCCTGAAACGATTCGCGCGATAAGCAAGATTCGTGGCTTTGCTTTAGCCAGGCTCAGCTTGCTGCTGGACGTTGCCGTCTATCGCGGCTTCACAATGGGATTGTTGGAATACGTGCTGGTGCGAGGCGAACGAAGATAGGATGCTGAGCTTGTGACTTACTGGGACCGCGGGCGTCTCGCCCGCCTCAAGCAACGCGTTCACTCAACGCACAGTACGTCTAGCCAGTGAAAGTGGCATTCCACGAAGGCGGGCGAGACGCCCGCGGTCCCAGTCAGCAACTTGATCTTTACTGACGGTGCTGAGTGCTGTTGACAGAGTTTGCAGTTCTTATCCCAAAGAACGCGAGCGTCGCTTCCAATCGGCGAAAGAACTTGATCTTATTCAAGAGCGGATTGAGCCAACCGTTGGTGATGCAGTAATGCATGTTGAAAGGGTCCGTATGATGCAGCTTGTGATGCGTCGGTTCCAACACGAGCCGCATGCGTTGCAGCCGGCGCGCGAAACCCGAAACCTTTTCCTGATGGGCCCATTTGTGAAACTGATTAGTTGCCACCGTCGCTGCCGAAGTTAGCGCTACACAAATTACAACAAACGCCAGCAGACCAGACTCCGGTATCAGCCACATCAAAAACAGACAAAGTGAAAGCAACGGAAACGCGAGTATGCAAACGTTGCCAACCGTCTCGACGAGATTGTGCGTGCAGATGTCGCGCGGGTATACGTGATGCATGCGAAAAGGCTTGACCAAACTTGGGCCAACCACCGGCGTGTCGACTGAACAATAGGTGTCGGCAGCCCAGTGCACAATTCCGGAAACCAAATCTCCACCCAACACGCCGAGCGGAATCGCTAATCCAATCAGCCAAAGTAAATCGAGTTCGTACAGAAGAGAGCCGGCCCAGTGAACATTAAGAACGAAGAGAATGGGAAAGATTAATGATGTCGCGTATTCCAGAAAGGAATGCAACGGCGCGGAATGTTCTTCAATACCGCTATAGCCGGAAGAAGAGTTTATTTCGGCCAGGACATTTTTTCTCATGGACGCGGACATGATTGACTCTCAGCTCGAAGCGCTACCTCGTTTCCTTAAGTACCGTATAATCTTTACGAACCATGCTCGCCATTCGGATTGCAGCTCGCTCGCGTTTTTTCTACGCCAGAGTTCCTGGTTGCCGAATTGGAATCTCAGGTAAGCAGGAATTAAAGCACTCTTTACGATTTTGCCGTGTAAGATTATTGTAAGATTTTGTTGGGTGGTCCTGGAACCATATAAAGTATCTTTGGAATTTCGGAACGAACCATTTTGAAACAATTAAGCCACATCGATGACGAAGGCCGCGTCAAAATGGTTGATACCAGTGATAAGGCGACGACTACGCGACATGCAATGGCCTCGGCGCGCGTATTGATGTCAATGGAAACAATCGCGGCCGTCAAAGAACACCGCACTCCAAAAGGCGATCCACTGGAAGCGGCGCGGCTGGCCGGAATCATGGCGGCTAAACGGACCGCTGAGCTGATCCCGCTTTGTCATCCGCTGCCGCTAACGCACGTCGACGTGCAAGCGCGCATCGAAGATTTTGGCGTCTATCTCGAAGCGCAGGTTTCTACCAATGCGCAAACCGGCGTCGAGATGGAAGCGCTGACCGCGGTTTCAATCGCGGCCTTGACGATTTACGACATGTGCAAGGCGCTCGACAAGTCGATCACGATTTCCGATGTGCGTCTGGAATCCAAAAGCGGCGGCAAGTCGGGCGATTACCGGCGGCAAAGCTGACTCAGTTATACCCCTGCACTCAGAAACCCGGAACCTCAGCTCTCGGGTTATCGTTTACAATCGTGCCCACGGAATTGAGGACACGATGAGAAACTTTAAACTCGGCATTCATCGAGACGCGCGGCCGCAGGCCACTTTTCTGCTGACGGCAGCGGCCCTTTCGATCCTGCTTTGGTTCATTCCGTTCGCCGAAGTGCTTACTTATCCCTTTCGTCTTTTCGTCACCTTCATACATGAAGGCGGACATGCACTCGCGGCTTTAGTAACCGGAAACACTGTCGAAAGTTTGAGCATTGCGACGAATGCGAGTGGCGAAACTTACACCACCCAGGGTGGCTTGTTTTCGCAGATGCTGGTTTCGAGCGCGGGTTATATCGGCTCAATGCTTTATGGAGTGACACTGCTGGTGATGATTCGCAGAGCAGTTACCGCACGTGTTGTGCTTATCGCTTCGGCCGTTTTGATTTTTCTACTGACAATAATCTATGGCGTTTTCAAGCCCGTTGCTTCCGGTGCAGCGCTGTCCGGTATTCCCTTCACCTTCGTGGCCGGCACGTTGCTGACGCTCAGCCTGGTGGCGGTTGCAAGATTTGCCAACTCCCGAATCGCTACTTTCTTTCTGAGTTTCCTGGCGGTGCAGTGTGTGCTCAATGCCTTGCTTGATCTGAAAACCGTATTCTTTCTTTCAACGCCTTTTGGACCAAGCTTACCCAGCGACGCAGTCAACATGGCAAACGCGACTGGCATACCGGCGCTGGTCTGGGCGAGCGTCTGGATTGCAGTTTCACTAGGCATCCTCTTTCTGACAATGCGCCTTTATGTAAGCGGTAGAAGGAAGCAGGGTCAACTGAATCCGGGGCTGGGGGAAATATCGCCCATCTTCCCCATCGCTATGCCCGAAAGCGAAAAGTGGCGCTGACGAGAAGCTGCGACCGAGCTTTTCGAAACTTGAACGCGACGCTCAGCTATTTCAGGCTAACGGTTACTCGCCCACTAAATGAACGCGGGCGACCGATGGCGGTACCGGAAAAGACACTCTCAAAAGTAATTAAATAGAAGTTGTTAGTCAGGTTCTCCAGGTTGAACTGACCCAACAAACTTGCGCGATCGTTTAATTTGAATTCCTTGCACAGCGAAACATTCAGGACCGTGTGTGGCTTGACAAAGCCACCTTCGAAGTTGACTCGATCGAGAATCTTATCGGGGAATTCTCCGACAAACTCATCCCGCGTAACATCGGGATCAAGCTCCACGCTATATCCGCTGTCGTGCCGACCGCTGAAGGCAACGAAGAAATGCGAAGGCAAATGATCGTAACGGAGTTCAAACAAATACGGATGTTCACTGGGGGTATGGTCAGATTAACCCGCAGGTGAAAAGTACTACCATGGCTCGTAATGGACTCCCACCCACTCGCAGCGTTAACGAGTTAGCTCAACAATTCCCTGCACAACCGACGTTCTCCTGAGCTTAAGAAATCGGTAGAAATGCTAGAAGCGGAACCGGTACCGTCCCGTTATGCTGCGTCCCGGTCCTTCGATTCCCCAAGCCAAGCCGCGATAGTTCCGATCAGTAATGTTCTCAAAGTCGAATGAGATATCCGACTTCTCGAATCGATACCCACCTCGCACATTAAATAAGACATAGCCCGGGATGTGATCGAAAAGCGGAGCCGAAGTGGCGCTGCCAAGCACGCGATTTTGCACCTGCAAAAGCGTCTCGCCGGTCGCAATCAGAAGCGTCTCGTCGCCGGTTGCGCAAATACCATCAGGACCGGGATTCACAAGTCCGCGCACGCAGGCGCCACGGCGGAAAAAGTCCCGGATGTTATTACGCGAACGCGTCGCTCCGGTCCGCCGATCGCCGAGATCGAGGGACGAGAGGCGACTTTGCCGGCCAGCTAAGGTCGAGTAACCCTCGACCCAGTATTTCTTACCTGACGGCTCGTAGCGCAATCGCAAAAAGCCCATCGCCGGTGGTGTACCGCCCTCAATATTTGGCGGCAAACCGTTGGCCTTGTCCTTGGCGCGGATATAGGTAAAGTTTTCGGCGAAGGTCCAGTCGCGACTGAAGGGAATATTCAGCGTGTGCTCGACTCCCCAGATTCTTGCGTCGGTGAAGTTGGCGCGAATCAACACCGGTGCCGTTGAAAGAGGGACAAACACCGCGCCGTTTGCGTTTTGACTGGTGATTGTTTGATCTCCCAGCATTCTGCCAACTGCACCTGGGGGCAGAATAAGCGCTTGCTTCACGATTGCGGCGTTGATGTCGATCAGAAACCAGGTAAAGTCGCCATCGAACCGGTTATGTCGAAATCGCACTCCGGCGTCAAAGTTGTGGCTGATTTCTGATCGCTGCTTCGTCACCGGAATTCCGCTGGACACTGCACTCGCGTCCGCCGAGTTTCCAATGGTTCCGCTCAATGCTGAAGCGCTGGAAAAGTCGGTTTCGAAACCATCCCCGGTTAAGCCCAGCGTGCCCAGGTCGGTAATGTTTGGCGCGCGAAAGCCGCGGCTATAATTGAAGGCAAAGCTGACTGGTTTTGCCGGCGTCACTACTAAACCTACCCGCCCTGAAAAATCGCCGACGTGTAGACTATCGTTCGGCCAGAGCGGTGCACCGCCAACTAAGGGACTATCAGATGCGCGTGCGCGATACGATGCCACGTTGTATCGCAAGGCTCCGCTTAAGCGCAGTTTATTTGGAATCGCGTCATAGGTGTCTTGAACATA
The DNA here is from genome assembly GCA_013697915.1 of Blastocatellia bacterium. GTDB lineage: Bacteria > Acidobacteriota > Blastocatellia > Pyrinomonadales > Pyrinomonadaceae > PSRF01. Next base: position 3,264 of record JACCVY010000072.1, on the reverse strand, counting down.
CACGCCGCCCAACTCATATCGCGCGCCGTTTGGGATTCGCGGACGCGACAACGTGACTGACAGCGTTACGGGATTGAAAACGTAGGCCGGCGAGCGTTCGCCCTCTTGGTAGTAGTCTCCGCCGATCAGCAAGGTGTTGTTCGCGGTAAGTTGCTTGTCCACAAAACCGTTGATACCAAATACTCTCGTCCGCTCATACTGGTGGGTGATGCCGCCATTTGGATTTCCCTGCCCGCCCTGATTGACGCGCTCCTCCCGCTGTGAATTGAAGGAGAATGTGAGCGAAGCACTGTCAAAGGGACCAGCATCTTGTCTCAAATAGCGGCCGTAGAAAAAGTCGCTCATCAGGTTTCGCAGATTGGCAATCAGATTTCCGTCGCCGCCCAGTGTCTGGTCATAGCGCTTGCCGCCGTCCTGCTGTCCCCTTTGGTAATGAAGAGTGAACTGTTGCTTGGTGTCAGGCGCATAACTCATATGCACCATGCCGCCATACTGCGTAAATGCTGTATCGGTCAGACGCGTTCCCAGAATGTTCGAGGGCAAACCCAAGAAGCGCGTGACCGCAGAATGCGGATCGAGACCGTGGCCCGAGCGTAAGGTGTTAACGCGGTGGCCGGCTGCGTTTAGCAAGATACCGAAGCGGCGCGTGCCATAAGTAACCAACGTATTGCCGCCGAAAGACAAATCGGCGCTCGTAAAGGAGGTGCCCAGTTCCCCATGCGTTTCCGGATTATCATAGCCAAGAGCCGGAGTGCGGGATACAAGTTGCACAACTCCACCAATTGAGTCGGAGCCATATTGCGCGCCGTTTGGTCCTCGCAGCACTTCAACCGCGCTGAAGTTGCTCGGGTCGTTGAGATCTAAAAACGTGTTGATGCCGCCACGCATTGCCGAGGTCGTGTAGCGGACTCCGTCGATATAAACAGATACTTTGTTACCCACCAGGCCGCGCACGAAAATGCCCGCAATTGTCGGGCTGGTTCGTTGCAACGCCAGGCCCACTTCTTCATCGGCTACCTGGGCAAGTACTGCGGTTGTGCGCTGCTGAATCGCGCTTTGGGAGATAATATTAAGTGCTTGCGGCACGCGATCTTTTTCCTGCGCCTGTCCCGTATCAGCGGTGACCGTCGTTTGATCCGCAATCGGAGCCACAGTGAGCGTGGGGTAGAGTTCGGCATTGCCCGCGCTCAGAAGAACCGATATGCGGCGAAGAGCAAACCCCGGCTGGTTGATCCTAATCTCATAAGAACCTCGCGAGACATCATCGAATCTAAATTGACCATTCGAATCGGTCGTGGTGGTTCTGAGCACGGCCTGCTGTGGATGCACCAACGTGACTTCCGCCCCGCTCACTAACCCACCGTTCTGGTCTTTCACGGTTCCGCTGATGCTGCCATTATTTCCCTGACCCGTCGCGACAGCGGATAGCGCCGCCAACAATAGAAACATCATTAGTACGGGCACAATCTGTACGCGTTTTTTGGAGGGTGCCATAAGGTTTATCCCTTTCGCCGCCACAACAAGAGTCCGCTGGGAATGAGTTTGAAGGGGCGAACTCTAACGGAATGGTTCAAACTACTACCAGCCGTCGTTTCTTCCGGAGAAGCGTGGGGACGGGTAGGAACTTAACTGAGAGCGAACACGGCGTGTTCAATTAAGGAATGCACACTTGAAAGCACTGGGTGAGAATTGAAGGCAAGCGCAACGCCAAAAGACGCAACACCCACTAACGCGCTGATCGTAACAGGCCGGAGAATCGTGGGATGAACCGGACGGTCGACCTCGGCAGCGAACGCGAGGAGATGCCGCACACGTCCGAGTATGCCTACGCCTTCGTCGTCGCCGAATAGAAACACACCGGCCGGCATAGTAGGTCGGGCGCCTTCCGGAATTATCCGGGCAATCTTTACCAAAGCGGAAGCGAGATCAAGCGCGACGTTGCCGCCTTCGCTTGCAGCCCACTCATCCGCGGCTTCTTCAGATGCCTCGGCCCAGTCGCGATCGAGCGAACGACCACAGGGAATGATTAGCAAAGAGTCTCGGCAAGCACGCAACAAGCCTCGTTTCATATTGTCGCGAGCGGAGAGATGTCCTTTCTCGTGCGATAGGGCGGCGTTGATCTCCTCGGCAGTCAATAAATCAAGCACCTGCGTCGCGATAAATAATCGTGGCCTGAAGATACCGACGATTGCAATTAACGGAAAATAGTGATCAATGCGGTAAGTAGGAATGTTAATCCCGGCAACCGAGATTCGCTCGCTCTGGTCTATCCAATCGCCGGCTAACCTTGCGGTTACGCGCCAGGCCGCAATGCCGCGCGCGGCGGCCACGCCGATGCCGATGGCGGAAATGAATGCCAGCACAGCTAATTTCAGGCTTACATTCTCGCTCGTGTGTCGCGGCTCGTAAGCAAGGTAGGCAGGTACAAAAAGCAGCAGTACGCAAAGCATGGTGACAAGGGCAGGAAAAGTACGAAGAAGAAAAATCAAACGCGCGCGTGAGAACGCGGACCAGCGGTGTGTTGTTCCGCCAAACACCCGCCAGACTCCTCCTGTCACAAGCGAAGCAAAACTATTGAAAGTCAGCAACGCCGCCAGCAATAAACATATGCCGAGGATTTCGAACACGTCAGTCCCTTTGTCTCAGTTCTCTGCGCTTCTCTTTGATTAAGCGATCCAACTCATCCAGCAACTCGCGATCCCGTTCACTGACCGTATCAACAATGCAGGCAAGCAATGGTTCGACGGCCTCTGCGCCCTGGCCGAGTAACCCGTCAATAACGTCTTCTCGAATTCCCTGCTCTAACTCGACGCGTGAAACCGCAGGCAGATAAACAAAGGCGCGACCATGCTTGCGCCGCGTGAGCAGCCTCTTTTTGAAAAGGCGGTCAAGGGTAGTCATTAACGTCGTGTAAGCGATGCCTTCGTCAAATGCCAGGTAGACATCGCGGACACTGACTTCGTGCCGGCGCCAGACCTCGTTTAAGACCTCGCGCTCCAGTTTCCCTAAAGCCTGGGCCGCGACTTCACGCGGCCTTCTGAATCCGCGTAGAGTAAATTTTGGAATTGGCATAGCGGAAAATATAGAAGCCGGGTTTGGTGCTGTCAAATGTTGCAACGACCTCCACGTATGATAACTGAAGAACTGCGGCCCACCCGTGTGAAAGTGGTTACGGTTTGTCCGGGCCGGCTGCGCGCCGATCCCGAAGATGTAGAAGCACAAGAGAAAAGACAGAAGGTCCCGGGCGGCGAGCAAAGCCACGAA
>JACCVY010000254.1 GCA_013697915.1 Blastocatellia bacterium | reverse complement strand
AGGCGAAATCCTGCCCGGCTTCACAAACGTGCGCGAAAAAGGCCTCAACCTGATCGACGCCACGCAACTTCATCAATTGCAATCCTCGATTGCTTCATCTGGCGCGGCTTCAGTTTCCGGCGACTGAGGAATTTCGTTGAGTTGAGCAGAGCACTTAGGAGGAGGCTTTAGCAGCGCCTTGACAACGAGCGCTGCCAGACGCTACGAAGGTTATTCTCCCAAATAGATCGTTGAGGTTAGGCCTTCACGATCTCTTTCAACAAGACTTTAGTCCCCATCAAATACTGGTCTAACAGCGGCGGTGATCTTCTTGGCGAAAGCAAAAGGGTCCTGGTACCAAGGATTTAGATCCAGTTCTCCTGCCTTGTGCAGATTTACTAAGTCCTGAACAACAAGGGATTGATAATCAACTCGCTCCATGTCTAACCTCTCACGTAAGGATTATTGGGCACCGAGGCGCTCACTTTATCACAAGGACCAAGCGGTAAGTCATCAAGAAAGGGCTATGGGCAGTCTTGAGTCGAAGGTTTTCAGTTACCTTGAGATTGCTGAATCAGCACTCCGCATGAATGTTCAAGAAGAAGGAGTCAAGAGTTACTAGAATTCGACTAGTTTATCCCAAGCTGAAACTCACCTTTGGTGTTTGCGATTCTGCTGGCCAGATGATCGGCGATGTCTCGAAGTTTTAATATGGCTTTCAACGAGGCTGCGAAGCAGCCGGGCTACACTTTGCTTTTTTGACCACGTTACAACTGGCGCAACTCTTCGCCGTTCATTCCGTTTGCGCATGCGCTGTTCGGCGTCAACCGTTATCAGGCGAAATTCCGCAACAACGATTTCACTTGTCCGGACACCAGCGACACTGCGTTTGCGATGGCGCTCGGTGGCGGTCTCGACATTCAGGCAACGAAGCACGTCGATCTTCGAGCGATCCAGGTTGACTACTTGCCGGTGTTCCGCAAGGGTCATCGTGAAGATGGTTTGCGATTCTCGGCAGGCGTGAAGATCAAGTAGGCTACCACCCCCAAGCGGGCTGCCCGCCTGGGGACCCCAGTGCTGACAGTCATTTAAGCTTTAACTTTTGGCGTTGGTCGAAAAAGTCGGACCAGGCGCCGCCACTCTTCTTGAGCAGGGCAGGAACGTTTTTGACTGTAAAGTCAGAAATCTTCACGCCCTGCTCAATTTGTTTCCAGGTCAGTGGCATCGAAACAGTCGCCCCGGGTTTGGCACGAGCGGTAAAAACTGCAGCTAAACTCTTGCCGCGCGCGTTCTGCATCCAGTCAACATAAACCTGATCGCGTTTACGCTTGTCGATACTTCGCTCAACGGTTGCTATCTTCGGCGCGCGATTGGCGATCTCGCTCGCCAGCAAACGCGAGAACTCCGCTACTTTTGCATATTCGTTTGTCGGGTTTAGCGGCAGGTAGATGTGAATGCCCGAGGACCCGGAAGTTTTGGGAAACGCACTGAGACCAATCTCATCGCAAACCTGCTTGCACACCAGCGCGACCTGCAAAACATTTTTCCACGGCGCTTTTTTCGGATCCAGATCAATGGCGAGCCAGTCAGGCTTGTCCAACTTCGCAATCGTTGAATGCCACGGGTGCTGTTCAATACTTCCCAGGTTCACAAAGTGCAGCAGCGACGCAGTCGTCGTGTAGACTGCATAATCCAGTTCGCGGCCCTGTTGATTTGTTAGTCTGACTGTCTTGATAAAGGCTGGCGCGCTTTCCAGATCCTGCTGAAAAAACATCGGCGCCTTAATACCGCGCGGCCAGCGCTGCAAAATGGCCGGCCGATTTTTCAGAAACGGCAAGATGTGTGCGCTGACCTTGAGGTAGTAACTAAGCAGTTCAAACTTGGTAATTTTTTCGTCGGGCCAATAGACGCGATCGAGACTGGTTACTGAAACTCGCTCGCCTTCCAGCGCGAGCGTTAGATCGCCTTTAGGATTTTTGAGCGCAAGAAATTCATCGGCTGTAATGCCAGGTGAGTTTGTTTGGCGAGAACGTTTGACCGTGCCGGTTTTGGCTGCGGTTTTTTTGTGAGCTACCACCCTGTTGATCCTCGCTTGATCCTTAGTCGTCATAACCGTTTGGATGCGCCTGCATCCATTTCCAGGCTGACTCGATGATGACGCGCAAATCCTGGAACTGCGGTTTCCAGCCCAGCTCGCGCTTGATCTTTTCAGAACTTGCAATCAGGACTGACGGATCGCCAGCGCGCCTGGGCCCTACAGTTGCGCGAATTGATTTTCCAGTGACTTCACGTGCTGCTTCCAACACTTCGTTCACGCTGTAGCCAGCCCCTCCGCAGCCAAGATTGTAAAGACGGCTGCCCTGGTCCAAAGCGCTCAGCGCGAGGATGTGGGCGCGTGCCAGGTCAATCACGTGAGTGTAGTCGCGCACGCAGGTGCCATCCGGCGTTGGGTAATCGTCGCCATAAACCTGGATAGACTGACGTGTGCCGGCGGCGACTTGCAGCGCGATCGGAAGCAAATGACTTTCCGGATCATGATCCTCGCCGCACTTCTCGCTGGCACCGGCCGCATTGAAATAGCGTAGCGATGCATAACGCAAAGCATACGCTTCGTCATACCAACGCAGCGCGCGCTCAAAAGCCAGTTTCGATTCGCCGTAGGGGTTCGTGGGCCGATTGGGATCAGTTTCTTGGATGGGCTGCTTTTCAGGTTCGCCGTAGGTGGCAGCGGTGGACGAGAAGACAATACGACTGACTCCGGTTTCGCGCATCGCATCGAGCAAAATCAAACCGACGCTCACATTGTTTTGATAGTACTTTGCCGGGTGCTCGCATGACTCGCCAACCAGCGAATCTGCGGCCATATGAATCACTGCCTCGATACGATGAGCGGACAGCGTTTCGCTCAACTTAACTTTGTCCGCAAGGTTCGCATGGACAAACTCAGCAGGCGCAACCACCGCCTGGCGATGACCCTTTTGCAGATTGTCATAGACGACTACGTCATGGCCGTCTCGCAGCAATTCTTCAGTAACGACGCTGCCAATGTATCCAGCGCCGCCTGTCACCATCACACGCATTTGTCTGGAAAGTTCCTTAGGTATGTGCCACTTTGGGCTGAACTGGCGCAGAGCTGGGGGCGGTTGAGTCCGAAGGCGCGTAATAAAGAATCCGGTTGCAGTTGTCGCAAGTAACCACCTCATCACCGCGCCGTACCTGGGCCATCGCCTGTGGTCTTAGCGCCATGAAGCAAGCCATGCACGCCCCGTTGCGAGCTTCGGCAACCGCGACGCCATCGCGAATGCGCGCGCTGATGCGGGCATAAAGCGAGGCCATTGATTTGGGCAGTTCATTCAGCAAGCGCTCGCGTTCACTACGACTGGCAGCCACCTTCTCAGCTTGCAGCCTTGTCTCTTCGTCAAAGGACTTCATGCGCGCCTCGCGGTCAGAATTCAGTGAAGCAATTTCATCAGCGCGTTCGGTGAGTGAGCCTTCAGCCTTGTCGGACACTTCCATCTGCTCGAGCACCTGCGTCTCAAGCGCAGAAATCTGTTTTCGTGCGGCATCGGCTTCGCGTATTGCGGCCGTGTATTCATCCTGCTTTTTGGAAGACATCAAATTGCGTTCGGCGCGTTCGGCGCGCGCGCGTTGTTCCGCAATCTCGGTTTCAAGGTGGGAACGCGAATGCCGGGCCCCGTCGCGGCTGGTTTCCAGCGCCCGAATTTCAAAGGCGCGCTGATCGAATTCTGCTTCGATCTCAGCGCGCCTTATGGGTATCGCTTCCAGTTCTTCTTGTAGTCTTCTTATGCTTGTATCCAGTTTTTGTAGAGCGACTAATTGCTGCAATTCCGCTTTCACTCTTTATGATCTCCTTAAAAGAACAGGGCCAATCTTTGTATGAATCAACTCAGTCATCAGCCAGATTATCGGGCATTGGCGGGCTGCGCGCAAGTCGGCGGCGGGAGCCTGCGCTTTTCTAAATAAGATCGCCAAAAAGGTGTTGCAAGAGGGCAGTTACGGCGATGGCAGCGGTCTCGGCGCGGAGAGTTCGTCCGCCCAGCGTGACGACATTCCAAGCCGCCGCGCGTGCCGCCGCGATTTCTTCATCACTCCAGCCGCCTTCTGATCCGACGAGGGCGGTCAGTTTCGAATTCGGCGCGATTAATTCCGTGGTCCGTAAAAGCGGCTCGCCGTCACGTTCCGAAAACATCAAACAAGTACCACCCTCATCTTTGCCGGCTGATTGGATCAGTGACGCGAATGTGACCGCGCCTGCGACCTCGGGCACTACCGCGCGCCCGGATTGTTTAGCAGCCTCCATCGCAATTCGCTGCCAGCGCGTCACACGTTTGGCAGCATCGGATTCGTCACGCAAACGAATGTCAGCATGCTTTGTGATTACCGGCACTATGCGAATGACCCCCAGCTCCGTCGCTTTCTGGACCACCAGATCAAACTTCTCTCCTTTAAGCAACGCGAGCGCAAGCGTTAACTGCAAAGGAGAGTCCGGGCGCGCAGGTTCAATTTCACGAATTATCCGGAGCAGAGCGGTGTCGCGCCGGCTTTCTTCGATGCGGCCCAGGAATTCTTTTCCTTCACCGTTGAAAACATAGACCTCGTCTCCGGCTTTTAGTCGCAGCACTTCGCGTAGATGACGAACTTCGTCGGCAACGAGAGTGACGGTGTTGTGCTTGTGATCGAAAGCGGTTGGTGCTGCGTAGAATCTGCGACGAGTCATAATTGTAGTAGGACAGGCATTCCTGCCTGTCCATCGTCTTAAAGCCAACGACAGAAGTGCCTTACAAAAAAGCGGGACAGACAGGAATGTCTATCCTACAAAATCAGCGCAATCCATTCACCATCGCTCATGATTTCCAACGGTTCGCCCAAGCCGCATTCCTGAGTGCGAGTGCGCACACTTTCAACCTGAACATCGAGAATTCCGGAGAGCACGAGTCTTCCGCATGACGCTCCGATGAGCTGCGGAAGAATAGTACTGATCACGTCGGCAGTGAGATTCGCGCAAACTAAATCCGCCGAAGCCGTTTCGTCCTCAATCGATCCGACGCGAAACGAAATGTTATCTGAAACGCCGTTCAAACGCGCGTTTTCGGCGGCAATTTCAACAGCTTGCGGATCTGTATCAATCGCCTCAACGCGTGCGTCAGGAAAAAGCTTAGCCGCCGCGATTGCGAGTATTCCGGTGCCGGTCCCGACATCAAGAAAGCTCCCGCCGGCAAAATACTTTTCAATTGCGGCCAGACAAAGCCGGGTTGTTTCATGCGTGCCGGTGCCGAACGCCATGCCGGGCTCAATGCGAATCACAACCCGATCGCGCTCCTCTCCAATCTCGGCCCAGGGTGGCGCAATAATAAATCGTTCACCCACTTCAGCGGGTTGCCAACTTCTCTTCCATTCAGCGAGCCAGTCTCGATCAACCACCTCGCGAACCGTAGTCTCGCGCGCCGACGATGAGGGCAGTTCATAGATGCGAAACGCATCAGCTAACGCCGCGCGCACGTCCTCGCGGTTGGGACGCTGATCGAAGTAAGCAGTCACTCGTAGCGACTCATGGTCGCTGTCGTTGGTTTCTGTTCCCAATGCGCCTGCTTCCATCAACGCAAATTCGACCGCTTCAGAGGCTTGCGGTTCAATTAACACTTCCAGGGCATACCACTTTGGTGATGACATAAGACTTCAGAAAGAATGAATGTTAGATCGTAAATCGCGAATCGACTAGACCGCACCCGCGAAACTCATTGCCACATCGATGCGCCGAGTTTATTTGTGTTGTGGGTCGACGAATACAGAACCGGAAGCGGTAGCGACCGGGTCTACCACCCAACATTGTGGGTCCGCGAATAATGCGCGACGCAAGCGTTGGAAATGGAATGCGTTTAATGGGACCACGAGTACACGATCGATTGAACCTCAGAGTTGAATGGTGGACCCGGTCGCTACCGCTCCCGGTTCCGTATTCGTCGACCCACGAGACGAGTTCAGCTCGATGCTCGTCAATTCGGAGTACAGAGTTTGAACTCGGTAGTTTAAGATACGCGTCCTGAATGACATCTATTTCCAAAGCTTCCGTGAACAGTGGTGAAACCCATGATTACAAGATCTGGAAAGTCATCGCGGCTTCAGCCGTAGGGACGATGATCGAGTGGTACGACTTCTACATTTTCGGCAGCCTCGCCACTGTGATCTCACCGCTCTTCTATCCCAAGGGCAATAACACGCTCGCCCTTATCGCCTATCTATCGACGTTCGCCGTGGGTTTTGTTGTCCGCCCTTTCGGCGCGCTTTTCTTTGGACGCATAGGTGATCTCGTCGGACGTAAATACGCCTTCCTCGTAACGCTTTTGATTATGGGTGGCGCAACCTCGCTCATTGGCTTCCTGCCGACCTATGCGACGATTGGTATTGCCGCGCCAATAATTCTTCTGGTGATTCGGATTCTGCAGGGGCTGGCGTTGGGTGGGGAATACGGCGGCGCCGCGGTTTATGTCGCCGAACACGTGCCTGATGCGAAGCGTGGTTTTTATACGAGCTTCATTCAGATTACCGCCACCCTTGGGCTCTTCGTGTCGCTGGCCGTCATACTTTTAGTTCAGAACACAATGAGCAGCGAAACCTTCAGTAGCTGGGGCTGGCGCATTCCGTTCATCATTTCGATCTTTCTCGTCGGCATCTCGCTCTACATCCGGCTGCGCATGAAAGAGTCGCCGATTTTCCAACACCTCAAGAGCGCGGGTATGACTTCAGCCAAGCCTTTGAAGGAAGCCTTCACTCAATGGAAGAACCTGAAGCTGGTGCTGATCTCGCTTTTCGGAGCGACTGCGGGACAGGGCGTCGTCTGGTATACCGGACAGTTTTACGCTTTGTTCTACCTGCAAACGGTCCTTAACGTGAACGGCACGTCGGCAAGTTACATCATTGCAATCGCCCTGCTGATGGGAATGCCGTTCTTTGTAGTTTTCGGCGCACTCTCTGATCGCATCGGCCGCAAACGAATCATAATGTTCGGCTGCTTGCTCGCCGCTGTTTCTTACATCCCAATCTACCGGGCTATGCAAAGCGCAGCCGGCTCAAACGTTGTAACCGCTTCACCCGTACGCAACGCGATCACGGGTTCGATCAACCTGACGCCGCAGACTTATGTTGACGGCGTGCTCCAACCCGCCAAACAAGTCCTGCCTTACATAGATTTCGCCAGCCTGATCAGCAGTCCGATCGCCTGGAAATTAATTTCGCTCGTGTTCATTCAGGTAATTTTCGTGACGATGGTTTATGGACCGATCGCGGCCTACCTGGTCGAAGCATTTCCGGCGCGGATTAGGTATACGTCGCTGTCACTGCCCTACCATATCGGCAACGGAGTGTTTGGTGGACTGCTGCCCTTGATTGGACTCTATGTGGTCGCGCAAACGGGGAACATCTATGCCGGTTTGTATTACCCGATTATCGTTGCGGGTGTGACGTTCATTGTTGGTTCGCTCCTGCTGAAGGAAACTAGAAGCGTGCTCATCTGGCAGGAGACCCAGTCGGATGTTCGATAAGCTTAGCTTGTCGTAACGCCGCGACAACCCAAAAATCAATCGGATGAGGCAACGAAAATTCACGACCGATTCCCAAGACAACGACTACAATCGATCAGGCCGCCTCAGTCTCACTGCCGCCTGAAGCTCTTGACGCGCTTGGTGTCGAGGCGGGAGCGGAATTGGATGTTGAAATTATCGGCCGCGCTGTGGTGGTTCGCTCAGTTGCAGAAGCCCGGCGCTCGCGCGAGTTCATCGATTCATTCGAGTCCATCCTGGCCAAACGCCGCGGCGCCTATGATGAATTGGCGAAAGGCCCAGACGGTAGTTCTCCAGCGGAATGAGATTTCCCGATAAACTCGATGTGTTGACCGTTCACGCGAGGTTGATCGCAGAAACGAGAGGCACGGGTGGCATCAGGGACGAAGGCTTGTTGGGATCTAAATCACGGGAATTCCTCGCGCCGAATGCCAAACGCGCGCTATCTCGCACAGCTTTCGCTCGTGATTGACTCGATACACAATGCGGTAAGGGCGAAAGATAATTTCGCGAATCTTTTGATTTTGATATTCGGGAACCATGCGCCCGAGGTCAGGAAAATCAGGTAGCCGATCCGTCTCTGAAATGAGTTCATATCCGAAACTCATCGCACGTTCAGGATTATCACGCGCTATGAACACAACGATGTCGTGAAGGTCATCGCGAGCCGGCGGGAGACCAAATCAACTTGTAAGCCATGAGGCCAACTGTTTTTTGACTTCTTCGTGAGGAATGCCTTCGCCGCGATCAAGTTGATCGAGACCTTTCTGCACGGCCGCCATAAATTCAATTCTCTCGGCTATCTCCTCTAACGAGCAGTTGTCCGGCAAGCCTCGAATTGTCTCAAGCACGATCTCTTTCTCGGTCATGTCGCAATTATGCGATTGCCCTACCGTTTGTGCAAGAGTGACATCGCGCCGAGAGCGGTTGGTAGGGTTGGGATCGGGCCTTCGATCCTGGGACTCGAGTAAGGAAGAAACAACCAGATTTAGTTGAGAACCGCACAATCGCAGGCCTGATCCCCCATCACTCGTTGTCGATAACGCCAATTCCCCGTACTATTATTCAACGGAGAGACACGATGGCTACCGCAAAGGAACACATAAGCGAGATCATCAGACGCCAACCCGATAACAGCACCTACGACCACATCGTTCGCGAGCTGGCCTTCGACCTCATGGTGCAACGCGGCCTGAAAGACTCGGACGAGCGACGCACAATTCCCAATGAAGAGCTGCAACGTCGGATAAAGACGTGGCAGAAATTCTAAATTGTTTGGTGAAACGTTATGTCACAAACGCAAATCGAGATGCCACCGGGATTTGATAACCTGCCGAAGGCTGAACAAGTGCGCTATCTCCAGGCGCTCTGGGACCAGATTTCGGAAAAGCCTGAAGAGATTCCTGTTCCTGAGAGTCATCTGCAACTTGCGGAAGAACGCTTGCGCCGGTATCGCCAAAATCCATCCTCGTCCCAACCAGCCTTTGAAGTAATTGATCGGCTGGCTTCACGCTGAAGGCGTGAAATAAAATAGCCAGGGGTAAGCGCGAAGCGCGCCACCCCTGGATCAAGTCAATGAATAACTTCAAAAGCCCGCTTTAGCGGGCGACAGAAAGAGGCCGAGGATTCCAGCTTTCACCCTGGCGGAGGTCGAACAACTTCGTGCTACTTATCAGCGAATTCTCGATCATCCGTTAGGATATCAGGACCTCCGCCTGGGAATTCGTCGCGCGTTGACTCGGCGATTTCCGTACGCTGTTTACTTTTCAATCGAAGAAAACATTATTATCGTCGTTGCCGTACTGAGCACAGACGAATGGCGTCCAATTAATGATGACGAATGATGAGATCGTCCAACTCTTCCTGGAGGTCAGAAGACAGGAGACAGAGGTCAGACGTCAGAGCTCAGAGGGGAAGAGGGCGGCGATTTTTCATCCCTGACGGATGCCGAGATCGTCCAAGAGTCCTACTTTATCGCGCCAGTCTTTCTCCACTTTCACGAACAGTTCAAGGTGACAGCGATGTCCGATCAGGCTTTCAATGTCAGCGCGGGCCTGAATGCCGATTTCTTTCAAGCGCGCCGCGCCTTTGCCGATTACGATCTTTTTCTGAGAAGTTCGTTCGACAAAAATCGCACAGTGGATGCGCGTAAAATCTTCGCGTTCTTCGTCCCACTTCTCAACCACCACCGCAGTCACGTAAGGAATTTCCTCGTGTGTAGTTAGCAGAATTTTTTCGCGCACGATCTCCGCAACCATGGTGCGCACTGATTGATCGGTCAATTCGTCCTCGCCAAATAGGGGTTCGCCTTCAGGCAGGTGCTTGATCATTTCGACTGGCAACACGTCGTTTACGTCATCGCCGCGCAATGCGGAGATCGGAATAAGCTCGCGCCAGTCATATTCGTTTTGGTACCAATCGAGTAAAGGCAACAGTTCCGTCTTGTCTTTAACTTTGTCTATCTTGTTTAGCAAAAGCAGCGCGGGCTTCTTCGCGCGCTGAATCAGTTCAAGCACAAACTTGTCGCCGCTGCCGGTTGAAACTGAAGCGTCGCGAATCAAGCAAACCAGGTCCACCCCCATCAGGGCGTCCTGTACGGTCGCCATCATGCGCCGATTCATTTCATAGCCCGGCCGGTGAACGCCGGGCGTGTCTACTAAAACAATCTGGCCTTCCGGTTCGGTGATGACTCCCTGAATGCGGAAACGTGTTGTCTGCGGCTTATCGGAAACCGCGGCAATTTTTTGACCGACGAGCGCGTTCAATAGCGTCGACTTGCCGGCGTTCGGTCGGCCGACAAGTGCGACGTAGCCGCTACGGAACTCGCGTGTCTGAGAATTCGCTGTCATAAGAATTCAGCCGCGGATTTTCGCAGATAAACGCCGATCAGATCTAGAGGATGGTTCAAGCTCCGCTAACTTTCAGGTTAGGAAGGGTGGCTTGCCCCCGCTTGAGCGCCAGGGGCGCGAGGGGTTACAGCGGCCTTCAACTTGAGATATTACCAACCAATCGTCGCGCCGTTGGCGC
>JACCVY010000241.1 GCA_013697915.1 Blastocatellia bacterium | reverse complement strand
ACGGGCTGTCAGCACCAAGGTGGTAACGTTCTATTGCGCCTCGAGCTAATACATTTCCAGGTTGCTCATTCTGCACCTAGAAACTTGCATGCTTCAACATACAAGGTGGTACTGACCTCATGTCACTGCAACGAGACAGACTCAACAACGTTCGATAATCGTAATTCGGCTCAAACTGAGTCACTCCCGATTTTTGTGAATGGCGGCGAAAAGAGAATCGGCCGCCGTCTCGCCGCTGCGAATGCAATCGGGTATGCCAACTCCCGAATAAGCATTGCCCGCCAGGGCCAGGCCCGGCAAAGCAGCCAGCCGTTCAGCGATTTTGTTCACGCGCCCAATGTGTCCGATTTCATATTGCGGCATTGATTTTCGCCACCTCGAAACCTCGCTGAATAACGGCGCGTTTTCAATTCCCAGCAGGTCGCGCAAGTCGGCGCGCACGCGCGAGACTATCTCGGTTTCCTCAAGTTCAACCAGTTCAGGCTGCAAAGCGCCGCCAACAAACGCGCGCAGCAGAACAGAATCCTGCGGCGCTCGGCCGGCAAACTTTACGCTGCTGAAGGTGCAGGCGATAAGTGATCGCTTTTCAATAAATGGAACAACGAAACCAAAACCATCCATCGGATGCGGAATATCTGCGCGGCGATACGCGAGATTCACAGTCGCGGTTGATTCATAAGATATCTGATTGAGTCCGGCAGCAAGGAGCACATCAGTTTCCTCCAACAACGATGCAGCCACGTAAGCGGGAACAGCGAGACAAACAGCGTCGACCGTTATCGCCAGGCCGTGTTCCGAGCGCACCTGCCATTGTATCGAGGTTCGATCCAAAGCAACCGCAGTCACTCGCGTCCGTAATGCGATTCCAATCCTTGCAAGTTTATCTGCCAGCCGATCCACCAGCACTTGCATGCCGCGATCAAACGAAGCGAATAAACTATACCGAGCACCCTGTGTCTGTGATTGATTCTCTCGGGATGGTCCGGCGCTTTCCTTCCGCAGCGCGCGAATGACGCTGCGGTGCTTGCGCTCAAGTTCAATGAAACGCGGCATCGTTGCTTGTAGGCTGAGCTTTTCCGGATCGGCAGTGTAGATGCCGCCAATCATCGGCTGGGCCACGCGCTCAAGCGCCTCGCGACCCAGCCTCCGTCTTATGAACTGGGCCAGGCTTTCATCCATCATGCCGTTGGTCTTAAGCCGCGGTAAAACAAGGTCAAGGGCCATTCTCGCTTTGCCGGACCAGCTCATGATTTCGCTATTTACGAATGGCCAGAACTGTGTCGGCGCGATCAGCTGAAAGCCTGCGGGCACAGGAATGAGGCGAGTGCCACGAGCAATAAAATTGCGCCGGTGCGTTTCATTGGTTTGTATTAGTTGAGACTCAAGACCCAGACGCCGAGCGAGTTCGAGGGCTTCCGGCTTTTCAGTGATAAAAGAATCCGGACCATGTTCGAGAAGAAACCCGTCGCGCTCTTCAGTTTTAATAATGCCGCCGAGTCGCGATCCCGCTTCAAAGATTAGAAGCTCGAGCGGTTCGCCGGTGTCAGCGCTTCGCTCAAGCAGCCGGTGCGCAGCCGCGAGCCCGGCAATGCCGGCGCCAATGATGGCAACGCGTTTCATCTCAACTTCAGTTCTGATAAGAAGTGCTTTTCAAAAGTAGCATAGACCTTAGTCTGTGTCTGGAGAGCGGGCACAGACTGAAGTCTATGCCACAGCGGCTCTGCCGCCGACCGTGCGGTAAGGCTCCGCCTTACCGGACAGCCGGAATTATTTTTGAGGCTACGCCTGCGATTCATGAGGCGCAGCCTCATGAAAGGTAAAAAATGGCATTCGTTCGGAAAGGCAAAGCCATTCCGCACGGAAGGCGGCGCAGCCGCAAGCCTGTCAAACCAAAGAGCAGCAAGCGGGGAGACAGAGATCTGCGCGCGCGCCGTGTGTCCCGACAGATCGGCGAGGCGTTTGCGACTCCAGCCGTTCAATAATCAGTTCGCGAATCATTTCTATAAACCCTGGATGCGTCCCGGCTGTCGCAGCTCGGACCATGTTCAAGCCCAGCTCCCGACAACGTGCGATCGCCTCCGTATCGAGGTCGTAAATGATCTCCATATGATCCGAGACAAAACCAATGGGAGCAACAACGACATCGGTGGCGCCGGCTGCATGTAGTTCCTGCAAATAGTCACGGATGTCTGGACCGAGCCATGGTTGTGCGGGCGCGCCGCTGCGACTTTGAAAGACGAGTCGCCATTGCTCAACGCCTAATGCGCTTGCAATGAGCCGGCTTGTTTCCTCCAACTGCGCTGCGTAGTCGCAGTTTCTCGCCATCGAAATGGGAATGCTGTGCGCAGTGAAAACGAGCCGCGCGTTGGTTCGTTGTGCCGCGGGAATCTTCTGATAGGCCTGGCGCACATGGTCCACATTTGCTTCGATAAATAGCGGGTGATTGTAAAATGCGCGAATCTTTTCAACGCTGGGTGCGTTTTCGCCGACCACGCCGCGTGCCTCGGCAATATTCTCCAGATACTGGCGGCAACTCGAATACGAACTGTAAGCCGAAGTCACGAATGCCAGCGCGTTCTTTATCCCGTCGTCACGCATTTGCCTGAGCGTGTCAGCCAGCAGCGGCTGCCAGTTGCGATTACCAAAATAAACAGGAAGGTTCGGCCCCTGGATAGCCAGTTCTTTTTTCAACGCGGCAATCAGTTGGCGGTTTTGTTCATTGATGGGACTAAGCCCGCCAAACAATTCATAGTGTTTGGCGACCTGAAGCAATCGCTCGCGCGGCACGTTTCTACCCCGCAGCACGTTCTCGAGGAAGGGAATTACATCGTCCATTCCTTCAGGCCCGCCAAAGGAAACAACCAGCAATGCGTCAAATGAAGGATTCATCGAAGTAGCACAGATCGATTTGAGTCCAGGCCCGAAGGGCCGGCATTTAATAGCCACGCCCGTGAGGGCGTGGATGGGATTGCGCGATACGAATGAGCGCCGAAGGTGCGGCACAAATTCGAATGCCGGCCCTTCGCGCCTTAAAGATTTCTCAAAACTCTTTCAACCACTTACGGACATGGCTATTGACTACCGGCCCTTCGGGCCTTCGAATCCTTGTTTGAGCGACAGTCAGAAATCATTTGACGAGCTATTGCTGCCGCAGAATCACAGACTAAAGTCTGTGTTACTTTGCGCTCATCTCATGGACCATATCGACCAGAGCGACGACATTCTCGACTGGCGTCTCCGGCAGTATGCCGTGACCAAGATTAAAGATGTGTCCGGGGCGGCCACCGGCCTGATCCAGAATTGTCTTTGCTTGCGCGCGCAAATGTTCACGGTTTGCAAACAGCGCAACCGGATCGAGGTTGCCCATTACCGCTTTGTCGTGCCCAACTCTCTCCCAGCCTTCATCCAAAGGTACGCGCCAGTCAATGCCAATAACATTTCCGCCGGCTTCGGAGATCAGTTTCAACAGTTCTCCCGTGCCAGTACCAAAATGAATTAACGGCACTTCCGAGTCGATGCCTGCAACCACGCTGCGCGTGTGCGGCAAAACATATTGCCGGTAATCATCCGGACTGAGACAGCCCACCCATGAATCAAACAACTGTAAAGCCTGTGCGCCCGCCTCAACTTGCGCGTTCAAATATTTAACTAGTGCGCGCGAAATCAACGACATCATTGCACGCCAGGCGCCGCTGTCGTTGTACATCAGCGACTTGGTATGGAGGTAGTTTTTTGAACTACCGCCCTCGACGATATACGAAGCAAGGGTAAATGGCGCACCAGCAAATCCGATTAAGGGAAGATCGTTGGGAAGCGCCCGGCGCGTATGCCGAATGGCTTCAAAAACAAACTGCAGTGATTCAACGTCTTCGAGTTCATGTAAACGATCAACGTCCGCCGCCGAGCGCACCGGATTGTGAATAACGGGCCCGTCGCCTTTTGTAAACTCCAACTGCAAACCCATTGGCTCCAGCGGCAGCAGGATGTCTGCAAAAATAATCGCCGCGTCCACTCCTAACCGTTCAGCCGCAGTTACCGTCACTTCTGCCGCCAGCGCCGGCGTTTTGCACAGTTCCAGGAAGCCCACCCGCGCTCGCACATCGCGATATTCCTTCATGTAACGCCCCGCCTGACGCATGAGCCAGATGGGCGTAAAAGGCACGGCTTCGCGCCGGCAAGCACGCATGAACGGGCTATTCCAAAGGGCTTCGGTGGAATTTACGAGTGCCAGAGTTTCGCTCATGACTCCAGGATTTCAGAGCTTTCGCAGGGTGCTACTCGTTCAAGCAGTGTCTCTCCGCGTTCTTTTATTGAATCGGTGCTGCCGTTTTTGGTCGCAGATCAAGATTCAGACTACAATAAAAACGCAAAAAACAGTTAGCGGTCGATTGGCGATAAAGTTGCCACAAGTAGGCCGTCTGCGGTGTTTGTTTCTTGAGAGCGGTGTAAATGAGCGGACAAGCCAGAGCCTTAGTAAACTTGATGCCTGACGAAATCGCGACTGCAGCGCCTCCGCTCAGCTTCGATGAGGCTTTTACGCTTCATCACCGCGCCGTCTTTCGCACGGCGTGCTCGGTAGTTCGCGACGCGGCGCTGGCCGAGGACATTACGCAGGAAGTTTTTCTACGGCTCTATCGTAATCTTGATTCAAAGCCAGGCGAGGAATTGTTGCGCGCCTGGCTTTTGCGTGTCACTTTGAATGTAGCGCGCAACACGATTCGGGGCCAGACGAGATCGATGACGCGCGACAACGAATATCACAAAGACACAGCCGGCGAGGGCTGGTTTGCGCCGGCGCCGGACGAGGATTACAGCCGTAACGTGGAAATAGAACAGACGCGACGCGCGCTCAATAAGCTGAAAGAGCCGATGCGCAGTTGCCTGTTGCTGAGACATCAGGGACTCTCCTATCGCGAAATCGCCGACACCTTGTCGGTGAAAGAGACGAACGTCGGCAGTCTGGTCGCGCGCGGCCGGAAAGAGTTTGCCCGGGTGTATGGGAAAATCGGAGGCAAGTTATGAAAGAGTGTTTGCAAGAAGAAGTTCTGCAAAGTTATTTGGATGGAGAACTTCATGAGCGGCGCAGGGAGCAGGTGACATCTCATCTGGCTTCATGCATTACCTGCAGCGATCTTACGCGGCAATTGGAGCAGGAGAACAGCGTCCTGGCAGCGGCGCTTGCACCCGAGTTCGAAGCGGCCGTCCCGAGTGAGCGTTTGCGCCAGCGCATCGATGCTGCTATCGCTGCGAATCGCCTGGAGGCAGTGGCGGGCAATGAGCGTGCTGTGAATGTTCGCGATTGGCTTTCCTCGCTTTCCGATCTGTTTACGCTTAGACCGCAACGGACACTCGCCTACGCAAGCTTGATGGTAATTATTGGTTTTGGTGTGATCATGGCCATGATGCGCTGGCAGACAACGCCTCTGCAGTCAACAAATCCGGTGGTCGCGACCTTCCCGCCCGCGCCAAATCAGGAACCTACAACAACGCCGGCCCCGATTAGTTCGGTGCCTTCATCAGCACCGGCGAGGACGAATAGCACAATCACCGCTGTTCCTAACAACCGCCGCCGGCGGAGCACTGCTGTAATCGCACCTGCCTCCTCCCGGCAAAATGAGACTGCTGCGAACCACGTCAAACTTTTGCCCGGCGAGCGTAGTTATCTGCAAACGATTGCTCAGTTGGATTTAACCATCAAGTCGGACAAAGGCAGGATGAAGCCGGACGTGCAGGCTGAATACCAGCGAAATTTGGCTTTCGTCGATCGCACGCTGGCTGTAGCGCGAACTGCTGCCAAGAGTAACCCCAACGATCCCGATGCAACCGAATTCATGTTTTCGGCTTACCAAAGCAAAGTCGATTTGCTCAACACGGTTGCAGAAGCTCGCGTGATCGATAAACCGAAGTAAGAGTTGTCAAGTAACAATGAAGTTCAAAGTAGTCATCATTAGTTTTCTTCTTGTGCTGCCGGCGAGTGTCGCCTATGCCGACGGGCATGGGGGCAAATCCGGGACCCAGAAGATTGAACGGTCGATTGCGGCCCTGCCTACAGTCGCGGTTTCAATTTGCGTTGACTCGGGCGACGTAACTGTGCGCGGCTGGGACAAGAATGAGGTGTTGGCGCGCTCGAGTGAAGTGGGGCGCATAGAACTAAAGCGACCTGACGCCGGCAATCAATCGGCTGCGGCGAATAAAGTTCTGGTGTGGTTGGCAGACAAGAGTGAAGAGCCGAATGAAAAAGGCGGCTGCCACGCTTTTGGCGATGTCGAATTAATCGTGCCGCGCGGCGCCTCCCTTTATTTGCAAACAGGCGATGGCACAATTGATGTTCGCGGCGTAGCCTCGGTTTTTGCGCGCTCGGAAACAGGCGATATTTCAATTCAGAAGGCATCGCGCTCGGTTGAAGCATTAAGCTTCAGCGGCGAGATCTCAGTTGAGAATTCGACCGGGCGCATGGCAATGAAATCGGTCAGCGGTGTGGTCAGCGCCGCCAACCTGCGTCCAAACGATCAGAACGATTGCTTTGAAGCCTCGACCATTAGCGGAGACATCCAATTAGATGGGGTGGACCATCAACAGATAACCCTGAAGACCGCCAACGGCAAGATCGACCTTTCCGGGCCATTGGCCCATCAGGGACGGTACACTTTCAACACGACCAGCGGCGACGTCACGTTGAGTTTGCCGGCCAATTCGTCGTTCCGGCTAAACGCTCGCGTTGCCAGAGATCGTGAAGTTACCAGCGACTTTCCTTTGACACTGACAATCGAAGATCCGGTACCCGTTCTCCCGAGGCTACCTAATCCCGCGCCTCCTGCTCCGCCCGCGCCTGCGCCTCGGACCATAGTCAAGGCTAATCCTGAGGCGAAGGACCAAGTAGTCGTAGTGATCGATCCGCAGGAAAAGACGATCAAGGTAAAGCCTGTGACTGTCAAAACGCTATACAGCCTGCGCCGCATTAGCGCGGTGCACGGCAGCGGCGATGCGCTCATCACCATTGCGTCGTTCACCGGAACAATCCACTTAATAGATTCAGGAAACTAAACCGACTCTCGGAAATTGGACGTTTCAGCACGTCTCGTTTGCCGACGGCCGCCTTCGCGTTCCAGCCTCTGCCGAAACCCACAGGTAATAAACGAGAACGCTGAATTTTCTGCCACAAATATTTTGCCGCTGGTGTTCTGGTAATAGAGCAACGAAACACGACTGAATAAAAGAGAAAACATGTTGAATAAAGCACTCATAGCATCAATGACCATGGCGGCAGCGCTACTCAGCTCAGGCAACTGGCCGGCCGCATCGGGCCTGGCCGCGAAAGTGGACCAGCTAACGGAGCTGCAAGACTTTCTACCGCAAACCAGCACTACCCCCGAGGTGGAACTGCAGCAGCGCGAAGAAGTACGCGAGGAGTTTCATCAAACCTATCCGTTGGCGGCGAACGGTCGCGTCAGCCTTGAAAACATGAACGGCGACATCCGGATAACCGTTGCCGATGGCAATGAAGTTCAAGTGAACGCAATAAAGCGCGCCTACAAGCGCGAGCGTTTGGCGGAAGCAAAAATTGAAGTCGCCGCGACAGCCGATGCCATACGTATCAGAACTGATTATCCGAATCGCGACCAGAATTTCACCACCGAAGAAAGAGGACGCTACAACAATCCCGCCACCGTGGAATACGCCATTGTTGTCCCGCGGCGGGCGCGGCTCGAGTCGATCAATTTGATTAATGGCTCGATGGACATCGATGGTGTCGAAGGCGATGTAAAAGCTTCTTCCGTGAATGGCCGGGTGGTCGCGCGCGGATTGAAAGGCGAAGCAAAGCTGAATACGGTGAATGGAACGGTAGAGGCCACCTTCGCGCAGCTTGACCCGACAAAGCCGCTTTCACTCGGCTCGGTTAATGGCAGTGTGGTCGTCGTGATTCCTTCAGACGCGAACGCGGTCGTTCGAGCCGAAACGATTCATGGCGCGATTCGCAACGATTTTGGGCTGGCCGTTCAGGATGGCGAGTATGTGGGCCACTCGTTGTACGGGCAACTGGGTTCGGGCGGCTCGCGCATTAAACTCGGCAATGTCAACGGCGGCATCACCATCAAGCGTGCGGATGATGGCCGGCCGCTAAGTCTCGCGCAAAGCCTGCTTTCCCAGAAAGACAAAAATAAGGACAAAGATGACCCGCAAGTGTTTTCCAGCGCTGAGGCAAGAGCAATTCATGACAATGCTCGCGCCCTGGCGGAACAGGTCAGCCGGGCGACGCTGTCCCAGGCCGATATCGAGAAGATGCAGAAACAGCTGACGCCTGAGATACAAAGGGAAGTCGAACGGGCCATGCGCGAAGCGGAACGCGAGATTCAGCAGGCGCAACGGGAAGTTCAGCGGGAAACCAGCAGACAGCTACGCGAGCAGGTACGTACCGTAAGTCGCAGCGAAGCGCGCGCCAGCGCTCGCGCGAGCGGCGCCGGTTCCAGCCGGTTCGTCGAACAGGAATCGAAAAGTTTTTCCGTGCCTGCAAACGCGCGAGTGAATGTCTCTACTTATGATGGACCAATTACGATCCATGGTTGGGACAAAGCGGAGGTTATGTATACGGCCGCTCGGCATGCGGATGAGGAAACGGAATTGAAGGAAGTGCGGGTGGAGGCCGAGCAGCAGGGCTCGGCCGTTTCAGTGATAGCAAAATCGGATCACGAGCGCGGTTGGGTCAGTCTCGACGTGTTCGTGCCGCGCAATGCAAATGTTCATGTCTCATCCGGAGATGGGCGCCTTATTTTGCAGGGTGTCTCGGGTGAGCTGACGCTGCGAACAAGCGACGGCAGCATTGAAGTAGCCGATAGTCAGGGTCAATTAAAGGTCAGCAGCGGCGATGGCCACATTCGCATTGCAAACTTTGACGGCCAGGCCGATGCGCGCACCGGAGATGGAGCCATTTCGCTCGATGGCAGGTTCAGCAGTTTGACGGCACGCACGGGTGACGGATCGATTTCACTTGCTGTCGCGCCCGACTCAAATTTCACTGTCGAAACCGATGCCGCCGACATCACCAACCACGGCTTGACGATTAGCGAAGATGTATCAACTTCGGCCCGCACCAAGCGTTGGAAGGTTGGTCGCGGCGGCAATGTTTTTGTTCTTAGTACCGGCGACGGACGTATTGTGCTGCGACCAAGATAAGCAAGAAAAGCCTGGTATCCCCAGCCGGGTTTTCTAGAACGTTTTCTTGTTTGCTTCGTCTAATACTTAAGAGTCGCACCGTATTTCACGCCACTTCAGAAAACACGCGGTTCGCCTTACTACTCGAATCAGTTGGGGAGAGATTCATGAAGGCCAGTCTACTTACCGTTGCGACGATAATTCTTTGCCTGGCCACCGTTTTTTCCCAGACACAACCGCCCCAGTCAACGGCAACAGCAACTCCTGCCGGTTCGCCGGAAGTGAAGGCGGCAGACGCTGCCGCTACGGCCACGGCGCCAGCCGCACTGCCAGTCAACGCAAAACCAACGGGGGGTAAACCGCCGCTGCCACCGGAGAAATCCAATCCCGTCCGGCTGGTCCGCTTTGCTAAAGCTCCAGTCATCGACGGAAAAATAGATGATGAAGTATGGAAGAATGCAGTTGTGCTCAAGGATTTCTACCAGGTAGAACCGGGAGACAACATTGCGCCGTCAAAGCAAACGGAAGTTATGCTCGGGTACGACGAGAGGTTCCTTTATGTAGCGTTTCATTGTTACGACGAACCTGATCAGGTGCGCGCAAATATTCCGAAGCGAGACGACATCTTTAACGATGACTACGTAGGCATTCTGTTCGACACTTTTAACGATAAACGCAAAGCATACGAGTTTGATTTCAATCCCCTGGGCGTACAGGCAGACGGCACCTGGAACACCGGGGGAAATAAAGACTTTAGCCTCGACGTTGTGCTGCAGTCGAAGGGAATGTTGACCAGCGACGGTTACACGATTGAAGCGGCGATACCGTTTAAATCGATTCGTTATAACGCCGGAAAAGATACGTTGTGGGGGGCACATTTCTGGCGTCGCATCAAGCGCTTCAATAATGAGCTTGACATGTGGATGCCGATATCGCGGGATGATTCAAACTGGCTGGCCCAGGCTGGTCACCTCACCGGATTTGTAGGAATCTCAACTGAGCGCACCCTTGAACTTATTCCCAGTCTGACTGTTTCCGAAACAGGGAAGCGAAAAGCGCCAGTGACGGTTGCGCAAATCGCGCAGGGCGGCAGATTCGTCAATGAACCGATCAAGCTCGATCCAGGCTTGACCGGAAAGTACAGTCTCACTTCGAAAGTCACGCTCGACTTCGCAGTTAATCCTGACTTTGCACAGGTGGAGTCAGATCAGTTAGTCGTAACCGCCAACCAGCGTTTCCCGATCTTCTTTGCAGAAAAGCGGCCTTTCTTCCTCGAAGGCATCGACATTTTTCAAACGCAGATCGCGGCTGTTCACACGCGCGCGATCATCGATCCCGATTTTGCGGTTAAGTTGACCGGCAAAGTTAATCGCAACACGTTTGGTTTATTGGTCGCCTCGGATAACGGCCCGGGAAATTTCAGCGAGGACGATCGTCCCTTCGCCAACCCAAGATTCGTCGATAAGAACGCAATGGTAGGCATCCTGCGCTTGAAGCGCGACATTGGAAAATCCGATTCCTTTATTGGCTTTCTTGGCACGTACCATCGGTTCGTTGACCGTTATAATGAGTTGGGAGGCTTTGACGGACGCTTTCGCATTGATAAGGTGACTACCTTTAGTTGGCAGTTTTTGGGAACGCATTCACGGCGGCCATTCTTTTTTCCGCAAGCGGGCAAGACTCTCGACCGCAAGGAAAATGGTTTCATTTACGCCGTTGACTACAACAAGGACGGGCGCCATTTCGGTTACGATCTGTCGGGCGTCGGCCGCACGCGCTACTACCGCTCAGAGGTTGGTTTCAATCGCCGGACAAACATTAACAACTACAATGGGTTCTTCCGTTACAACTCAGAACCGAAGCCAAAAGCGCGTTTGATCTCATGGCGTGTCTACACATCCGTTTCCTCAAGCATCGACTGGCAGCGCCATTTGCAAAATGCCAATGACGAGTCGCAGGTGCAATTCAGTTTTCCGCGTCAAACTTATCTGGGCCTGGGCGCTGAGAAAGGCTACGAACGCGTGTTTGAGAGCGAGTTTGGTGGAGTTCGCCAGCCGGGATCGAACTGCGTAATTAATAATAATTGCACTTTTGCGGGCAATGACAACGAACGTTCGAGTTCAAACCGAGGTCTTTATCTTTTCGCCGGGTCGACTATCAACAAGAAAGTAAATTTCAACTTTTTTGCGAACCGCCGTTGGGGCACCCTCGATTTCGATTTCGGCGCCGGACCAAAGTTTCCGCGCGTGAGCCCAGGTGCTATTGTGGCCGAAAAAGCTGCTGCCAATGGCCTGTGCGGTGGCAGTAATCCGCCGCCCATCTGCAACGCGCCACTCGATCCCGGTGCCGGCGACTTCTTACATTTCGATGGCGGTGTAACCTATCAGCCGACCGGCGCCTTGAACGCCACGCTCAATTTCACTAAGGAGCGTCTCAAACGTTATGACACTGACAGAGTCGCCTTCGATGAAAATATTGTTTCACTGAGATCGACGTATCAATTTTCACGTTTCCTGTTCGCACGCGGACGCATCGATTATGAGACGCTCGGCTCGAGTGTGAAGGGACAGTTCCTGCTGGGCTATACTCCGAATCCCGGAACCGCCCTTTACGTCGGCTACAACGATGACTTGAGTCGTAATGGCTTGAACCGTTTCTCCGGACAGCTCGAGCCGGGGTTCCGTCGCAACGGGCGCGTCTTCTTCATCAAGATGTCTTACCTCTTTCGCAAGAGTTTCTAGTTTTCAGCGGGGCTTGCGTTAATTGTTCCCCTCTCCCGCTGGGAGAGGGGTTAGGGGAGAGGGCCTACGCGCGTCTAAACCCCCACCCTTACCCTCCCCAAAGGGGGGAGGGAGAAGTAGAAGCGAACCACTCTGGCTACGATGCCAACTCCGCCGATAGTTCAAAAGTTTGATAACGACAGCACGCCGGTAATCACGATTGCGCTTTCCGGCGATCGTTCTATTCGCGAGTTGACTGAATTCGCGGATAAAACTGTGCGCGTGCAACTGGAACGCGTTGGCGGGGTCGGGGAAGTACGCGTCGTCGGTCACGTTCTATAACTCGCAAGAACGCACTTCAACTACTTCCAACAACAATGCCGCAGTCGCGAAGGCCACAGATACGCATGAGCCCACGCCCGCATCGCAGAAAGCGGATCGTGCGGCAGTTAACAACA
Source organism: Blastocatellia bacterium (assembly GCA_013697915.1). Classification (GTDB taxonomy): domain Bacteria; phylum Acidobacteriota; class Blastocatellia; order Pyrinomonadales; family Pyrinomonadaceae; genus PSRF01. The sequence goes on along the minus strand of JACCVY010000241.1, from coordinate 5,316 downwards.
GAGCCGTGAGCAATGCGAAGAGGGAAGCGAGCGATCGCGAACACCTGAGCGACCGTGCTAACGAAAAGAAAAAGGCAGCGTATGATCGGGAGCGTGCCGCCGAGCTCGTTAGCGAAAAGGAAAAGGAAGCAATGGATCGCGAGCGTGCGAACGAGAAGAAAAGAGAAGCGGTGGCTAAAAATTCCCGTCCGGCAGTAACTAAATTGCAGAAGGCGCAGAATACTCAACAAGCCAAGCCGCGGCGGTTAGTTGGCGCGCCCGCCTTGCGCCTGCCAAATCCTGAATTGGGAAGTAATTTGTCCGCGCCCGCCAGTGAATCGAGCACCCGCGCCTTTGGCTCAGCTACTTCAGCGCCAAAATTCTTTCGCGCTGCCGACGGCACATTGACTGTAAGGTTTTCCGATGGCTCAACGAGAGTTGTCAAACCTGGCGTCAGATCGGTGGAGCCCAATATTCACCGTTAGCATTTCCGTTTTTCACATTCTCGCAATCTGCAATTGGGATAGGGTCTGGCTCATGAAGCGACTGCGCAGGTCCTGGCTAAGCTGCCGTGCCGTGGCGGAGTTTCTCCACCTGCTGGATCTTTACTAAATAGGGGTGGGCTTCGGCCGATTGAAATAGCTCTCGGGTTTCAGCTTCGTCTTCCATGACAGGCGTGATTGCAAGATCGCTGTATTCGAATCGTTGCGGGTCTCTGATGACTTTCCTCAGAATAAGGTAGCAGCGCAAAAAGAGGGACATCCACTGAAACTGTTTCCACAACGTCTCGGCCACATATTTCGGGTAGAAGATCCACGGCGATTCCATCGGCAGGGTGGGACGGCGATCGCGTCGAAACTTCAGGCGTAAGAAGCCGCCTTCCACCGGATGTGCTTTCTCAATGTCTGTGTTGCCGCGAAACCAAACGAGATTGGACATCGTTTTGCCCGGCGAAGTTCCCGTCGCCACACAGCGTCTGAGCACTGTTTCCACGTGCTCGTCCGAATAGTAGTTAACCGACGCCTGAGCGTAAGCAGTTTCCCATTCCGCGCGCGACATGAGTGGATGCGCGATCGTCACATGATTGACGTCATAGCGGTTCAAGTCGGAATCCATGGGAACACCAGCTTCATGCATCTTGCGGTGGTCCTCTGAACCAGGCAACGGCGTGAGGCACGTGTACTCGATGATGTCGATCGGCAATTCTCTTTGGATAATCCGCACGTCGTTCAAGACCGATTCCAGCGTATCGTGAGGAAAGCCGATGATGTAGCCGCAAAAAATCATCGCACCGGTACGCTTCCAATCAAGCAGCATTTTGCGATACTCGGTAATCTTGTTCTGGTTTTTTCTGGCGCCGCTGAGATTATCGGGATTGATGTTCTCTAGCCCGATGAAAACGCGCTTGACGCCGGCGCGGCGGGCTTTATCAATGAAGCTTGGAATGCGATGAGTTCCGGTGTCGATCTGAATGCTGCACTTGAGGTCAATCTTTTCAACCTCGCGCAGGTAAATCAGGCGATCGAAAATCACCTCCCAATTTTTGTTGCGCGCGAAGTTATCGTCCGTGATAACGAAGCTATGAACATCCTGCGCCAGATTCTCGCGCACGATTCTCTCAACATCGTCAGCCGTTCGCGAGCGCGATTTACGTCCCTGAACGTTGATGATCGTGCAGAATGAGCAGGTAAACGGGCAGCCGCGGCCGGCATCGAAACTCGTATTACCGAAAGCTCGCTTAACAATATCCGCGGGAAGAAAAGGCGTTATTGCTCCCTCGAGGTCGGGCAGGTCATCCATGAAATCATAGAGTGGTTCGAGTTTATTTTTTGCGGCGTCCTGCAACACGCGGTCGAGCCTGCCTTCAACCTCGCCGGAAAAAAGCGAGACACCCATCTCTTCGGCGCGCCGGACATCCCGGTCACGTTCTTTCAGCATGGCGAGGGTACCGGAAACGTGGAAGCCCCCGATTGCGACCTGGACGCCACGCTCACGTAAAACCGCAGCCATGTCGAGCGCTCGTGGAAACTGGTTTGATTGAACACCGACAAGCATCGCCATGCCGGCATCCGCGCCCTTGATCAGCGAGACAATGCGTTTCAGTCGAACGCGCCCGATCGTTTCATCGATAGGGTGGATTTCGATCTCGACATTACCGCCGAGGACTTTTCGACGCGCGCAGTCGAGCGCCAGGCCATGCAGCACTGCCAGCGAATTTGAGGGAATGGGAGATCGCAGCCACTGGATGACATAGCCGTCATCGTCATAGTGCGACGGCTTGATGAGCACCAGGCAAAAACGCTTTTGTGGTTGCTGATTGGATTCGCTCACGCTGCACCTGAAGAGTGGGGTAAGAATTTACGGCCCCCAGGCCCGCCGAACAATATCGGAGAATAGGGTTATGCGTCAACGTAAACCACATGGAGGTAGTGGGTCAGTTTGGGTTATTAGACAACTTCATTGGAACTGCGGGCGGGGGAACGCGAAGCGATCTCATTAGCACCGTGGCTTCAGCCCGGTGGCCAAGTTCTACAAAATGATTCCTTGAACCGTTTCCAACGGTTTCTGCTGACCCTCCTGCCACCAAAATCGTTAGAAACGGTTCCTTGTCAATTCCGGTTTGCTAACACCGGGCTGAAGCCACGGTGCTAATGAGATCGTTTCGCGTCCCCCGCCCGGTGCTCTCAGTAAAAGCGGCGAATCACGCCATCTTCTTGAAATTTCAAACTGACCCGCTACCCGCATCGGGGGTACTGAGGCAGTTTCAGCAGCCGCCGCAGGATTTCCGACTGCCGATTGCTTCTATCACGAACGGCCAATCGGCAATCGGCAATCGATAATTGGCAATCGCGTCACCAAGACCGTATCATCCCTGAGTTCCTGGTTGATCCGCCCGAGAAGGGCTCCCTGTCATTTATCGCATCGCAACAGGTGTAATTTGATCGCAAATAATCCAAAGCAACAGAAACGTTTCTCTCTGGTGCTCATCAAGCCGTCGCATTATGACGATGACGGCTACGTCATCCAGTGGTTGCGCTCCGCGATGCCCTCGAATTCATTGGCGGCGTTGTACGGGTTGGCGCTGGAGTGTGCCGAACAGAAGGTGCTCGGCGGCGACGTTACCCTCGCAATTCATGCTTTCGATGAAACGAACACGCGCATCCGTCCTGAGCACATCGTGTCGCTCGTAGAAGTGGCGGACGCAGGGATGGTGATGCTGGTTGGCGTTCAGTCGAATCAGTTTCCGCGCGCGCTCGACATTGCGGCCCCTTTGCGGCAGCGCGGAATCCCCGTCGCCATCGGTGGCTTTCACGTCTCCGGCACCATTTCCATGCTCAAAGAGCGTGACGCGGACGTAAGCCGTGCCGCAGAGATGGGAGTTTCGCTGTTCGCAGGCGAGGCCGAAGGGCGCCTCGGAGACGTGCTGCGCAACGCCTGGGCCGGGACGCTAAAGCCCCTCTATAATTTCATGGATGATTTGCCGGGCCTCGAAGGGGCAGCCATACCGTTGCTGCCTGCGGACCGAGTTAAGCGAACTGCGGGTGCGAATACTACTTTCGATGCCGGACGTGGTTGTCCCTATCAATGCTCGTTCTGCACCATCATTAACGTGCAGGGACAAAAATCGCGCCGGCGTTCACCTGATGATGTCGAGCGCATCGTGCGCGCGAATCTTGCCCAGGACATCCACTCGTTCTTCATCACCGATGACAATTTCGTTCGCAATAAAGATTGGGAAGCGATTCTGGATCGCCTCATTCACCTGCGTGAAGTCGAAGGGCTACGCATAAAGTTCACCATCCAGGTTGATACACTATGCCACCGGCTCCCGAACTTCATCGAGAAATCCGCGCGCGCGGGCGTCAAGCGTGTCTTCATCGGACTTGAGAATATAAACCCCGACAGTCTCATCGGCGCCAAGAAACAACAGAACAAGATTACCGAGTACCGCAAGATGCTGCTCGCCTGGAAGCATGCCGGCGTGCTGACCTGTTGCGGATACATTCTCGGATTTCCCAACGATACGCAGGAGTCAATTCTTCACGACATCCGCATCATCCAAAAAGAGCTGCCGGTCGATCTTCTCGAATTCTTTTGTCTGACGCCGCTGCCAGGCTCAGAGGATCATCGCAAGTTGAGCGAGGCTGGAACGTGGATGGACCCGGACATGAATAAATACGATGTCACTCACATCACCACTGCGCATCCGCGCATGTCGCGTGAGGAATGGGAGAGGGCCTATCAGTTGGCCTGGGTGACCTATTACTCGACTGAGCATATTGAAACGGTGCTCAAGCGAGCGATGGCAACCGGAGCCAGCCCCGGCAAAGCCTTGTTCTATATGGCGTGGTTCAAGGGCTGCATCGGCATCGAGGGAATCCATCCGCTCGAAGGCGGACTGCTGCGTCTAAAGTTCCGGCGTGATCGCAGGAGTGGTCAGCCGCTTGAATCTGCCCTGGTGTTCTATCCGAAGTATCTGGCTGAAACGATTCAGAAGCAGTTTCGTTGGCTCTCGCTCTATGCGCGGCTGCATCTTATGTATCGCCGGATCAAAACCGATCCACGACGCGGTGAGTATTCGGATCTCTCGCTGACACCGGTGACTGATGAGGACCTCGAGACCAGGGAGTTGTTCCAGTCAGAGGGCGCGCAAGCTTACGTGGGGCGAGTGCGGCGAGTCGAGAGAAACCGTCGCGGCGAAGCAGCGTAACAATCGAATTCACCGCGGCGCGCCGTTTAGATCCAACCTTCGTTTCAACCAATCCAAGTTAAGAAACGCGCGATCCGCGCTCCGGTCCGATTTGTTCGGCCTATATCGGCAACGGGTGAAAATCGATAACAAAACGGCCGCTGTCGAATTCAACGACATGGCCGACAAGGTCGTCGCGGACAATGAAAGTTTTCGATAGTTCGTTCCCATCGACTCCAGCGACTTCGGTGTCAACGCTGTCTGTTACTGCCATAACCATTCGAACCGGAAGACGTTTCGAATACGCCTGTTTAAGGTGCGCCTGAAGTAGTGATTTGCCGGGACGATTTGTCCAGCGCGCGAAATCCTTGACCTCGTAGCGCAGAGCTTCGTTGGCCAGCGGCTTTAGATATCGGTGCCAACAACCAAGAACCAGTGAACCATCCTGAGCGATCGCCGAGTACGCCCATCTGGAGTTCGTCCGCGTCGCGCCGAAGTGAGCAAAAGCATCGGTTATTGAGAGACCATTCATATAGGCCGAACGCTCGAATTAACCGGGCGCGCACACAACATCGAAACCATCCAAGTCTTGCGCATAAAAGCCCCGCCATTCGCGCTCCGGTTGAATGAGTTGTTAGATCGCGGCG
>JACCVY010000230.1 GCA_013697915.1 Blastocatellia bacterium | reverse complement strand
GGCCGAGCCCGGGAATGATAAAACTAAGAATGCCTGCGGTAAATGGATCGCGCATCGTCGCTAACCTCCGTGCATGAATCTATACGATGTGCCGAATATTTTTGTTCGCCGAAAGGTGTTTGCTGTCCACGCAAAAACCTGACACCCGACAGGTGATACCTGATACCTGATACCCGGTTTTAGGCACACTACTCCATGCTGCCGTGAGGCGGCTATCGAGTTAGATTGTCGCGTCCAGCCGGAAGAGCGAATCGGTAATGTTAGGGTGAGTGCGGCACAGCATTAGATAAGCACGCCGCTAAAAATCTCTCTTTCAAAACCAATACCGATTCCGCTCTCTTAGAATGAGGCCAGACCCAGAGCAGTCAGGAGCGCAGAAATTGCTGCGTCTGACAACGAGCTCGCCTCAGGAACCGACGGGATTTCTCCTAGAAGCGTTGGGCTTGTCGTTGGCTGCGACTGCGGGTGCGGTGCGTCACCTGAGGGTATATCGCCCGCGAGCGTCGTAGTGGCAAGAGCGCACGCCACGGCAATAGCCATTAGAAAGCGTTTCATGAATGTGTTCTCCTTTGAGGTTGGGGATGCAAGACTTCTTACATAAAACAGAATAGAGCAATTTCGGGAAGTTCTTGCAAGGTGAGTGAAGGACAACTAATATTCGCAGGCGTTAGGTTAGCAAGCTCTCTTACACTCACGTAGAAGGGTCTAATTCTCATGAGGATAACCTCACGAAAACTCAACACCGCACATCTAAGCGCCAATGAAGAAGCCTTGGTCAGATGTCAAGCAGCCTTGGAGTTAAAAGACAAGGGAGACTACAAGGCAGCAAGAGAAATGATGGGTCGCCTTTGGAAGCGCGTAGGTAATCGACCAGACACCTCATCACTTCATGCATCGGTGGCAGCGGAAGTTTTGTTGTGCGCCGGAATATTGAGCGGATGGATCGGAAGTAAGGAAGGAATCAAAGAAGCGCAGGAAACCGCAAAGAATTTAATAAGTGAGAGTATTGCTTTTTATGAATCAATTGGAGACGGTAAAAAAGTTGCTGCGGCGCGAGCGGAGCTAGCCTACTGCTATTGGCGCGAAGGCTCCTTGAATGAGGCTCGCATTATTCTAATAAAATCCATCGAGAAACTTTCTTCCGCAGGGAATACAAAAGCAAAGGCCGTGCTGCGATTGGCCATTGTTGAATGGTCAGCAGAGCGATTCAACAAAGCATTGAGCATCCTCACTGAAAACCATTTGCTATTCGAAAAGATTCCAAATCATTCAATCAAAGGAGCCTACCACAGCCAGTTAGCAATGGTTCTTAGAAAGTTGAGTACTCCAGACAGTCGTGAAACTGATTTCCCTGAAATATTGAAACATTATGAACACGCCGATCATCATTTCAAAATAGCGCGTAATAATGTCTTTCGAGCAAACGTAAAAAACAACATTGGAAATCTATTTCGAGAGTTCTCGCGCTTCAAGGAAGCACACGCATATCTCGAACAATCCCGGCGCTTGCGAGTTCGCGTCAAAGACAAAGTCGGCGTCGCGCAGATCGACGACACGCGCGCGCAGGTTCTGATTGCGGAGCAGAAATTCAAAGAAGCTGAAGCGGTTGCGCGTGGTGCGGTGCGCGTGCTCGAAAAGAGCGGCCACCAATGCCTGCTCGCTGATGCGCTCATTACTCACGGCATTGCCATCGCGCGGCTGAAACAAACCGAACGCGCGCAATTTACTTTTCAAAAAGCCTTCGAGACTGGCCATCAGGTGGGCGCGCTTAACAAAGCCGGTCTTGCCGCCCTCACCTTGATTGAAGAGTTGGAGGAACTCCCCGCCGATACGTTGTACGCCGCTTACGATCGCGCCAGTGAGTGGCTCGCCAAATCGCAGAGCCAGGACATTATGCTGCGACTAAATGTCGCCGCCCGCAAAGTCTTCGCCAACATTCGCGGTGAATTGAAACCCGAAGTCGCGACCGAAACCGTTTTCAATACGCCCTGCACTTTCCCGCTTGAGGTCTTGAAATTCGAAGCCGGTTTAATTCGCCAGGCGCTGGCGCAGTCAAACGGCAGCGTCACCCACGCCGCCCAATTGTTGGGGATGACTTATCAGGGACTCGCTTACGTGATCGGATCAAGGCATCACGATTTGCTCAAGGCGCGTTCGCCAATTCATCGGCGGGGGGCGGCTAAAAATAAAGGCGTGGAAGTTGAAGGAAGATCAGCAGAATGAGTAAGGAGCCGGGGTGCACTATTAGCGGCGTGCACCCCAGCCGGGCACTTTAGTTTTCATGGAACTAAGGTGTCCAAATCCGCCACGTCAAAAGGGTGAGCGTGGCGGGACGAGACCGGCATTGGCTCCCAAGCGTGCCGGTCTTTGTTTT
>JACCVY010000172.1 GCA_013697915.1 Blastocatellia bacterium | reverse complement strand
GTTCCGAGTTCCGAAGCCAGAGTTTCAAGTTCAAAGTTTCAAGTTTCAAGCGAAGCTCAGGACCAAATTCCAGATTCCAAATTGGTGGCATCGAGTTCAGTCGGTGGCGAGCACAGACTAAAGTCTATTCCACAGAGGCCCAGAAGGTTGGGGCAGATTTTGGTGGCGGATGGGATTCTCTCTGAGATGCAGATTTCGCAACTGCTTGAAGTTCGCACCCTCGACATCATCTACGATCTGTTTCTCTGGAAAGAAGGGCACTTCGAATTTGGCAGCGACGATCCGCTGCCGCCGGACTTTACGCGCGTCCACGTCGAAGCCAACCGCGTCGTCATGGAAGGCATTCATCGTTCGGACGAGATGGCGCGCTTTCGCACCTTGATTCCTTCCGACCGCGCGCTGCTGGAATTGGGAACAGGTTGGACTGCTTCGTTGCCCGCCGGCAAGGCCACGCGGCAACTGCTCTACTTCCTCGAGAAGCGCATGTCGGTAGCGGAGATTTGCTACAACATGCATTCGTCCGCGTTTGAAGTTTATGCGCAACTGTTCGAACTGGTGACGGACGGCGTGGTCCATGTCGTCGGGGAGTTACCGGAGACACCCGACCCGGTCAGCCAGATGCCCGATTTGCCTGACGCTGCTGCGGACCTGCTGTTGCTGGCGCGCAGTGAAATGAGCAACGAGGAGCCGGAGAAAGCGCTTTCGATCATCCATACGGTGCTGGGGCGCGACCCGAAAAACACCGCGGCGCATACGCTGCTTGTCGAAGCGGAAAAGAAATTCATCAACAGAGTTTATTCAGAGATCTCTCCGAGCGGAGTGCCAAAGGTCTTGATTCAATTCGAAGACCTGGCGAACAAAGAGATTGGATCGCAGGAGGGCTTCGTGCTGTCGCGCATCAACGGCGAGTGGGACATTCAGTCGATTCTGTCGATATGCCCGTTTCGTGAAGCGGATAGTCTGAGTTTGATCAAGAAGCTTTGGGATAACGGGATTATTGGATTCTGAAAAGCAGGTCTCGGGTATCGGGTGTCAGGTGTCGGCTTGCCGCCGCACAGTGCGGAATGCCTATGGCTTTCCGCTGAGGTCCCATTAATGATTCTTTCCTGAGGCTCAGCCTCAGGAAAAGAGGTGAGAGTTCGCTCCGGAAAGGCCGAGCCTTTCCGCACTGTGCGGCGGCAAGCCGCAATCAGTCTCTCCCAGGTTCTAAACATCTACTACTTTTTGTTTAGAGCCGAGTGACCCAATACTCAGCACTCAGTATTCAATACTCAGCACTTCACACGGCGAAAAGCGTTGCGTTGATCTTTGCCAACAGCGCTTCCACATCAAACGGTTTCGGGAAGATTGCGACGCAGCCGGCGGCGCGCACATCGGCTTCTACTTCCTTTGTCACGAACGCACTGATGACAAAGATGGGTGTGCGCGCGAGTTTTGGTTGCGCGTGAATGCGGCGCGCGGCTTCGACGCCGTCCATCTCCGGCATAGCTAAATCCAAAATAATTAGATCGGGATAGTTGGCGCTGGCCTTTAACAAGCCTTCCAAACCGTCCTCGGCTTCGATGACGTGGAAGCCTTTGTAACGAAGCATGCCGGAGAGCAGTTCGCGTGTGTCGGAATAATCTTCGATGACCAGAATTGTTGCTGCCTTGGTAGCCAGGGCTGGAGCTGGAGTCATGGTTTCACCTCACACTTGTTGGTCAGTGGTCCGTTGTTGGTAGTCAGTTGTTCGGAGTGAGATGAACCGGGGACTATGCGATGCGACTAGCTTAACATTCGGCGAAAGAACAAATCTGCAGATTCCGCAGATTCCACAAAAAAGCGACAAATAAGAAGCCAGGAGACAGGATTCAGGAGACAGAAAAAAGAATTCGGAATTCGGACTCAGATGGCGTAGTTGACGTAGTTGAACTCGGCTGGTGATTTATCTTTAAGGTAGTTACCACGAGGTCAATTATCGGCAAAAAAAAGGGGGCAATGCTGACGACAGAGAGGATTGAGTGGCCGCAGCACGATTTACTGCTAGACATGCAAGCCGGCAGACAATAACATCGTTCCCCCCGGTATTTATTTCAGACGCAGGCTCGACAAAATCTATTTCCCCGCAAGCAACATGTCTACTCCAGCCGGAAAACGTCTTGGCCGTTATGAGATCAGCTCCCTGCTCGGCGCGGGTGGAATGGGCGAAGTTTATCTCGCGCAGGACACGCAACTGCGGCGTCCCGTTGCCCTGAAGTTGTTGCCTCCGGAATTCACTCACAATCAGGAGCGTCTGGCTCGATTCAAGCAGGAAGCATTTGCCGCTTCTGCTTTGAATCACCCGAATATTCTTACCATCTACGAAATTGGCTCGGAAGAGAACGTCCACTTCATCGCCACTGAGTTTATCGATGGCATTTCCCTGCGCGAGCGCATGAAACAGAGCTTGACGATCGATCAGGTGCTGGACATTGGTGGGCAAATCGCGTCGGCGCTGGCCGCGGCTCACGCAGCCGGCATCGTGCACCGCGACATCAAGCCGGAGAACGTCATGGTGCGTCACGACGGCTATGTGAAAGTGCTCGACTTCGGTCTCGCCAAGCTGACTGAGAATCCTCTGATCAGAAGTGATCCCGAGGCGGCAACTATGCAAGTGGTCAAGACTGACCCGGGAAAGGTGATTGGCACCGCGAATTACATGTCGCCTGAACAGGCTCGGGGCCTGGTAGTCGATTCGCGAACCGACATTTGGAGTCTGGGAGTGTTGCTTTATGAACTCGCGGCAGGCCGGGTTCCTTTTGGCGGACAAACCGGCAGCGACGTTCTGGTGTCGATATTAAGTAACGAGCCCATTCCTTTGCAAAGACATTCGCTGGACATTCCCGCCGAATTGCAGCGCATTGTGCGCAAGTCGCTGCGCAAAGACGCCGAAGAGCGTTACCAGATGGCCAAGGACCTGGCGCTGGATCTAAAAACTCTGCGGCGGGAGTTAGAGCTTCAAACAGAACTCCAATTCTCTGACCAGCCTGCGCCGCCAGGAACACGAACGTCAGGCTTAGGCGCGACGCGGTCGGGTTACAACAGTACGGCCTCTCTTTCCCGCACGGCGGAGATGGGTGCGGCAAAATCTACATCCAGCGCCGAATACATCGTGGGTGAGATCAAGTCACATCCCACCGTCCTCTGGCTGGTGGGAGCGATTGCGTTGATGGCTTTGGGCGTGGTCATACTAATTGTCTACCGTTGGTCGGCTGCGGAGAATCCTCCGAACAAGGCATTTGATCTGGCCCGCAACATGAAGATTACCAGGTTAACCAGCTCCGGGACGGCCAACAAAGCTGCGATCTCGCAGGATGGCAAGTATCTCGTCCACGTCGCTAGTGGGAATGGGCAGCAAAGTTTGCGCGTGCGCCAGGTAAGCACCAATAGCGACGTTCAAATAGTGCCACCGTCTGATGTGCAATATGCCGGTCTGACTTTTACGCCCGATGGCGACTTTATCTATTATGTGGCTAATGAAAAAGGCAGCCTGACGCCCAACCTTTATCAGATTCCTGCCTTGGGTGGAAACGCTCGCCGGCTCATCTCAAACGTAGGTAGTGCGATCGCCTTCTCTCCTGACGGCCAACAGTTAGCTTTCGTCCGCAATCTTCCGAATGCGGGAGAGGATGCGTTGATAATTGCCGCGGCAAACGGCTCAGGTGAACGTAGGCTCGCCGTCCGCAAACTGCCAAATTTCTTTCGTTCGCTCGCCTGGTCACCCAACGGAAAAACGATCGTATGCGGTGCCGGCAGTTTGGTCCCGTCTTACAACACCTACGTTGTGGAAGTCGCAATCGCGGAGGGTAAAGAAAAACAGATTGGCACCCAAACATGGGCATTCATGGGGCAGGTTGCGTGGGTCGCCGATGGCCGAGGTGTGATTTTCGGTGCGTCGGAACAAGGGACGGGCAACTTTGACGGGCAACAAATCTGGTTTCTCTCATATCCTGAAGGCGAGCCGCGCAGGATTACCAACGATCTAAATAATTACACCGGGATCAGTCTGACTGCCGACTCAAATCGATTAGTGACCGTGCAATCAGAAACGAAATCCAATATCTGGCTGGCGCCTAATGGGGAGGCAAGTCGAGCCGCCACAATCACCACTGGAGTGGGGAGGATTGACGGACGCGATGGTCTTGCGTGGACGCCGGACGGCAGAATAATTTACGCCTCGAACGCGAGAGGCAATCTGGATCTCTGGGTCATGAATGGTGATGGCAGCAATCAGAGCCAACTAACGGAGAACTCCCGTATCAATAATCATCCTGCGGTGTCGTCCGATGGCCGTTACATCATCTTCGCTTCCGATCGCGCCGGCACGCCTAATATTTGGCGTACGGAGATGAACGGCGGTAACCCTAAACAACTAACCAGCGGCAGCGGTGAGGACAATCCACAATCGTCTCCAGACGGGAAATGGGTTATTTATACCTTACTGGGCGCAGGCAAACCCACCCTCTGGCAAGTCTCAATCGGCGGTGGCGCTCCCCAACAACTCACTGACAAATACACCGCCACTGCTACCTTTTCGCCGGATGGAAAGTCACTCGCGTGCATCTATCGGGAAGACGAGGCAAATTCTCCGCTTAAGATGGCAGTCTTTCCCGCCGCCGGCGGGGAGCCGGCGCGCATCTTCGATACTGCGATTTTCCAGGATGAACCGTCGCGACTGCCACCTCCTCGCTGGACTCCCGATGGCCGCGCGCTCACATACGTGGCCACCAGCGGCGACGTATCCAACCTCTGGCTTCAGCCAATCAACGGCGACTCTCCGAGGCAGTTGACCACCTTTAAGTCTGACCGCATCTTTGCTTTCGAATGGTCGCGTGATGGCAAGAAGCTGATAGTTGCCCGCGGCATGGTCGCGAGCGACGTGGTGTTAATTAGTAATTTTCGGTGAGTCCGCAGGGCGAAGTTCGCAACGACTGCAAAGAAAAAAGTTAACTCGCGAATTCAGTTTGGGTGCAACAGTGCTTATTGAAAATTGGAGACATTCTGACGTCGTTGGATTAAACCTTATCTCCCTCTCCCGATGGGAGAGGGTCGGGGAGAGGGCTTGACGCGCTAAAACCCTTCCCCTCTTTCCTCTTCCCAAAGGGAAGGGGAAGAATACTAAGCCAAATTATTGGTGCACAGTTTTTGAGCCTGGCATGGCGTGCCAACGAGCCACTAGTTGCACTTCAAACTTAAATCCACTAACTAATCATTTTCAAATTCTTGAGCGCTGCCCGCACTTCGTCATTAATGGGGCGTTCTTTGTAGTCCTTCTCAACCCGGGCCCAGGCAACGCGTCCATCTTTGTCGATAATGTAAACCGATGGGTGTGGAATGCCTTCAAATTTCTGGCCGTTGTAATCGGGGTCGCGAATTCCAAACGCATCGATTAAGCGATGGCCCGGATCAGATAAAATTGAGTAGTTGATGCTGCCTTTCCCGTCGGCAGAAATTTTTTCAGCAAATTCTCTGCTCTGTTCCGGACTGTCGACACTGATCGCATAGACGTTAACCTGCTCGTCCGTTTTAATGAGATTACGCAAGTCGGCCAACTGCCGAGCGCAGTATGGTCACCAGTTGCCCCGGTAGAACACGAGCACGGTCGGCTTGCTACCGCGCGCAGAGGAAAGTGTGATCTTTTGGTTATTGTGGCTTTCCAGCGTAAAGTCAGGAGCGAGTTCCCCAACCTCCAGGGCAGAGTCACGCGGCTTAAGTTGATCGCCGCCCGCAAGGTTCGAGTTGAGTTTTGTGCCACAGGAAATAGTGAGCAGTAGAAACGCAATTGCTCCGGCGCTTTTGATATTCATAGGGTTCTTCGAGAGTTCACGCGTTAAAATTGCCAATCTGAGCGGTATTCGCGAAATAGAAAATGGCGGAGGGCTATTCCGTTTAAGGTTAATACAGAATTCGAGGTCGAGCAACCACTTGCCCCTGAACTCGCTTGACCCTCCTCCAACCTACCCGCGCATCAGTTCCGCCGCGACCTCGTTGGCGCCGAAAATTTTCCGCAGCACCTCGAGCATCGCGCGCGCGTCCACCGAGATCGAGCGGTTGATTGACTCATCGTATTCAAAGTCGCCAACAATCGATTGGATGTTGCCGTCAAAAATCAAACCCACCAGCTCGCGGTTCTTGTTAATAGTCGGCGAGCCACTGTTGCCGCCCGTGATGTCGTTTGTGGAAACGAAATTAAACGGCGTGCGCAGGTTCACTAACTTACGCTTCGCGGTCCAGCGCGGCGGCAGGTTGTAGGGGAACGCGTGATGATATTGATTTGAACGCGCATAGAGTCCCCCCAGCGTCGTGAATGGCGGCACGAATTTTCCGTTTTCGCGATAGCCTTTCACCGCGCCATAAGACAAACGCAGGGTGAAGGTCGCGTCGGGATAAAGCTTAGTTCCCTGCTGCTCAAACAACGCGCGCGCGATCTTCGCATAATTGGCGCGCTCGACGGCCACCACTTCCTCTTCATAACGCTTACGCACTGCGCGCGCTTCTTTGTCCACGCTCTGGGCTAACTCGATCATCGGATCGTGGGAATCTTCGATCGCCTTCTTGCCGCCGGTCGCAAGTTGACGACGATATTCAACGTCTTTGAGTTTGGTGCCGTCGGCCAACTCGGCGGCGCGCGCCTCAGGAGTTTTGCCTTTAAGAACTTTCTTTGCCATATCGCTGTTCGGTCCATATTCTTTTTGCAGGAACGCGAGCGAGCTGGCGAGCTTTATCTTCTCAAGGTCGTCATAGATGGGATTGGTTGAAAACAACGCTGCTTCCAGCCCGGCGCGACGCGCGTCGGTGTATTCAGGCAGTCGCTTTGCATTCGGCTTTTCGTTTTCTTCGGCCAACCGCACCAGCGTGCGCGCATAGGTATACAGCGGTGTGTAGAAGCCGGCATTAAGATCCAAAAAGCGGCGATCGCGTTCGTAGGTGGCAATATCCTTGCGCCCTTTGGCGATCGCAGCCCAAGCGTTGCCGTATTCCTGCTGCGTCTTTGGATCGGCGGCAATTGAGTTTCTCAGTGCCTGCTCGGCTTTGCGCTTTTTGGCCATCACGTTTGGGTCGCTCAAGCCTTCGATTTGTCCTTTGTAAACCTTAATAAAATTCTCAGCGGTGTTCAGCTCGTTTTCCCCGCGGCGCGTTTGCTCTGCGCCCTGGGCCATGTAGGTCTTCAGCGCCACCTGGCGTGATTGCAGCATGCGCAGCACTAGAGGAATGGTGTTGTCGCGCAGCGATTCGAGATGCGCAACTGTGTCCAGCCGCGAAGTGGTACCCGGATGGCCGGTAACAAAAACCGGCTCGCCATCACGCACTCCCGTTTTGGACCACTTGAAATAATTTTCAACTTTTAGCGGTTGGTCGTTTTCATAAACTCGCACCAGCGCCATGTCGATATTGAATCGCGGGAAATTAAAGTTATCGGGATCGCCGCCAAAAAACGCCGCCTGAAACTCCGGCACAAACACAACGCGAATGTCGCTGTAGCGCTTGTAGCGATACAAGTTGTACTGGCCACCCTGGTAAAGGGTGACCACGTCGCTGCGTAAACCGGTGGCCGCATTCGATTCAGTCTCGATAGTACGAATCGTGGCGCCTTTGGCGGCGTTTGCATCCGCAGCCGACATGCTGCCGGTCACGGCAGCGTTCACACGATCGGTTACATCCTGAATACTCATCAGCACATCGATGAAAAGGTCCGGTGCTTTTAACTCCTGCGCCTGGTTGTGCGCGACGAAGCCTTCCTTTGCGTAATCCTTTTCCGCAGTGCTGGCGTCGCCGATCGCTTTTTCTACGATGTGATAGTTGGTCAACACCAAGCCAGTCGGCGAGACGAACGAGCCTGAGCCATTAGGGAAACGCACTGAAGCGAGTTGCACTTTGCGCAGCCATTCGTCGGTAACATCGAAGCCATATTTTTGTTTGATATCGACTTTGGGGACGTTATTGAAAGTCCACATCCCCTCGTCAACTGCGGCGACAGGAATCGTTTGGAAAGCAAAAAGCGCCAGGATAAGTGCGCACAGAAGTGATCTGAGTTTCATCTTTAGCCTCAACGTCATTGATTTTGCGGGAGTAGCTTTAGTAGTAAATGTAGCTTGTAAACAGCGAACTGTAAACTGCTCGAAATCAACCTCAAGTTAGTGGTACCGATTCATTTTCAAGAACCAGTAACCCCTTAGTGGGTAATTCAAGATAAAGAACCTTGCAGGTTGGGAAGGGTGGCTTGCCCCCGCCCTGTGAATGCCATTCCAGCCAGCGGGGGACAAGCCACCCTTCCCAACCTGACAACTATTGGCTTGAGTTATTTCGACCAAGCCGGCTCTCACCGGTACGCCAGCACCGCTTCCATCGCCGGGTCGCGGTTTGCGCGATAGGCGGCAAATGTGGGCGGTGTGTAAATCTGCGGCGCGATCCAGGTGCGATAGTCCATTGGCCAGGAACTTTGCCAATAGAGATCCGAGATGTTCACCATGATCTTGCTGTAGGGAAGGACGAACGGCGTCTCCTCGCCGACAAAGTTGGGGCGCGAGCCGGTTGGTTCGCCGACAAAGATGGCTTTCGTGTGACGCTCGAAAAATGTGGTCGTGTTTTGCGCGGCGGAAAAAGTTCGACGGCCAATGATGACGAACAGTTTTCCTTTTTGATTGACCTTGTCGCTCTTGATCAAGCTGTAGAGCAATGGCGGCGCCAGCAAGGTGTTGCCGCCGTTGTTCCAGCGCATATCGATCACCAGCTTCTCAACATCGTGCTCGTTTATGAATTTAAATAAGCGTTCGGTAAAAGCAGCGAGCGGCTCTTTCTCATCGTTAAGCACGCGGTTGTATTGAAAGTAAACCACCTTGGAATCCGACAGATACTCAAACCAGTAATTTGTCTTCGCATTCTTCAGATAAAGCGGAGGCGAGCCTGGCAACGTTTGGGCATAGGTGGTCCATTCAGCGGGAAAGTCGTTCCAGATAACGCTGTTGGGATGAGTGGAGTCCGCTTCCACCGTCACCTTGCGCTCGCTACCGTCTGCATCGCGCAGGCTGAGTTCAGCTTTTCTAATGTCTGAAACCAATCCCAACGCACTTAACAAGGGCAGGCTGCGCAGGTGGTAGGGCGCTAACTGGCTCGGCCACATTTCGTTGTCGCGGCTGATCACCTGGTCCAATGACTTCAAAATCTCGTCGCTGCCATGTCCGCCCAATTGCAGGACCTGTGCGCCCAGCAAATCTTTGTATTTCGGATCGGCGGCAATCACGAACATGCCTTCCTTAAACAAATAAAACTGCAGCGGCAGGGCCAGCGCATAATCGGGCTGCTGCGGTGGCAAAAGTAATCCGGTGTGGCCATCACCGAGCGTGCGCATCAACTTCATGATCTCAATCACCATTTGCTGATCGCTAAGTTTTTCTGCGCGAGCGCCAAGATTTGTAACAGCGTCATGAAATTCCGCTTTGGTGGTAGTCCGGACAACCCCATAAGCGAAACCCTTGCGATCCACTTCTCTTTCCAGCATCCCGAGGTCATAGCGCCAGCTTTGCTCACGCGTCATCTTGCTAAGGTCGTCAAGCCCAACGAGTCTCAAGTAGCGAGGATTGTCGTGAAGCGATTGCAGGTCAGAATCTTTCTGGGCGTTGTCTAAATCGCGAAAGCCGATTTCGAAAGCTTTTTCGAGCCACTTCAGCGCTGACTCTTTGGCGCCCAATAGCGCGTAGCAACAGGCGATGTTGTAGGCTTGGTTCGAGGGAAAGCCGGCGCCTAGTTCGAGCGCTTTCTGATAAGCCGGAATCGCCTGTTTGTAGTCCTTGTTTTGGTAAAGCGATTGGGCAAACTGCTCCCAAAACTTTGCGTTGACTGGATTCTCAGCCACGACGCTTGCCCAATAACCAGCCGCCGCCTGCCAATCTTTTTTTGCTGTTGCACTTTCCGCACTCTTGAGTGTTTCCTGAAATGACGGCGCTCCAGGCTGTTGCGCGCGTGCGAAAGGTGTGACGACAAAGCACAGCCGATCGAAGTCAGGCTGAGTAGAACGCGAGATGGGGTTTTCATGGCTGGTCTCCGGAATTATGGATTTGCTTGTGTTGTAAACACCGCCGCGCTGTTTCTTATGACAGACTAGTGAGCAAATGAGATTCAGAGGGCTCTTCAAGATTCAGAATCTCACAGGTTGGGAAGGGTGGCTGGTCCTCGCTTGCATTGAATGCCATTCCAGTCGAGCGGGGGCAAGCCACCCTTCCCGACCTGAGAGGCTCTTCCCCTTGAGTCATTTTCTCTGAGACTCTGTGCCTCATACCTAACATTGGAATCGCCGGTTGACTGAAATGCCGAGCAGCCAGACAATCGTTGCGTGATGAAGCAGCAAATGAAATCACAGCAAAGTTCGCAGGCGCGTCGGCCTCCTATCACTAAGTTCGCCAGAAACCTGCGCGCTGCCTGGAAAGAGATGGATCTGCCAACCAACGACGCGACGGTAGTGGTTGGTGTATCAGGCGGGGCGGATTCGACGTCTCTCCTGCTGGCGCTGGATGAGTTGATTAAGAACGACAAACTGCGGGTGAACCTTGTTGTCGCTCATCTTGATCATGGTTTGCGTAAAGAGAGCGCGAGCGATGCGCGCTGGGTGACAAACCTGTCAAAGGAACTGGGCCACCAGGTTGTAATTGGAAAAGCCCAACTGCAAACAGCCGGTGGAAAGCGCGTTGCAAACCTCGAGCAGGCTGCGCGTACAAAGCGCTACGACTTTCTTTTTAAGACTGCCAACAAGCATAAATCGCAGCTTGTTCTGACGGCACATACGCTTGACGATCAAGCGGAAACCGTCTTGCTGCGTTTGCTGCGCGGGAGTGCCGCGGAAGGGCTGAGCGGCACGTTGCCAGTCAGACAATTAAAAGACGGATCACCGGTGAAGCTTGCGCGCCCGCTTGTCTCTTGGGCCAGGCGCAGCGACACCGAAGATTATTGCAGCAGCCTGGGCGTGGAGTTTCGAGTGGATGAGATGAACGACGACGAAACTTTCTCGCGAGTGAAGGTGCGTAAACAACTGCTGCCGCTGATGGCGTCGTTCAATGATCGTATCGTTGAAGCGTTGAGTCGCACCGCGAGCCTGCTGGCTGAAGATGCGACTGTTTTGTCTGACCAGGCTGGCGAGTTGCTCAAGCTGGCGATTGGCAGCTCCAACAATAATCAGTCCGCTAATATTGAAACTAAATTGCCGGCGCTAAACGTAAAGGTTCTGTTGCAGTCGCCGGCGGCGGTGCGACGGCGGGCCCTGCGACAGTGGCTGAGCGAGGCCCGGGGGAATTTGCAGCGGTTGGAAATGAGCCACCTGTTGGCAGTTGAAAAGCTGCTCACCGGGCGTGGCGGCAGCGTCATCGAGCTGCCGGGTAGTTTTAGAGTGACGCGAAATGGGCAGTTTTTGAAAGTTTTCAGTTCGAAGTCCGGTGCGGCCAACGTCCGACCAACTGGGAGGTCTGTCCCAGTAAAGAAAAAGGCGTTGAAAAAGAGCGCGGCCGCCTCTAAAATTTCAAGGCGTTGACACCGCCGGGCAAAGACGGCGGTTTTCGCTTTTTGCAGGCGAGTTGATGGCGACCCAGGCGGGGAACTTGCCCGCCCGAGGGGGGTTCTAAAAGAAGGGCAACACAACCAGCCGAACGGCGCTACGCATCCAACGAGAGCGGTGAAGTTGTCCTTTTATTGATGTAATCCGGTTCGCTTAGGCCAGCGACAAAGCCTGCCGGATAAGGTATGATCGCAGTCGGAGGCATTAATGACTTTGAGTTCTACAGCTAGACAAATAGTTTTTTGGTTACTGATCATTGCCGGCGCGCTGCTGCTTTATAAGCTCGTCAACCCTTCCGGCAAGAATGTGCAACCTATCGATCTAACCGCGCTTTATACGCGAATCGACAAGGGCGACATAAAACAGTTGACGGTCAAACAGAACGAGACTGTGGCAATCGACAAGGCGGGTCAGGAATATCATGTTCAACTGACCAACGAGCAGATGAAGAACGAGCTGTTCAAGAAAGCGAATGAACAGACCTCGGAAGGCACGGCGAAGGTCGCCAAGTTTGAAGACGATTCGGGCAGCAGCAGTTACATCTGGCCCATGCTGATCACCTGGGCGCCGCTCCTCTTCATAATTGGCATCTGGGTTTTCATGCTGCGGCAAATGCAGTCAGGCGGCAACAAAGCGCTGTCGTTTGGCAAGTCGCGCGCAAAACTTTTGAATAACCAACAGAAGCGCGTGACCTTTAAGGATGTTGCGGGAGTTGAAGAGGCCAAGGAAGAACTTCAGGAGATTATTGAGTTCCTGAAGGAGCCGCAAAAGTTTCAGAAGCTGGGTGGCCGCATTCCCAAGGGCGTGCTGATGATGGGCCCGCCGGGAACCGGCAAGACTTTGCTGGCGCGAGCGATTGCGGGCGAAGCTAACGTTCCCTTCTTTTCAATCTCAGGTTCTGACTTTGTGGAAATGTTCGTGGGTGTCGGCGCGTCGCGCGTGCGCGACTTGTTCGAACAGGGCAAGAAGAATGCGCCCTGCATCGTCTTCATTGATGAGATCGACGCGGTTGGCCGTCATCGTGGCGCCGGCCTGGGCGGCGGACACGACGAACGCGAGCAGACTTTGAATCAGCTGCTCGTTGAGATGGATGGTTTTGAATCAAACGACGGCGTGATCTTGATCGCTTCTACCAACCGGCCCGATGTGTTGGATCCGGCATTGTTACGACCGGGGCGATTTGATCGTCGTGTCGTCGTTTCCAGACCCGACGTGCGTGGGCGCGAAGGCATTTTGAAAGTTCACACGCGCAAGATTCCGCTGGGCGAAGACGTTGACATCAGCGTCATCGCACGCGGCACGCCCGGTTTTACCGGCGCGGACCTGGCAAACCTTGTTAATGAAGCGGCGCTGAATGCGGCGCGTTACAACAAGAAGCTGGTGGCGATGAACGATTTTGAGTTGGCGAAAGACAAAGTGCTGATGGGCGCCGAGCGCAAGAGCATGGTCATCTCCAACGAAGAGAAGCGTGTCACCGCTTATCATGAAGCCGGCCACACTTTGGTTGGTTTGAAAGTTCCCAACGCTGATCCGGTTCACAAAGTCACGATCATTCCGCGCGGCATGGCGTTAGGTGTGACGCAGCAATTGCCTGAAGGCGATCGGCACAACTACAGCGAAGAATATCTGTTGGGCCAGATCGCGATCCTGATGGGCGGACGTATTGCTGAAAATACGTTCCTCGGCAGCATTACGACCGGCGCCTCAAACGATATCGAGCGCGCCACTGAACTCGCGCGCGCGATGGTTTGCGAATACGGCATGTCGGAAATGGGACCGCTGACCTTCGGCAAAAAAGAAGAGCAGATTTTCCTGGGCCGCGAGATTGCGCAACATCGTGACTTTTCGGAAGAGACTGCGATCAGGATCGACGAGCAGGTAAAGAAGATTGTCACCGCGCAGTTTGATCGCGCCAAGGCCATCATTGAAGACAATCGCGACACGATGGTGCGATTGGCTGAATGTTTGCTGGAACGCGAGTCGCTCGATGGGGTTGAGATTCGGCGCATCATCGCTGGTCTCCCGCTTGACGACGCTCAACCGGTGGCCGATCCCGGCAGCGATGACGAACGGCCGCAGTTGAAAGAGCCTTCAGCCAAACCACTGAAACCGATCCTGCCGCCAATCACCGGAGGTAACCCGGCTCCCGCCTAAGATTGGCGGAGAATTAACTATAAATTGGGGAGCAGGTCGATTGACCTGCTCCTTTTTTGTGCGAGCGGAAAGAAATTTACCATTCATCATTTGACATTTTTCATTTGTCATTTCCGGAGAAGACCTTTTCTTGTCCTCTCCAGACTTCTCTAGTATTCCATCATGATCCGCGTGGCTTGACTCCTGTCATGTAAGACAAATGCTTTCTCTGCAATGACAAATGGAAAATGTCAAATGATGAATGGTAAATCT
>JACCVY010000117.1 GCA_013697915.1 Blastocatellia bacterium | reverse complement strand
TCATAAACAGTCCGTTAGGTTTTATAACCAGACTGCCCCGGGACTCGCCTTGTAGCCGAGCCGTAGAGGATTTGCATTTGACTCATATGAACCAGCACGGGCTTGAAGGATAAATCTGCAACCCTTTGGCAGGGACTGCAAGCAGTGCCACCAGATTATTGTGAACACGTTTCCGCTGGATGCTCATGGCAAGAGCGCCAAATTCCTCAAAGACACACGCAGCGCTACATGTGAGGCGTGCCATGGAAATAGCGACAGGCACGCCGAAACGAGCACCAGGACCAAAGCCGGTGAGGGAACCGTCAATCCGGCCAAGCTCACATCCGCGCAGTCCAACGAAACTTGTCTTCAGTGTCACTCCCGCGATCGCACTCATTTTGAGTGGCGAGGCGGGAAGCACGACAGGAAGGACATGAGTTGCTTGTCCTGTCACAGCGCTCACCATACCCAGCTACTGAAAACGATGGCGGTCAGTCTCACCGATAAGTCTGAATCTGAAGTCGCCGAGATTCTTAACACCAGATTGCCGGAGCACATGCTGGTCGGTTTCTCGACGGAGGAAACTTGCCTCTCCTGCCACAACAATAGGCGGGCGGACTTTTTCAAGCGCTCCACCCACCTGTTTCGCACCGAGCTTCGCAATATGAAGGTCGGCTGCACTTCCTGCCACAATCCTCATGGCGGGGAGGGTGGAAAGATGCTCGTCAATCACACCGTTAATAATGTGTGTTACACCTGCCATGCCGAAAAGCGGGGTCCGTTTCTCTGGGACCATCCGCCGGTCCGCGAGAATTGCTTGAACTGTCACTCGCCGCATGGCTCGAACAATCCTAAGCTTCTGACTGCTCGCGTTGGCCTGTTGTGCCAGCAGTGCCATATTCATATGTTGCCTCGCCATTCGACCACCGCCGGAAAACCTCTGGACATATGGACTATCAATCGCGGCTGTTCCAATTGCCACGGGCAGGTCCATGGCTCGAATCACCCTGGGGGGTAGAACCCTTGGCCGCTAGCACGCGAGGAGGAACCGATGAGAATCCAACCAGACAGACTCAAACCGATTCTTCGCGTCGAGTTTTCGTTCATCGCTTGTGTCATCTCGGTGCTCCTATTCACGCCTCACGTTTGGGGCCAGACGCCGGAGAAGGACAAGACGGAACCCCAGACCGACACCCCACCCAAGTTCCATGCAACCATCGAAATCGGCGGCCAAGTTCGTGACGGCCAGGGAGGTCATACCGCTAAGTTTCAGGAAGTGCGGGATGTTCCAAAAGGGTTTGTGATTCCGCTATTGAAGCTGGATTACAATACTGCCGATTCTCCTTACTTTCTCGCATTTAGAGGAACTGAGATTCGCGAGCGCGACCAGCGTTTCACTGCGGACGGAGGGAGGTTTGGAAAATATCGAACGCAATTTATGTGGGACCAGGTTCCTCATTCCTTCGGCAGCGGACAATCCTTCCTTGAGCAAACTGCGCCCGGGGTGTATCAAGTCAGCCCTACGTTGCGAGCGCGCCTGCAGGCCCTTACAACTCCGGAAGCGCGGATAAGTCCGACCGCCGAGTTGCCTAGGGTAGTGCGCCAGGAGCTGCAGACCAGGCCAATAGTCGATGTGCGGCTCCGCCGAGATCAAGCCCTATTCAGACAGAGTTACCAGCCCGCGGATAACGTCGAGTTACACGCACAGGTTAGCTGGATGCGCAATCGCGGGTCGCGCCCCATGTCCGCCGGCACCTTCGTCCGTCGAGCCGCTCCTGGGAACGGCCTGACAGATATCGGAGGCGCCTGGGAAGGGATCGGACAAGAGTTTCTGGAGCCCCTCGATCAGCGGACGATCGATCTCAAGCTCGGAGCGCATTTTAGCGGTAAACGATGGAATGCCGGCGCGGACTACGATCTTTCGCTGTTTCGCAACCATGTCGAATCGGTGATTTTCGAAAACCCCTTTCGTATTACTGACGAGGAGGGATGTCTTCCTAATCCGGCGAATCCGCTCGCGCCAACATGCGGAGCTTCGAATAGATTCCGCATGGTTCGGTGGCAGAATGACCTGGCTCCAAACAACGATTCTCACACCTTCAGTTTTTGGGCCAACGTGGACCTGACGCCGCGAACTCAACTACGCGGCCTTTTCTCGCTGGCCTACTGGACACAGAATGATGCTTTCCTCCCCTGGACGCTGAACACGGCTATCGTGCCCCGGCACTGGGACGGGAACAGTCCAATTACGAATCCCACCGATGTAAATCAGCTTCCGGCGAAGAGCCTGAACGGAAAGATGCGAAACATCACCCAGGAGTATGCCCTGGTGAACCGCAGAGAAAAGTTTCGCTTCCAGGCTGAGTACCGTTCGCAGTCCCTGGACAATCAATCACCCATGCTTGAGTTCCCGGGATATGCCGCGTTTGGCGATTCGACGTGGCGCTCTGCGGTGACAGATTTCTACAACTTGCCCATCGAGAACCTCGATTGGGATTTCAGACGCCAGGATTTTACATTTGGCTTTCAATGGGATGTTCTGCCGCAGTTGACCTGGAAAATGGATTATGAAGGGGAGATCTGGAACCGTAAGTTTCGCGATGTGAACCGTAACAATGAACACAGCATTAGAGCGCGGCTGGATTTTACTGCCAATCTTTCGGGAGCTGGAAAAACCAACGGCGCAGGCAAAGACCCCGTGCCAGCGGCAAGCCAAGCCGTCGCGCCACCAACGCTCACGACCCTCAATCTGAGATTAGATTACCGTTACTCAAACCGCAGCGCGCAGGCGTACAACACCCAGCCATTGTCCTTCAATGGTGCTTTGTCCGGTTCGCCTCCGGGTGGTAACACAACGGGGTGGGAAATTACGCGAACCACGGTTATGAGGATAGGCGTACCTATGGAATTCAATCTCCTGCGCCGGTTTGACGAGGCGGATAGAATCCGAAATGACGGAAGCGTTTGGCTGGAACTGTTGAGAGGACCCAGAACAAATTTCTCGGCTTCTTATCGCTGCCTGGGGGAAGAGTATGACAAGAATTCTTATGGGCGTAATTTCAATCGATTTTCCTTTTTCGACGCCCAGTTCACACATTCACTAGAGGACGGAACTTCCTTTTTTGCCAGTTATTCACGCGAGACCAACCAAATCGCGTATCGGGACCTTGCGCACCTGCTGCCAAATCCCCCGGCTCCCCCAGGCACTATCGTTCAGGGCACCCTTTCTCAATATCCGATCGCCAATACCTGGGAGCGTACGAGCCGAAGCAGTCTGAACAGTTTTGAGATCGGCCTCAGCGCCGCGCCCCAGGAAGGAAAGCTGCGAAAGTTTCAGTTCGATCTCTCATATGCGCTTTCCTTTGCCCGTGACCGAATCAGTACCGTAAACCCGTTCACCGTTCGACCAGATTCGGTCCTTCATGCGGGGGCGAATCCGTATCCCGATACTGTAGTACGGCGCCAGGACGTGAATATCACCATTTCGCGCGCGATAAATGAGAGGCTTGAGATAGGCGTACGTTATTTGTATGAACCATAAACGCAGGATGACTTCAGCTATAACGTTCTCGCGCCCTACGTACATGGCAGTCTCACCAGCGATACTCCGAAGTATCTTTTCCAGGATGCGCGTTATGCCAGCTATCACGCCAATGTGGCGTCAGTCTTTTTTCGTTATTCATTCTGACGGTGAATTATCGAATACTTCCTTAGTCGCTTCTCAGAGGATACTCAGGCCCACTCGCGTAGGGACGACTTTCTCATGGCCTTAACTGCGGAACTAAAATAAGTCAGTATCAGATCATTGCCCGCTTGGGCTCGGCAACTACTCTTTCTTGAACAGAGTCCACTTCCACGAGACGCCTTCCTGATTAGTGCCTTCGCCTTTCATCACACTGCCATCGACGGTGCCCTGTAAGACTGAATACGAGTTGCCGATTACTATCCGGACGTTGTTGCCGGATTGCTTCCATGTTCCTTTGATTGTTCGCGGGGCAGTGACGCCGTTCTGAAGAACGTCGATGATGTACTCAATCTTGCCCTCTTTTAAAAGCTTGATCTTGTACTCTCCTGAATCAGGACTGTTGCCAGTCCAGGTTGAGCCTTCAAGCAATGGGCCCGCATCAAGTGGTTTGATTTCAACTCCTGCATCACGGCTCGCGCTGCTGCGGCTCGCTGAAGTGTTGGTATCAATTGCGTCGGTCTGCAGGGCTGCGGCTTTTGGATTGCGTACCGAGATAATCAACTCATCGGCGCGATAACCTTCGATTACCGCAAAAGGTTTCTGGTCTTTACCGGGCCCCAAATCTTGTAATACTCGCTTGGGAACGCGTTCTTGCAAGTATTTCACCAGGTTTGCCAGCGTCACTTCGCCTTTATCATTAGCAGCTCCACCTCGCAAAGCTTCCACTAGAATCCAAGTGAAATAGCCTTGCTTCTTCTCCTTGTATTCGTAAGCGCGATGGCCGATTTCGGTCGCATAGAGTGTTGCGAACGCTTGTACTTCGCGGTTGCGCAGATCGAAGTTGAAACCACGGGCGTAAGCGGCAGTCAAAGGATTGTCAGCATTAGCACGGCCAACGGGATCATTCCGGCAGGCGTCGATGATCATTAGCACCTGTTTGACCCCGATCTTTTTGATTCTATCCTTGATTTGCGAGACGTTAATCGCTGTTTGTTCAAGCAGGTCAACGTCGTTGCTCACTTGTGAGTCGGAGGGAAGCAGAAACGCCAAGCCGCCGCGTTCAATGCCGTGGCCCGCGAAAGAGAGAAGTAGCAAGCCATCGGGTGGGACAACCGCTGCCATGTTCGACAAACGGCGCAGAATATTGCCGCGCGTTGGTTGTCGCTCGGCTGGTTGATCCGAAGCGAGCAGGGTCACTTGCTCGCTGGGAAAACCGGCGTAATGGATCAGCGCATTAGCGAGTGTCTTCGCATCATTACTAGCGCCTCCAAGTGTAGTGATCTGGGTGTCTGCGTACTGGTCAACACCTATGACCAAGGCGTAGCGCTTGGCGTTGGCAGGCAAAGCTTTGACCTGCGTGTTTGATATTCCTACTCCGCGATCGACGGGTTGTGCTCTAGTGTGCGTTGCCGTCAGGCCGACGAGAGCGACAAACAGCGCGGCTAAAACGATTTGTAACTTCGTCGCTGGGACGAGCAGAGATCTTATCTTCATAATTCGCCTCTTGTGTTCGAAACGGTTCGCAATGATTCTACCTTTCTTAAGCTGAATGGTGCTATAAGTGCGTCTGCAAAGTATCCTCGGTGGGCTGCCGATAGAAGCTGGTTGTTCCGCTTCGGCAGCATTGATTCCAACAATCCCCTTAACCAAAATAGGGGATACCGTATGCCCCGCGAAATCACACACCACGGCGAAATCATTGAAGCTATCCGCAGCAGCGGCATTATCTCTGAGCTGCTGGAGACGCACGACAATCATTTCAAGTACGAGCTGGATCTGGAGCTGATTGTTTACGGCCGCGCCTACGCTGACAAGAGGGTCGGGCCTTATGCACGTCTGCTTGTTTTCAGTGCTGGTGAAGAGATCATCCATGAGGGCCACTGGGGAGGAAATACTTTTTACATTCTCGTTGATGGCCGCCTTGACGTCTACGTCAACGATGATCAGGACGTAAGCAGAAAAGTCGGCGAGATTGAGGTGCAAAATTGTTTTGGCGAGATGTCCGTCCTCGCCGGACAACCGCGCAATGCTACTGTGGTAGCGCCGGTTGGAACGGAAGCAAGAGTCATCGAAATTCAGCGTCCAGCACTTCGCCTACTCCGAAAGTTGAAGAAGTTTGGCGACCGACTCGAACAGAATTATCGACAGCACGGCCTGGACCGCACGCTACTGGAACTTCAGGAAGCGACCCACAACGCCTTCAGTTCAGAGCTACTGGAACAATTTGAGGAGGCTACGCGGTTTACGGTGTATGCCAAGGACCACGTTCTGTTTCAGGAGGGCGATCCAGTTGAGAAGCTGATCTTCGTTAATAGAGGTTGGGTTCGGCGGGTGCGTGGCATCGGTTCACACGTGAGGCTGGCCCGCGGCGTGACTGCCAAGCCCATGTTGGGTGACATGGTAATGCAATTGGATGACGACGTGGGGTTGGATTTTCTCGGAGCGGGGAATTGGTTGGGGCTGGATGCCATCTTTAGCAATGAACAAACGAACTGGAACTATGCCGCGACAATAATGTCGCGCACAGAGGCATTGGAGATCTCGATCGCACACCTCCGGTCAAATCCCACTCTCGTCAAAAAGGTAGCTGAGTACTTTCCGCAATTCTCAGCGGCAGACGACAAACCACCAGAGCCCCCTTCCGACAAAAGAAGTGTTGCCGCAGCGGCGAAAGAGATTACGACCGGCATCGTTGACGGGACCAACCTACTGGTCATGGATATGGATCTCTGTATTCGCTGCGGCAATTGCTCGCTCGCATGTCACAAAGTCCATGGACAATCTCGGCTCTTGCGACACGGAATCCACATCGCTCGTCCGATCAAGCCGAACGGCCGATCGATACAGCATGTTCTGTCGCCGTCGGTATGCCTCCACTGCCAAGACCCTGAATGTATGACCGGATGCCCGACTGGCGCCATTGCGCGTTTCGCTGAAGGGCACATAGATATCGATCCTAAGACATGTATCGGTTGCGCTGATTGCGCGACACAGTGTCCGTACAACGCCATTTCGATGGTTCCGCGCAAACCAGTCGCGGCGTCTCCGGCAGGGTTCGACCGCAGGCTCAAGAACTGGCTGAGTCTTGCGATGCCCACGGTACCACCTGCTGTCACGGAAACAGTCGACTTGCTGGCAGTTAAGTGTAACCTCTGTGAGAACACGTCGCTCAATCCGAAAGGTGCAAAAAAGTCAGCCTACTCGTGTCAGGAAAACTGTCCTACCGGCGCACTCGTGCGCGTCAATCCGCGTGAGTACTTCAGCGAAGCAAAGAACGCCATCGGAATCATTTTTAGAGATCAAACCCACGCAATTGGACGCAACATTCATAAGCGAGATGTTCCAGCCCGAATCATTCATGTGGTCGGCGTGCTGGCGATCATTACGATCACGTCAGTGATATTGTCGGCCTTCCGACGGTACACCCTGGATGGGCATCTCCAGGAAACATGGCTCACCGTTCGATGGATCACTGGCATGATCGGCCTGGGCAGCATTGCAAGCGCTGTCACCTATTCCGCACGCAAACAAATTTACAAGCGGCGAGCCGGCCCGCTTCGTTACTGGAAGTTGGCGCACGTCTATCTCGGCCTGCTCGCCGGCATAGTGCTCCTGATACACGGCGGGCGGGACTCAGGTGGTCTCTTGACTTCGTTATTGATGGTCTCGTTCGATCTGACAATCGTGGCAGGCCTCTTCGGGATCAGTTGCTACATGATTGTGCCGCGTATCATGACAAGTATCGAGGGAGATCCGCTGCTGATCGAAGACCTCCGAGCACGACGCGAAGAATTACGAGAGACGCTCGGTTTGATCGACACGAGCAATCCTCAATTGCGCGATCTAATTAAGTCAAAGATGCGCAAGCGCTTCTTCTCCTTTAGCTATCTTCTAAGACAATACGTGCGGCGCGAGGAACTGACGAAAATGCTGGCCGACGCGCGCGAAGAATTTCGTGAGGATGCCGAAGCGTTGAGCGACCCCAAGGCCCGTCGTTCACTAATGGAGGCAGTTGAAACGACCGCCACGCTACGGCGCCTGGACTCGCTCATCTATTTGCATCAATTGCTCAAACTCTGGCTCGCGCCGCACGTCGTTTCGGCTTCACTTATGTTGGCGCTGATGTGCGTCCACATCATTCAGGTGGTTCTCTTCAGCGTACGATGACCGAAAAGATGAGTACGGTACAGCAAAGCACCTTCATCATCACCCGCGAAGATCGCGCGGAAGATCCAAAAACCGTCATCAGGGACGGACTGAGAATCGGTCGTCTGCCAGGCTCCGACATTTGGCTCAACCATCCGAACGTCTCGCGTCTGCATGCAGGCATCAATAAGATTGAAGGATATTTCTTCCTCATCAATCTCAGCGGATCGAGCGCGACGACCCTGAATGGCCGCGTTATTCCTTTCAATGAATCCGAGGCGCTGACTGACGGAGACGAAATTCAGATCGGCCCTTTCTTCCTCGACATCGAGCAAACTGATGAGACGCTAAGGATCAGGGTTGCGCTTCAGTTTGCTCTTAACGTTGGCGAGCGAGAACCGCTTCATAAGGTGGAGACTTACAAAAAACAGCTAACCGACGAGAGGCGAAGCACTGGTTCGCTTGAGGTGTCCACTGGATCTTTGGATGAACCTTCCGAACAGCAAAGAGTTAAAGGTGGCAGCACCGGTTTGTCCGACGTGCCCAATGCGCTCAAGGTGTTCTGGGGTAAACGCACGCGTGAGAAGGCGGCTCGCCCTTCGCCCTTGCACCCACGCACACCTCCGCACCTCGGCAAGGTTCGATTTAACTGGACGCCGACCAGAGACCTGATTCGTCCCTGGCCCTTCGCGATTTTTATTTGGGCCATAATCGTCGTGGGAGCGCTCTCGGCGCTGGCAGCGTTCGGACACAAGAACGCTTTCGCCCCGGAACCGATTTCCGATCCGCACACGAGAAAGACTTTGGCGTTGATGCCTGCGATTGCCAAAGAATCTAACGACGGTTCCTGCACTTCCTGCCACGCTATCGGAGTGAGTATTGCGAACAGGGAAAGGATGAATACAAACTGCGCGGCCTGTCATCATACGGAAGCGTTCGTCCCGACCGTTATCGCTGCGCATCGTGAGTCCGGCATCATGTGCACCACGTGCCATGCAGAGCATCGTGGCCGGGCTTTCAGGCCGATGTATGCGGCGCTGGAGTCCTGCGCGACATGCCACAACGACCAAAACAAGACGCTTTACAACGGCAAGAGTGTACACACGCCCCACGGTGGAACGTATGGTTACCCCGTGATAAACGGCGTGTGGGCTTGGAAGGGTCTTGACGCTGAAGAGCTGGGCCAGAAGCCCAAAGTAGTAGCGTTCTTAAAAAAGAACAGGGTTAATTCAACTCAAACTCAAGAGTGGCGTAATGCGCAATTCCACGGCATTCATCTCGATCATGTGCGTGTCGTCGAAGGTGTTGAAGGGGTCCTCGATGGTGACGAAGTCAATAGAGTTCTGTCGTGCAGTAGTTGTCATAAGACAGGCTACATGGGTGTCAATGTTGACCGAACCTATCCGCGCACCACCTGCGGCCGGTGTCACAACGCGCAGGTCTTCAATGAACCTTCGTCCTCGCCGATGAAAGCTGAAACGCCGAGTTGTACGTCCTGTCATGTTCAGCACATCAGGGACACGCATTGGGCAGCGTCTCTAGGCACCGCTCAAGCAGAAGTGTCATCGTCGGCTGAGATTAAGAGATAGGGATAGCGCGAATGAAAAAGTCGCAATTACTGATCATACTGACGCTGTTGACAGTACTTGTCGCAATCAATCAGTTTTTCGCCAAAGCGTCTTCATTAAGAAGATATCTGGGGGGACTGCCCTGGTACGGATGGGCGGGCATCGGTGTTTTTCTCATTTTCGCTGCGGTTGCATTTGCGCTTCGCGATGCAGCGCGCGCGCGACGTTTGCTCGAAGAGCCAGTCGAGAAACACATCAATCCGAATGATCAAAGAATTCAACTCTCAAAAGAGCTACTCGAAAAGTATGATCCTGGCGGGCCTGACTACCCGCATCCGGTCGTAATAGCAGATCGCTGTATTGGCTGTCAGGCGTGTGTTGAGGCTTGTCCACATGATGTCCTGGCAATGGTTAACAACATAGCTGCCCCGGTCGCGCGCGAGCAATGCATGGAAGACACCTCTTGTCAGATTGCCTGTCCGGTCACTCCCAAGGCCTGCATAGTTGTTAACACGACGAAAGTCATAAAGCCTCGACCTGTTCCCACGCGCGATGAAAAGTTTATGACCAACGTGCCGGGGTGTTACATCATCGGAGATGTCTCCGGTACGCCGTTGATCAAGAATGCTGCCAATGAAGGCGCAGACGTTATCAAGCACATTACTGGGGAGCTAAAAACCTTACCGCCTGAACCTAAAGCCGAATTCGATGTGGCGATAATTGGCATCGGCCCGGCCGGATTATCAGCAGCGATAACAGCCAAACAGCAGGGACTGAAATACATCGCCATTGAGCGAGATCAAGCGCTGGCAACAATCGTTGCATATCCTAAGAACAAGTACCTGTTCTTCAAGCCGGAATCGATGGAAGCACGTGGTGCCGTGCCAATCAAAGGAGACGGTATTCAGCGTGAGAATCTTATTGGTTCATGGTTCGGCACCCTGACGAGTAACAACGTTGTCATTAACGAGCAGGAGGAATGCAAAGTCGTCAAAGGCGCCACCGATGGTGATTACTTCACTATCGAAATCGAGAAAGGCGAAAAGCGTGAGCCGCTCACGTATCGCGCCC
The DNA here is from genome assembly GCA_013697915.1 of Blastocatellia bacterium. GTDB lineage: Bacteria > Acidobacteriota > Blastocatellia > Pyrinomonadales > Pyrinomonadaceae > PSRF01. The sequence goes on along the minus strand of JACCVY010000117.1, from coordinate 8,114 downwards.
GCCGCGTTGTGCTCGCGCTCGGCAATCGGGGCGCGCCGATGAAACTAAGAGCGCCAGGCGAGGAGATGAAAATCAGGCGCAACGGTCGGGTGGAGGACAGGGTCCTGTATGCGTTGTCGAATCCCGACGATTTCAAAAAGAAAAAGCTGATTGTCGTTGGCGGCGGCAATGCCTCAGTTGAGGCCGTGGTTGATCTGGTGGCCCGTCGCCAGGGCGACCGCATCGAGTTTCGCGCGCCTGATGAAATCAACGAAGTTACTTTCTTACTGCGGACTTACTTCACCCGCGACGTCAAATTCCTCAACAAGCAGCAACTCTACCATTGCATTGACGAAGGCAAGGTTAAAATTTACTTCGGCACGGTTATAAAGGAAGTTCGTGAAAACGAGGTTCTGTTAGCGGATACCTGGACGCAACAGGAGAAGGCGAAAATTGCGAATGACTGTGTGCTGGCCCTGATTGGCGGGGCTCCTCCCACCAGTTTCCTCCAGTCGATCGGTATCACGATTCCAAAAGGTTAGCGACGCCGATTGCACTCGGGACGAATGCAATAGAAGCGCGTTCGTCGAAATCTCATTTCTTCACATGACAGTCAGCGCAACCTTGTGGGGCTTTCAATTTTGGATCCCTCGTCATGGCCACTTCATGGCAGGAGATGCATCTGGTGTGGTAGGCGTTGTCATTCGTGAGTTTACCTGACGGCGGTTTCTTCATCTCTTTGGGATAGGTCACGCTCTTGGGAGGAAAGTCGGCTGTTTCTTCTGTTGCTTCCTGAAAGTGACAAGCACGGCATCCTTTCACAGGTTCCTTGGAGCCTTCGAGTTGCGCGGCCGTCAATACTTCTTTTCTTTCGAACCTCTTCAGATACGCCTGTCCGCCGGAGGCAGAAGGCTGATCGGTGTGATGACAGTAAACGCACGCAGTCAACGTCTTGCCGTCAAGGGTGTGATTGACGTTGGTGTTGTGTTTGGAGTGGTCAAAGGCTGCCTCCGGTTTCAATTCACCCCATTTTGGATCGTTGCTGTCTTTGGACAGGATGATGGGTTTGTCCGGCTGCGTCGCGCTTGATTCGGGAATCGTCTTGCCAGCGATGTCAACGGCGTGCGGCGGATCGACGCCGTCAAACGAAGTGATGTTCGCAGAGCCTACTGCTGGGGCTGCGTTGAAAAGAATGGCCAGCGTCAGACAGCCCAACGTAAGGAGCAAAACAGCTAACAATCTATGTTTCATAGTTTCACCCCTGAGATCGATTGATCAGAAGCAACTCACGCTTGAACCCAGAAAACCTACAGTGCGTCCAAACATAGTAGAGCTTTTTCGAGGAGAGGAAAGTTTTCTGGCTCCATCAGCGCTGAGAATAGTAACGCAGCACTATCTTGTCAAACTTTTTCATGAAACATCGACAGCTGTTTGTATTGGTGCCCGGTGAGTGAAATCTATTCTGAAAGTCGGAATGTCTCCCGTTTGTGGCAGCGCTTGCAATCGTGAGTGTCCGTGTCGCCGAAAGCGCGCCGGCCATTGTGGCAAGTCATGCAGCTTTGCGCGCGGGAATTCGCGGAATGTTGAGCGGGCGAAATGGAGCTTATCTGTCTGGTCTGTTGCAAACCCTGCCCCCTGACGTTGTGGCAGTTCGTGCAGCTCAGTCGCGCGCGTGCGCCGTGATCTGCGTGACTAAAACTAACGCGGTAGGCGCGAGTGTTAGTAGAAGTCGAGGAATACGAGCCAAGTGCGTGACAGACTCCACACGAAGAAAGATCGCTCGCCTGTTTTCCCTGAGAATGGCATTCGTAACAAGTCCGGTGAGCAGTCAAGCGCGCAGGTATGGACTGGGCAACGCCGCGACGCGCTGGAGTATGACAAGCCGCGCAACCCGCCGAGGGCCTGGCGGTTTCTTTTCCCTGAAGATGCTGCGCATGGTCAAACTCCGCGCGAAAACTGAGCAACGCCGGAAAAGGTTTAGTTATCGGATTTGATGAGTTGAGCCCGTCTCTGGTGTGGCAGATGGTGCAGATCGGATTGACGGCAGAAGTCCTATTGGATGCGGTGAACTGAACCAAATGGCAGCCGGTGCAATCTTTGTGAAGCGGAAACCTCGGGCTCAGTGATCCGTCATTCCGGCGATGACACGTTCCGCAATTTGAGCGCGACATCAACTCCGCATGTTCGCGCGGATTTGAGTGCGAAAACTTGGAATAGTCTGGCTGCGCCGCAGTTGTCTCTCGTACCACATTAGGTGCCAGAAACACGGGGTAATCAGTCACAAGCATTATCACCGCGCCGAGAGAGACCGCAACGGCGACGAACCATCGTTTCATCCTTCTAAGTTTTGTATTAGCCGATAACACAGGTTGTGTTGGGTTCTCACCGCTATTGTTGACGTATCGCTGACTGCCCCAACTTCGGACATGGTTCGCCTATAACAGAGTAATGCGTGCAAGGCGGCTGCTGACGACCTACCACGGACGTGTGACAGGCGACGCACGTATAGTTTTTACTGGTGTCTCCCTTCAGAGCCATTTCATCAAAGATAGTTACCCTAACTCCTTGACTAACTGGAATCGCAGACGTTGCCGTGTGGCATGGAGCACACGAAATGATTTGCACGTCGGCTTTGGGGATATTCAACGTCGTCATTTGCGCGATGTTGATGTGACAAGTCGTGCACCCAACATCGTGATTATTAGTTTCTGATTTACCATCAGCCGAAAGAGTATGAGTGTTGTGTCGGAACTTGAGCGAGAAGCGCTTTGGCAATCCAATCGGCCAATCCTTGAACCACGTCATCGCATTGGACGAGAGGGCGGGTGGTTGGATGATATGTAATGCTCGTGCCGTGTAATCGGATCGCGCGAGATGGCATCCATTACAGTCATCCCTGGTAGGTTTCTGTGCTTCCCAATGACAGTTGAAACAAGATGCGTGGGCATTAGCTTCGCGATAACCTGGGATCGTCTTGAAAGTGTCTGCTTCTATTTTCTTGAATGTCTCTTCGCTTTGAATTCCTAATAAGGGCAGGACTACAGGTCCGCGTTCGTCCGTGAAATGGCACGCGGCGCAAATATCTCGGGGGCCTGGTTCATCGCGACCTCTCGCATTGAAGGATACTCGCAGTAATCTCAGGCCCGCATTCACCTGGCTTTTCGGCGATCGATGCAAGGCCATAACAGTTTGATGTAAACCGTGCGGAAAGTAACCAGGGAATTCTCTCGCCATGATATCGCCGCGCTTTGGGCCGGGAAACTGTGAATAAACATCGCGTGGAGTGGCGCGCGGAGAAACGCGCGAGTGGCAAACCGTGCAGATCGCCGGACGATCCCCACGGTAAATCTCTTGTCGGTGACAACGAAAACAAGAATCGTGATAAGGGTAACTTGAAACCGCGTTCGGCCTGGTCGCAGCTGCTACTCGGTCAGGCTGGGCAGGTGAAGGAATGGTGTGGCAACTCGAACATTCCAACCCCTTTCGATGATCTTCGTGCTTGAAAACCGAATAATCGCGTCCGGTCTTTGACGGTGCGCGCGCTTTAACCGCGCGACGACGTGGCGTCTGACGCCGTTGCGCTTCGATCACGATTAAAGAACCTTGCCAAATGAAAAGCGCCGCCGCGCTTGCAGCGATAACTGCCCGGATCACTTCCCGTCTTGTGACTCGGCGGTTCAAAGGCGTAAGCTTATTCACGTTTTATTAGGCCCTTTGCGATCACTTATTGAGCGGGTGATTTCTGGTTGACAACCTCAGCAATGGGTTTTCCAACGATGTAGTTCTTCTTATCTTTGCCAGGAGGAAAGGCAAGCGTGACAACGACCGCCTTATTGACGTCTGGTGGTCCCTCCACCTTGATCGGCTTTGCTGTCTCCCAGACGATGCCGGCGCCTCCGATCTCGATGGGAGCAATGGTCGACAGATAATAAGCGCCCGGACAAAGATCATAGAAAAAGGCAATTCCATCCTTATCGCTGATAGTTGATTTGATTACATGACCACTGCCCGGGGATTTTTCTAGAGCTTCCACGGCCGCTTTGAACCATGCGGCCTTTGCTTGGAAAAAGCCGACTCGCAACTCAGGTGAAGAGAGCGGCACGTAATTGGTGATCCACTTTCGCGCAAGCTCCTCGTTGCCTCTTAGATTTCGCAAAGCCTCGCTGTAGGACCGCACGAATTCGGGGACGCAACCCGAGTCGGAGGATGAGCATGTAACTTCTTCCCTGGTGAGTTCGCGGCAGTAAATTGTTTCGCAGTTGTTCGCTTCGAGCCATTTAATGAATTGCTCGCTCGCCTTGACGCTCGCGTAATAGCTTCTAGGCGCAGGCGCTTTGCCTGGATCCACGTTATTTGCTTTTAAATCGAATGGGCAGGAAGACAGGTAAAGGTGCTTCCGCGCTAACTTGAGTTTGTTCTCGGCCTTTGTATCCGGTGTTATCTGGAGTACTCCCGGGGAAACTCCATCCTTGCAAGGCGGAACGGGAATCGGAATGCACGATGGTGAAGCTGCGGTCGAGATTGGTACTTGCGGATAGCTGGGGCAATAAAAGACGAGCAGTAGGCACAATATTGGTAAGCAAAACACGAAGCATAGTCGTGGTAATCTGTTCAGCATTGGACCATCCAAGTTTTACTTGCTCGTAAACCTGCACCTCGCGTTGTAAGCAGGATTGTAGCGACGCCTTCCTGCTCAGGCAAATGTTTGGGAGGAAGGATCGATCTGGTTAAACCTAATGGTAAACTCCTGCTGCGAATTGTACGCTACATGTCTCCTGAGCAGGCGCGCGGGGACAGAGTCGTCGGAGCGACCGACATCTTTTCTCTTGGCATACTGTTGTATGAGCTAACCACCGGTCGGCATCCGTTCGAGGCCGAATCACAGCTCGGTGTGCTGAATGCGATTCTCGCGCAGGCAGTGATTCCGCCCAGACGCATCAACCATGAGATTCCCCTTCCTCTCGAAGCCTTGATCCTCAAGATGTTGGAAAAAGATTCGCGTCTCCGGCCCGGTGCCGCCGAAGTTGAGTTAGCATTGACCGAGTCGTCAAATAGACGCGCTGGTCCAGAAACTGGCTTAACCACTATTACTTTCAAGCGCCAGCATTTTAAGGCTGCGCTTCATTTGGCCAATCGCAGAGGTGACAACTTAAACCAGGTGCTTTGCCTGACATATCTAACTATCATTTACCGGAAGCGCGGACAATTGGAGGAGGCGCAAAGTTACGTATCGCAATCAATGGAAGTAGCGACCGCAGGTCAGATGGGTCCTTATATCGGTATGGCTAACGCTAATAAGGCATGGCTCGGTTGGCGACAAAACGACTACTCAGCGGTAAACGAACATGGCCGGGCTGCGTTGGATTCTTGGAAAGAGGGGCAAGCGAGTTATCCCTTTCAATGGGCCGCGCTTTGGCCGTTGATTGGCGCGCAGCTCGCTCAGAACAATATTCCCGAAGCAATAGAGTACGCGAATGCGATGCTTGCTCCCACCCAGCAACGGTTGCCAACGGAATTACAGGGCGTTGTTGTAGAGGCGCTTAACGAGTGGGGACACAACCATATTAAGGCAACTCGTACTCGGCTGGATCGAGCGCTTCAATTAGCCCAACAGATGGGCTACCTTTAAGGCGTCCTGCCAACTGCTCGCAAGGGACAGCAGTGAAAAACGAAGCGGCGCTCTGATTAAAGCTGAGGGCACGTGAGTCGTTGTGACTTGAAGAGCCAAACCGTGACTCCACCCACGAAGAGTGCCGACTGAATCCATTCTTTAGCAGGGCTACCTTTGAATACTATGGCGGAGGCGACAAACGCAACCGCCCAAACGATTGACCAAACAATGAGGGTGGTTGCCTGTTATTGGAAGTGGTTTTCATAACAGGTAGTGTACCCCTCTTTTGTTAGCAACACACTTATGCCTGATACGGAGAATGAGTTTTTCAACTACAAGTTTTGCAGTTGGAGAAGCTTCTCTTTGCTCCGAGGCAAAATGATGTTAGGACGAGCTGTCTTGATCCTCACATTCTGAATCTGATGATGAGGGTACGCGCGACTACGTGACGACACGATTTCCTTGGCAGTTTCAATTAAAATTTGGTCCGCAACGGAGTTAACCCCGTTGCGTTATTCCGACCGAACCGGCGAATGTTTGTAAGTTATTGAAATGATCCGTGCCGAGGGCGGGAGTCGGACCCCCACGCCCTTGCGGACAACGGATTTCAAGTCCCTAGTGAAACCGGAACATCCTTGGTCTTACCAAACGAAACAGGCCAGTCCTGATCGGCCAGCACCTTGCGGTAATGACTCCAAAGGTCTGAGGCAAATTCGGCAAGCAAGACCCCTTGTGCTTAAATAAATCTTTGCCTTTTCAAAGGTTGCAGCCACCGAGGATTTTCCAGCGTTTTACATTCTTTCCCATTCGATGAGACAAACTTGTGACAAGACTACACGCAAACAGGTAGCATCAGGTGAGAGCAGATGGACAAAGTTCTCTCGCTCTCGTTCGCAAAAGATGCAGACTGAAATTGGCTTTGTTATTAAACTCGTTGGTTTTCGATGTTGAATCGAGGAATGAAACGGCTTTAGGACCTGCTGATAATAAACAGCAAGGGCGACTCATTGAGGGTCGCCCTTAAATCAGTGCTACGATTGAAAATAATGGTGAGCCGAGCAGGGCTCGAACCTGCGACCCGCTGATTAAGAGTGCGTTCACAGGCACTCCAGCAGGTTATGGCTCATACGATTTACTAACATCTGTTACGGGTTGCAGCCGCCAGCGAGTCTATCTGTCACTGCCTGTTTATTCCAGTTTGTCTTTAGTCTTGTCGCAAGTTTGTCACATAAACTACACCATTTCCACCTCACCACCTTGGACCCAACTCGTGTCGCCGCCGTGAAAGAGAAGCGAACCACTGTAATTAATTGAAACTTCGCGGCATGGATAGCACTCTACCGCGTTGGAAGGACTCACGGGAACGCCTATTGGACTCTTAATGGACTCGCGCATCGATCAAAAGCATCGCTGTGAGATTCCAATTTGATATCTTAAAAACTGAAGACCCCGACGAGCACATCTATTGTCTTCAATGGAGGGTTCTCTGCACCTGATTGTCTGAAGACCAAACTGCGCAGGGGCTTCATTGGTCAGCGATCAATCATGCCGGCTAGTTCTTTGGCTCGCGTCGCTGACCACGCTTTAGAATGAAGGATGTGCCTTCATTACGCCCACTGCCTTTCGCTGCGCTCTTCTCACGCACATCATGACTGGGTTCAGCAAAAGGCAGAGCGCTCAACGAGCCAAGCAACCAGACATATCACGAGCAACAGGCGAACCAACATCGTATGCGGGTTTGTTAATGCCAGCATCAACACTTAGCCATTGAGCTTAAGCTGCATTACTTTGCCCCACCATAACCAACACTCGGCTAATCTGAGAAACGAGCAGACCCGCGACTGGGTCCTGGACGGCTCGCACAGATGAGCTGTTGATTCTCACGACCCGAACCGTTGTCTATATTCGGTGGAGACCAGGAACGCCTTGACCATCTCGGCCTGAATGAAGTTGCCGTTGAACTGATTCAGTTTTGTAAGCCAGAAGTTGTAGCCCTGGAAGTCGAGTGTCGCCTCCGGCGCATCATTGGGATTCCTTCTCAGATAACCGAAGTATTGCATCAGCACGAACGCGCGGTTGAATTCCTGCTGCGCCAGCGTTGAGTTTTCTGCCACGCGACGCAAAGCACGCGCGCGCGCCGCGGCGTCATTCGTCGTCATTGGCGAAGCAAACTCGCTGATTGCGGCTGCTCGATCGCTAGCAGAAGGTATGACGCCAGCGTTTGCGAAAAGCGTGTCGACAAATTGATCCGGCGTAAGCGATGTGGGATAAGCCGAGGTGAAGCGTGAGCGCTGCACGAACTCGGTGGCAAAGGCCTGCTTATTGTTCTCAAGCCGTTGCTCCCAGCCGGTTTGATTGACTATTACGCCTTGTCCTATCTTTTGCGTGTCAGGCGTAAACTCGCTAAGCCTGATCGGCACCGGCGCATTCGGCAGGTTGCCGTATGACGCTTTGTAAATGCGATAGACGAGGTAACCAGTCTGCTGGAATTCAATCGAAAGGAAGTAAGCGGCGCTGACGTTGA
>JACCVY010000099.1 GCA_013697915.1 Blastocatellia bacterium | reverse complement strand
AGAAGCAGTGATGGGGCGCGTTTAGCTCTCTTCCCCGGCAACCAAACAGTAAGAGACAAAGAAGAGAGACAGAGAGCAGAGAGAGAGGGGGGGCACAGTTTTTCTCTTCAATGGAAAATAAAAAATGACAAATGGAAAATCTTTTGCTTGTTCAAAATGAAAAACAGTAGACAGTGAAATCACTGCCTACTGCCTACTGCCTACTGCCTACTGCCTACTGCCTACTGCCTACTGCCTACTGCCTATTGCCTATTGCCTATTGCCTATTGCCTGTTGCCTATTTTCTTTCTGCGGTTACGCTGCCTTTTGCAGTTCCCCGACTGGCTGATGTGCGGCCATCGCAATCTGTTGTTCTGTAATCAGCCTGATGCTCCGGGCCAGACCAAACATCTGTAGCGCCCTGATGCCGTACCAGTTGACGTCAATTTCATACCATCTCAATCCATGTCTCGCGGCGCGCGGATAGGCGTGATGATTGTTGTGCCAGCCTTCGCCAAAGGTAAGCAACGCCACCCACCAGCTATTGGTTGAATCGTCGCGTGTGGCAAAGCGACGCTTGCCCCACATGTGAGTCGCCGAATTTACCAGCCAGGTGAAGTGCAAACCAATCGTGACTCGCAGGAACACGCCAACGAACATCATGGGCCAGCCGCCAATTGCCAACAATGCTATGCCGCTAAGAATTAACGGAACGAAATACAGGCGATTCATCCATAGGTGTACCGGATCTTTCATCAGGTCGGGCGCGTAGCGCTGCATAGTCTCGTCATCGTGCTGTTGCGCAGTTCCGGTCAGAATCCAACCCATGTGCGCCCACCAGCCACCATCCCGCGGCGAATGCGGATCGCCGATCATGTCTGTCTTTGAATGGTGAATGCGATGCGTGACGACCCAATTGATGGCGCCGCCTTCGAGGGCCAGCAACCCGCAAAACGTCAGAAAGTATTCCACCGCTTTCGGTGTCTTATAACCGCGATGCGTCAGCAGCCGATGAAAGCCCATGCCAACGCCGAGGCTGCCTGAAATCCACCAAAGCAGGATCGTCAGCGGCCAAACTTTCCAGCTAATCATGAAAAGTGATATGACCGCGCAGGTATGAAAAATGATCATGAAGACGGTTGTGTTCCATTGAATGATTTTTTTAGTTTTGCCGTTGTTACTGTCCATCAAATTCTCCCGAATGACTGTGCAAACAAATCTCACTTGCTAAGACGCGATTATCCTAACAGTCTGATCGCTCGGAGGTTGTAATAGTTATGTAAGCAGCCGGCGGCTGTAATAGTTATGTAATCATCGCGCGCCGAACGGCGAAAAGTGGCACTTGGGCCAGCAAAAGAGCCGCCAACTTGCAAGCCCGGAAGGGATGAGGCATTATTGAGGTGTTACTCCTGCTCTTAAGCAACGGTGATGCGCCATGCCCTATTTTGACGGTTCGGCGTTTTGGATACTGCGAGAGTTGGTAATGAAAACTTGAAGAAGCTGCTCATTTTGAGCGCCCGAACGCGAGCCTTCGCTGCAGACCGTTACTCCGAAGTTACCCTTGATTCGAAGCTTCTCTTAAGGCTCCACGAGAGCAAGGAAAACTCACCTTTATGGCTATGAAACTTTATGTTGGGAATCTTTCGTTCCAAACTTCGAGCGAAGACCTGCAACAACTGTTTGCCCAGGCAGGCACAGTCGAATCAGCATCGGTGGTTGAGGACCGCGACACGGGTCGCTCGCGTGGCTTTGGCTTTGTCGAGATGGCGTCGAGTGAAGAAGGTCAGAAAGCAATTGAGCAGTTCAACGGCACCGACTTTAATGGTCGTAACCTGACAGTCAACGAAGCGCGACCGCGCGAAGATCGCGGCGGACGGGGTGGTGGCGGACGCGGTGGCGGCTTTGGCGGCAATCGCGGCGGCGGCGGCGGCGGCCGGGGCGGTTATGGCGGTGGCGGTGGCGGACGCGACGATGGCTCACCACGCTGGTAGGCTAACGACGGTGAATAGTGAATGGTAAATGGTGAACAGTAAAAACAAAAACCTTTGCCATTCGCTAGCCTTAGGTCTTAGACAGAAGTTAGATTCGATCACGCGGCATCTATTTACTATTCACTATTTACCATTCACCATTTACTAATTGAGAGGCGTTCATGGAAAAGGAAAAGATTGAAAGGCAGACTTATGCGGTTGGTGACAGAGTTGAGAAGCTATGCGAAGTGTGTAACGAGGAGCGCGGACACGTCGTCGCATCAGTCACCAAGCGAGGATTGATTTCGCGCGTTACCTGTCCGAAGTGCAGCACGAAGAGTTCGTTTTCAAACTCGGCGAAGCTGGCCAAGGGCCGGACGAAAGCAGAGAGCACCGATCCTTACGATTGGACGCGGACTTACCGGGCGGGCCAGACAATGAAGCATCCAATCTGGGGCTCAGGCGAAGTTACTGCTTTGATCGAGCCGCGCAAGATTGACGTGCTTTTCGCAGATCGCATCCGGCGCCTGATTCATTCACGGCCAGAAGCATAAACAAAAGCGTTTAGTTTTTCGACGCTGCCTTAGTTGGAAGTCTTTAGAGATCTTCGGCTACCGGCAGCGTTTCAGTTTTTGCGGAGGCTTCGCCGGCCCGCCAACGACGCGGCAGTCTTACCCGGCCCGAGGCAAACAATCCCAGCCAAAACACACCAGAAGTTGCTGAGAGCAATCCGGCAATGACTGTCAGGGTTCGCGGCGTAATCGCGCGCAGCGACCAACCCGCAAGCGAAGTTGAGAAACTCCAAATCAGTATTTCGGTCGCGCGGTCTGTGGTGGAGACACGTCCGCGCAACTTGTCGGGCACCAGACGCATGAGCAGTGTCTCCTGCACCGCAAACTCGGCGCCCAACAAAATGCGGCCAAAGAAAAGCAGGATGCATGCCAGCCACAGACTGGGCATTACTCCCATCAGCGCAAAGATCACGCCCTGGGCCACCAAACTCCAACCAATGAAACCGGTGATCTTGCCGCGTAGTTCGACATAAGTTCCCGCGCGCCGCGCAATCATCATCCCGATAAACAAACCCATACCGGCCGCAAAGTAGAGCGCCGCCACGGCCGAGTCGCCACTGATTCCGTGTTTACCTGCGAACACGATGCCGCCAAGTCGATCAGAAATCAGGTTGATGGCGCCGCCGCCGGTGGCCCATAACACGTTGGTAAAGATAATCGCGGCGACCGGCCCATGGCTGACGATGTATGACCAGCCTTCGCGTATATCGATCCAGAATGCAGGTCGCTTCGATTCCTTTTGCTCGCCGGTGGTGGTGAAGGCAGCCTGTCGCGTTTGCTCATCAGGAATTAGCCAGACGGAAAACGCCGAGGCCACGAAAGATATGGCGTTCACGATGAATGCGGCGCGATAGCCGACGTTTGCCGCAGTCCAGCCACCAAGCGCTGCACCGAAAGACATCAACAGGAAGCGCGACGAGAACATCAGCGCGTTGCCGGCAAGCAGATCGCGCTCGCCGGTTATGTTGGGTAGCGAAGCATTTTTCGCCGCCTCAAAGAACGCGCCAAAAAAAGAAAGCAGCGCCGTGCAGACATAGGCGATCCAGAACTGGTTTGGTCCATGGACCAATAGAAACCCGAGCGCAATTCCAACCCGCGCGAGATCGGCAACAATCATCACCGTACGGCGCGACCAGCGATCGACGAATGCGCCGGCGAGCGGAGCAAAAACTGTGAACGGGACTAACCGAGCCAGCAGCATGATGGTCGTGACTTCCGGATCACCATGCGAAAGCGCGCGCACCAATCCCAGGCCGGCAATGAAGTTGAACCAATTGCCGAGCTCGGAAATGACCTGCCCAAACCACAATCGTCTAAAGGAGCGATTGCCGCGCAGGAGCTGGAGGTAGGTTAGTGAATCTATTTGGTTCTGGTTCCAAGTTCCAAGTTTCAAATTTCAAGTTGCAAGATTGAATTTCACAAACTTGAAACCTGAAACCTGAAACTTGGGACAAATAAAAAAAGCCGCCTCGATAAACGGGCGGCTCAATTCTCCGTAACTGATTGAAGAGTTAACCGCCGACAAATTTTGTTGCTCGCTTTTCGAGAAATGCTCCAACGCCTTCTCTAAAATCCTGTGTTAGTCCTGATTGAATCTGCAATTTCCTTTCGAGTTCCAGTTGAGTTGCGTAATCATTGGTGGCGCTCGCTTCCAGCAATTCCTTGATTCTTCCGATTGCGGCCGTAGGCGCCTGGGCCAACCGTTCAGCCATAGCCAGCGCCTGGGCCATCAGTTCTGCGTCGGGAACGACTGCGTTAATCATTCCCATCTTGAGCGCGTCGCCGGCAGCCACCACTTCGCCGGTCATCATCAATTCGGCGGCGCGTTTCCAGCCAATCAGTCGCGGCAAAATGAAACTGCCGCCACAGTCCGGGATCAATCCGATTTTTATGAACGCCTGATTAAAGCGCGCGCTTTCGCCGGCAATTACCAGATCGCAAGCCAGCGCAAGATTGCAACCACCGCCGGACGCAGCGCCATTCACAGCGGCAATAATTGGCAGCGGCGTTCTGCGAATAACCAGTATGCATTCATTCAGCAGTTGCAATGGCTCGTCAAAGAAAGCCCCAACATTGCCGCCACTTTCGGCCATGCTGCGCATCTCGCGCAAATCACCGCCGGCGCAAAATGCGCGCCCGGCTCCGGTCAGGACAATTGCGCGAGCGCCATCTGCCCGCGCTTGAGTTACGGCCGCCAAAAATTCCTGGGCAACTTTCGTTGTCAACGCATTCAACGACTCAGGCCGGTTCAGTGTGATCAAGAAAACCGAGCCGCGCGCTTCTGATTGAATAGTTTCAAAAGTCATGGTTGTAATTCGGGGCGCAGTTCCTCGGCGTTAAAAGTCAACGCTGGCTCTGTTTATTACTGACGCTGCTCTCCAACTTGGATCAGTTGAAACTTGACGCTAGGTTCTTTGCTCGGCGCGATTGGCGCTAAAGCATTCGCCACAGAGAACCGGACGTCCACTCGAAGGCTTGAAGGGTACCGTATCCTGCTTACCACATTGATCGCAGGTGATCTCGAATCGTTCACGTTCCCCGCCTCCTCCTCTTGAGGAGCCAAAGTTTGAACGGCGCGAGTCCCGACAGGGCTTGCAGCGTTTTGGATGAGTCAGGTTGCGTTCCTGATAGTATTCCTGTTCACGCTCGGTAAAAGGAAAGGTGTTTCCGCATTCGGCGCAAGTGATCTCGATGTCTGGCATGTCGCTGTTCTCCCACGAGTGCGGAACCGCTACTGTTCCACGCTCTTGCTCTTCGGAACCTGGGGCGAACCATCCTGTTTCGTTTCCCTTGGCCTGCGTCAGGATGAGGTTGCAAATAAATCGTCCAGTGTCGCTTGCGGTCACCAGAATTCCGAAACGGTCAAGTGGGGTTGAGTTTACTCCAGCGAGGGGAATGGTTCAATAAATCGCAGGAGACGATATTATCCAGGTTTGGATCGTAGGGGTTCAACCAACCGCCAAGGGCGCTGAGAACCGTCGGACTGATCGTTCAGTTTCGGCCACCACCGGAGCGCGCTCTCATTCTTCACACGGCGCTAACGCCTGGGATTGCTTGCGCGCAACGAGACCAGCGGCACTAGGACAACTGAAGCTCCGCTACATGACGGCGCACAGTTTCGCCCAGTGTTTGTAAGTTGTAGCCGCCTTCCAGGCAAGAAACAATGCGGCCCTGACAAGCGCTCGCGGCCCATTGCTTCACACTTTGCGTCAGCGATACAAAATCCTCATCCTCCAACAGCAGTTGCCCGAGTGGATCGCCATGGTGTGAATCAAAGCCGGCAGAAATCATGATCAGATCCGGCTGGAACTGACTGCTGATGTCCTCCAGCGCCGCTTCAAACATACGCTTTTGTTCAAGGGCCGGGGTACGGGCACGCAAAGGCTGGTTCAACGTGAAGCCGGCACCACGCGCAATCCCGGTTTCGCCTCGCGAGCCCGTGCCCGGATACCAGGGATACTGATGCGTGGAAAAAAAGAAGACACTCGGATCGTCATAGAAAACGCCCTGGGTGCCGTTTCCATGATGAACGTCCCAATCGATGATCGCCACCCGCTCAATTTCCGGATAGTGGTTTTGCGCATAACGAGCGCCGACCGCAACATTGTTGAAGAGACAAAAACCCATCGCCCGTTCGGCAGTGGCATGATGGCCCGGTGGCCGCACCGGTACAAACGCATTCGCGGCCTTCCCCTGCATGATGAGATCAACCGCTTCACAGGCTGCACCGGTGCCGCGCAAGGCCGCGTCAAGCGAGCGCATGGAGACGACTGTGTCCGCGTCAAGATATCCCGTTCCGTCACTGACTACTCGTTCGATCTGCTTGTAAAGCTGCGGCGTGTGACATGCCTGCACGTCGCCCTTCGGCGCCTTGCGGGCTTCGACCTCAAGCAGCGTGGGCCATAGCTGCGCATCAGCTCGTAGCGCTTTCATCACCACGCTGTAACGCGAAGGCGATTCGGGATGTGCTGGTCCAGTGTCGTGCTCGTGGAATATCGGGTGATGAACAATTGCAGTGGTCATAAGTCGTGAATCGTAAATCGTAAATCGTGAATAGTAAAATAGGCTGGACTTAATCGAGGTGACTGCGATTTGTCCTTACTATTTACGATTCACGATTTACGATTCACGGCTTTTGAGTGTCTTGAATCTCAGCAAAGAGTCGAGGCTTAAGACTTAAAAGCATACGCGTTCGTTTCTTCACAGCTTCTGCAAAATTGAAAATCACCTTTAAAAACGCGCTATTTCCTTAATCTTCTCGGACATTCAAGATGACCGGCGGACCATCAGGCTCGGGAATGCAGATTGCTCCCATGACCTTTATTAGCCTGGTTTTCAAAATCACCGGCAAAGCAAATACGAATAAAACAGGAGAAATTCAAATGGCATACGACGATGAGCAAGCGCGGCGAAGCAGGGTGGTAGTGGAAACCCCAACTTCCAGACGCGAAGTAACGCACACGGAAGCGGTCCGCAACGATCGCGGAGGCATCTCCGGTGCAACGGTCGGAATAATCGTGGTGGTGGCAATCGCGCTGATAACGATCGTCGTTCTGTTTCTGATGAACGGACAACAGACAGACACGACCAATGCGAACCTGGCCCAGCAACAGCCAGTCGCACAACAACCGGTGATCGTGCAGCAACCAGCGCAGCAACAACAACCGCCCGTCATCATTCAACAACCGGCGCCAGCGGGGAATCAGCCGCCAGTGATCATTAATCAGCCGGCACCCGCAGGCGCTTCAGCGCCAGTTAATAATTCCAACGATGGCCCAATACAGACGGCCATCGACAAGAAGATTAGCGACGATCCTAATCTGTCGAGTCTAGGAATTACGGCCACCGTGCTTGACGGTAAAGTTACGGTGACCGGAACGGTAAAGAGCGAAGCTCTCAAGTCTCAAGTCGACAGAATGCTGCGAGCAATCAGAGGCGTGAAGCAGGTCGACAATCAGATAATCGTGATGAGCTAGCAAAAAAGTACTGAGTGCTGAGTACTGAGTACTGAGCGAGAGTAAAAACTTAAAAAGCGCCGCATTCCTTCTCGGGATGGGGCGCTTTCCTTTCGAGCACAAATGATAACCCTCAGCACTCAGTACTCAGCACTCAGCACTCAGCACTTTCCTTAGTACCCCTCGGTGTGCTGTCGCAGCCATTCGTCAAGCTCTTCCTCAGTAGGCTCGCGACCCAACTCTTGTCGCAAACGCTCATGTAGAAACTCATGCTCGGCGCGAGCCGCATCGCTCAGTCCATTTGACTCTTTATCCGTCGACCTGTCGTCAGAACTCATAAACACGAATCTCCGCTGTTTCGACTGAAGTTTCGATTGTAAGAGTTGCATCCTCGCCTGTCACCACCAGTCGCCGCCGATTGCCGCTGGCAAAAAAGTTTACCTCAGTTATCACACATTCGACCTGCGGCTGCGTTAGGTGTCGCAGATTTTCAGCATGCAGTTTGCGCGCCAGCAAGTCGTCGATGTCGGCTCGAACCTCGCTGCGCGTTTGGTCGTTCACCTCAAGCTCAGCGGTCGCGACTGGATGCGGCAGTAACCCCATCTCACCATCAACGAACAT
The DNA here is from genome assembly GCA_013697915.1 of Blastocatellia bacterium. Classification (GTDB taxonomy): domain Bacteria; phylum Acidobacteriota; class Blastocatellia; order Pyrinomonadales; family Pyrinomonadaceae; genus PSRF01. The sequence goes on along the minus strand of JACCVY010000099.1, from coordinate 16,828 downwards.
AGTCCAGACAAATCCAATGTCAAGCAGCACATTCAGGACCTCATCGACAATAAAGTAGCCGAGCACAGTCGCGCCGATCACATGCGCGATCACATGGTCCTGATGAGTATTCGTTTCTTTGGCTATCCATTCTTCGATCATGCGTCAATCTGAACTTTCATATTTGCGCAAAGCTTTTGCTTTTGCGCGCGACCACACCACCCGCCAGCGAGCAAAGGACAATGGGAACGCCTCTGAAAAGGCCTACCAGGCCCAGCGCAAGCGCCGATTTTGTCAGCAGGTAGAAGTGCCAATTAATCGCAACTGACTGCATTTGCGATCCGGTCACGGAAACAATCTGGCCCATCCAAAGCAGACGAAAGTCTCGATGGCGCAAGGCTGAAAAAGATGATTGAGAATTTTTGCGAGTAGTAGACTTGGAGGGAAATGAATCGGGATCAGGCGCGGTCACAGCAGGCAAGGTTACATGTTTGCAGCCGCGCGCTCAAATCTATTCGACGTAGTGTTGTGCTAGTTGCGTTTGCAGTTCATCGGGGACCGACTTCCAACTCGCTAAACAGAGTTCGTGCGTGGCAAAGTCGGACAGGTGCATCCGCAGCACCCGCCAGTGCTGCCTCGCCGCTTCATAACTCCAGCGATATATAGGCCCATTGCCGCGACGGCTGTAAAAGAGCTCGACATCATGCGCCGCCTTGTCTACCAGTTGTGTGTAAACGCGGATTCCATTCGTTGCTGCCATGTTTTCCCCGACACTACTTGGATAAGAACATAATTAAAAATCAACAATCGCTCTATGATCTTTGTGACCGATGGTATGAATACTTCCCGGCAGCTCAGTGTCAACATCATCGACTTTTGCTGTGCCGTCACTGTTGACTCTCGTGAAAGGAACCAGCCCACGTTTCACTTCTTCAAGGGCAATGCTTGTATGACGGTGCCGTTTCTTGTCGGTTTCAATACGTGGCTTTGAGCCGTGCAACAACTGTTTCGCTCGCAACCCAGCTACGATAATCAAGCGGAAGCGCGAGTCTATCCCGGGCCAGGTACCCTCGTTTGCAACACCGGTTATAGGTTTACTATCAGTTTTAGGAATGCTAGCCATTTAATTTTTTTCCCGAGTTTTGCGATCGTTGTTAATCTGCAAGCATCTTTTGAACTACAACAGCACTTTTGCCAAAAGAAAAAGTGTGGGGAGTGCAACCGCGCCAATTACCGCCAGTTGCAACCAATTCATTGCCGACTTTTTGCAGTTCGAACAACGTATTTTCCAGAAGGGCAAAATTCGCCCACAGTGATCACACGAAGAAATCATCAGAGCAGTCTCTTTTTACTTAGCAGTCGTATTACCGTTCCGCATGACGCGCGCCAATTCCTGATCGTCCAACGCGCGTCCGCGGCTCAGTTTCATTAACGGATCCCCAACCAGCCAGAAACAGGCTTTGCCGCCATCCGTTGTCGTTAAATTCTTAAAGGTTACTTCATCAAGTAACACCGGTCTGAAACATTCCATTCCAGTTTCCCGCGATCGCGCCACCATCGCAGCGGCGCTGTTGTGAAATACCGGCACGCGAAAACGTCCTTTATCGTCGAGCGCAAACCAGTCGCCGTTGGCCCGCTGCATGGCAAACAAACTACTCATTGCCGATCCACCCGGGACGATAGATCGTTAGGGACCGGCGCGAAGGTGATGTGCAAATCGTCGTCAGCGTCATGGCGCAAAAAAATTGAAAACACCATGAAGCCTATGAAGCACGCAAACACAGCCATCACAATGGCCAACAGCAAGTGCATTCCTCCGCCGTCAGCATTCGTAAGCCCGTTGGCATCTTTGAAGACGGCATATGCGTAAAATTGCCAAATCCCGATGGCGGCAACCACCATCAGACCGGCAATCGATCCCACTACATTTTTTAGATTTTTTGTTGCGTAACTCATTTTTATTTTTATTGACTCTAGTCGTGCCTCGCTTGCGACCAGGTTTTGAAACTCCGCTGATGAGACCTGCGTGCAAACGACCGTCGCTCGGGCGCGGACCCGGCTCGACCTGCAACCGCGCCAAGAGTCAGCCCGCGGTCATCGGCCTGGTCTTCCACTTGCCAGCCATTGATGAAGTTCCAGCGCGAAATTTCAAGCGACGAAGAGGCACTGGCCCGGGCACTGACTTCAGCGAAGGTTGGAACCATTATTTCCGCCGGCTGAATCCTGGCACGCTCATTTCTGAAGCGCTGAAGAATCAGCCAGAAAGCAATGGCCAAACTTTCAAGCACAGTGATTAGCAGGACAATTTTCATAGGTAAGACTCCGCCACCAGTCCTAAACGAAAAAGAGCTTTGACTCCTTGACCCTCAAGACGTGGTTTTCAAAGCTGAGCAGCGCGTCTGTTTCGTTTTCGTAAACATCGAAGATCGTCAGCAGTTTTGTCACTGTCATCAATTCACGAAGTGTCTCGGTCAATTGCACGAGTTTGATCTCGCCGCCTTTATTGAACACGGTGATGTGGCTGGAAATCAGTTCGCCTAAGCCACTTGAATCGATGTGCGTGACACCGCCAAGATTCAAAAGAATCAGGAGCTTCTCTTCCTGAACCAACGACCGGAACGCCCTGTGTAAAGATACCGTGGCGCCACCGACCCGTACTCTGCCTTTCAGATCGAGAACAGTTACGTCTCCGACCTGGCGCTCTTTGATGTAGAGATTAATCACCGGTCCTCGAATTTGTTGGGCTGTGTACTTCAGGTGGTCTGGAGAATTCCAGAGAAGCTGAGAAAGGAGTAAGCAGACTCGATTCCTTCAAAGCTTACGGTACTAAGCGATATGTGTCAACTGTGGAATATATCTCGCATGGACAATATCTTTCACATGTGGTAAATATGGTTCGCTCATGCGAGGGACAACATCATGATTGAGATTAGAGTGAACGAGTTGCTAGGCGGTCACGGCAAATCCTTCTATTGGCTCGCCAAAGAAACAGGGATTAGCCATACCACGCTTTGGCGTCTAAAAAAGGGCAAAGCGTTGGGAATTAATTTCGACACGCTGGAAAAACTTTGCGACGCGCTTAACTGTCAAACCGGCGAAATCCTCGCGCTCGCGAATGATAAAAAGGCCGACAAGAGTCGACAAACCAGAAAGAAGAAAAAATGATTGGCACTGCTGAAAAACCTTTTACGATTAAATTTCTCGAGACCGAGTCTGATGTGCAGTTGGAGTTAACCAATGCGACTGACCACGCACTCAAGGCCGTTGAAGTGTTGACGGTCTTTTTGAAAGACGAGGAAACTCCCGGCGGCGGTCCTTCGCAAGCTCACATTAAATTCGAGGCGCTCAGCCAGGTACGGGCCAAAGAGAACGTCGTGGTCTCTCACAAGACCTGGATTAATGGGAAGATAGTTGCCGCCGCGCATGATCAATTGCAGCGGCTCAGAGTGATAGCCGGCGCCGTCAGGCCCTATGTCCTGGACATTTCCTGGCAAGACACGGAAGGCAAGGCGCGCTTTCAACGAATACCAGTCGGCCACTGAAGCCAGTTGGGCGCCAGTATCGCGCCCACAATCACGCTTGATGAAAGAAGTACGTATTGAGAGTTTGTGAATTCTGTTTGCAGTACCGGGACGACGGCACTTGTTTTCTCGGATTGCCGCTACCAAAGACGATGACTTGTCGTGAATTTGGCCCGGCGCTGGAAAAATTCTGTTCGGACCGAAAAGACTTCGTGGATCCGCGGCAGATTATGCAGATGGCGACGTACTTTGGAATCAAGGGCCCGGAGCTAAAGAAAGTTAAGCAGATGGCCGCACGAGAAGAGAGCTCTTCGCTTTAAAGATTCAGATACCTCTTAAACAGTCAACCCGGATCCCGCAAAACCTGTTGCCCTCAAAATTCAGGGCAATGTCTCGCGCAGATCCGTGTGATCTGTTCTGTATCCGTTGGAGTCTTAGTTCCCGTTTAGCCCCCGTTCAGCCCATCGTAATATCCGTTCTCGTAGCCCGCCCGATAGTAACGTTGGTACAGTCCGCGGTCACCTAGCCTTGGACTGTAGTCAGAGGTGGCCTTCTGATATGCGCTATTGTTGCGAAAGTTGCTATTACGATTCCGATTGCGATCGTTTCGTCCTTGCTTAATGCCTTCGTTATAGCCGGCATTCAGCGCCGTCTGCCGCAGCTCAGAGTTACCACCGTAGTCGTCGTATCGATCCCAATTGCGGCCGTGCCGATTCGGATTATTGTTCCAATCGCGATTATCGTTGCGGTTCCAATCGCGGTTGCGATTGTTGCCGTAGGGGTCGTAGCCTACGCCGACGCCTTGCGGGTTGAAGCCATCATTGAATCCGGTTTGGTAAGCCTCACGAAAATAGCGTTGATACAGTCCACGATCGCCGAGACGTGAGCTGTAATCCTTTGTGGCTTTGCGGTAAGCGCTCTGGTTTTGCAAGTCGGAATTCCTGTTCCTCTGCCGGGCTGCGGTACCGTCCTTCAGACCTTCGTTATAACCTGCGTTCAGCGCAGTCTGGCGCAGATCAAAAGAGCCGCCATAGTTGCCGTAATTATCCCAGTTGCGCCCCCGCCGGCTTTGATTTCGGTAGCGATCATCTTGCGGATACTGATTGCGGTAACGGTCGTCTTGCGCCTGAGCGGTCAGATTAAGACCGGCACCTGCAAACAACATCAGGAACGCAAACATTCCCGCGCCTATCCATCTTTGTGTGCGATTTGTTTTCATATAATTCTCCTATATTCAATTAGCAGCAACTGTCGTGCCTTGGGGAGAACATAAGAAGTCTCCGGCAAAAGTGGTCCATTGCCGAATTCTTGCTTTATTTGGTGTACGCTTCGTTCAACTTGCGGAAGTGATACCCCATGGCCGCCAGGCGCATCGAGGCGGCAAACTGCTCGCGATGTTTCGCGATGGCGGTCACAAAGAAGCGCCAAAATTCCCTCCGCTCGCTGTCCAGCACGCCCAACTTGAGTGTCAGCCGCAAAAACGATGTCAGATCTCGAAACAGACGAACCTGCTTAGGATCCCAATTGGGGACAGGCGTTCGTTTCAAGGAATCGAGTGCGCGCTGGTAATACTCCTTCGGGTTGTAAATCGTTCGCATGATCGACTGGTAACCGGCAACCAGGCGAGCCGCATCCATTTTTGGCACAAAGTTTAACGAGCAATTGGTATTGTTCCCGCTGCTTTCACCCAGCAAGCGTCCTTCTTTTTCCAATCGCCGCCAAAGCTGTGTGTCGGGCAGCGCAGTCAGCAATCCGACCATAGCCAGCGGAATGGCGCTCTCGCGGATGAAATTTATTTGCCGTTCAAAGATGTCGTCCGGGTCGTTATCAAAACCTACGATGAACCCAGCCATGACTTCCATTCCGTGGTTTTGAATCTTCCTAACTGACTCGAGCAGGTTGCCGCGGTTCTGTGACTTTTGCGCTTCTTTAAGACTCTCTTCCGCCGGAGTTTCAATTCCCAAAAACACGCGCGTGAATCCGGCCCGTTGCATATCGCAGAGCAACTCATTGTCATCGGCGAGATTCACGCTTGCTTCCGTCAACAGCGAAAAAGGATGGCCATGCTTTTCCTGCCACGCCGCCAGGTCGGGTAAGAGCCGCCTCACATTTTTCTTGTTACCGATAAAGTTGTCGTCAACGATGAAGACCGTACCGCGCCAGCCAAGCTGCAAGAGGACGTCGAGCTCGGCGAGGATCTGTTGATTGCTTTTGGTGCGCGGAACGCGCCCGTAAATTTCGATGATGTCGCAAAACTCACAGTTGAAAGGACAGCCTCGCGAGTATTGCACCGACATCGAGCTGTAATGCTTGAGGTCCGCAAGGTGAAAGTCAGCAACCGGAGTCAGTGAAAGTGGCGGACGCTCAACTGCCTTATAGGAAGCCCTGGGCGTTCCCTTCTCCAGGTCCTCAATGAACTGCGGCAGAGTTGTTTCAGCTTCGCCAAGAAAGATATGGTCCACGTCCGGCAAGTCTTCTATCGTTGTAGTCACGTAGGGACCGCCCAGCGCAATTCGTTTCCCCATCGCCTTACAACGCCGGACGACAGCATGCACCGACTCCTTCTGCACCAACATGCCGGTGACAAAAACGATATCCGCCCACTGAATATCGGATGCTTTCAGCGCACGCACGTTCAAATCCACCAACCGGCGTTCCCATGGTTTCGGCAACAGCGCCGACACAGTCATTAGTCCGAGTGGCGGAAATGCGCACCGCTTTCGTTCGAAGGGCAGCGCATGGCGAAAACTCCAGTAGGTATCGGGAAATTCCGGATTGACTAAAAGAACCTTCAAGTTTGACCTCCCGGGCGAACCGCTTGAATCAATTTTTGGTTGAAGCGGGAAGGGTCATCGTAGTCCCAAACGCTTCGGACCGAGGTAATAGTTACGTAACAATTGGAATTGGAGGATAGGGCGCGTTCTGAACACACAAATACCATAATTGTCGGCGCCGCAAATGAATGCAAAAACGCGCAGGATTGGTAGAATCACTGGGCCTGATCGGAGAATGCAAAGTTTGCCGTCTGATGATAGAGCAGCGAAAGCGCGCGGAGGTTTCTCTGGATGAATGACACTGAAAAACCCGTTGATGAAGTTATCGAGATGAGTAATCTGGATATTGCGAAGCTAAACTTCGCTCCTGATTCGCATTGGTCTGCCATGAGCGACACGGACCACTTCGTTCAGTTTTACGAAACTGACGGGTTTCTGTTGAATTCATTAAGCGGCTTCATCGGTTCCGCAATTAAGTCCGACGACGCCGCGATCGTTATTGCCACCGAGGCGCATCGCGCCGGGCTCGACGAATTACTTCTTGCAAATGGTGTGGACCTAACCGGCGCCAAAACTACCGGCCAGTATCTCTCACTCGATGCGGCTGACACCCTATCGCAGTTCATGGTGGACGGTGCGCCTGAACCGAAACGCTTCAAAGAAGTATTAGGCGGGATCATTACCAGTGTGACTGACGGTCGCGCGCGCGTGCGTGCGTTTGGCGAGATGGTCTCGCTGCTTTGGGCGGAAGGCAATCATGCGGGAGCGATTCGGCTCGAGGAACTTTGGAACGAATTGCAGAATGCGCATTCGTTCTCGCTCTTCTGCGCCTATCCGATGAACGGATTCGCGGGCGAGCAGTTTGTCGCCTCGCACGGCGATGTTTGCACGGCACACTCGCGGGTAATTCCCACGGAGAGCTATCCCGGAGTGTCGGACCCGGATGCGCGGCTGCGCGCGATTGCTCAACTGCAACAGAAGGCAAAATCGCTCGAAAAGGAAATTCAGGAACGCGCCCGCGCGGAGGAAGCTCTGCGCCTGGCTCTTGTGCGCGAGCAGATGGCGCGTTCCGAAGCGCAAGTCGCAAACCGCATGAAGGATGAATTTCTGGCAACTGTTTCGCACGAACTGCGAACGCCGCTTAATGCGATTATCGGCTGGTCTCATCTGCTGCGCAGCGGCCGGCTCGATGAAGCCACGGTTGCAAAAGCCGTGGAAACCATTGATCGCAACGCCAAGTCGCAGGCACAACTCATCGAAGACATTCTCGACGTGTCGCGCATGATCACCGGCAAACTCAAGTTGAATAACGAGCCGGTCGATCTGGCAGCCGTAATCAATGCCGCGATTGATTCGGTGCAGCTGGCTGCCGACGGCAAGGAAATTCAAGTTGCGGTGACTCTTGATCCTTCCGCGCGTCATACAATTGGTGACGCGAACCGCCTGCAACAAGTCGTTTGGAATCTGTTGGCAAATGCTATCAAATTCACTCCGGCAAATGGACGCATTGAAGTGAAGGTAGAACGCGCCGGGCGGAATGCGCAGCTTTGTGTAAGCGATACGGGACAAGGCATCAGCCCTGAGTTTTTACCTTTCATCTTCGATCGCTTTCGCCAGGCCGATGGCACGAATACTCGCCAACACGGCGGACTCGGTTTAGGTCTGTCTATTGTGCGTCAGCTTGTCGAGCTTCATGGCGGCACAATCAAAGCTGAAAGCCGGGGCAACGGTAAAGGCGCCGCCTTCATTATCAAGTTACCGCTGGCCCCATTGCATAAGGGCGGTTCGCGGCGTCAACGCACTGTCGGCGGTCTGGCAACGACAACTAAAAAAGAGAACGTTGCCGCCCTGCCGCAACTCGAGGATGTGCGCGTACTGCTGGTTGATGATGATGCCGATACGCTTCAGATTCTCAGTTTGATGCTGGAAGAATCGAAAGCAACGGTCCAGATTGCTTCATCAGTGCGCGAAGCGCTTGAGGTGCTGGAGTGGTATACGCCCCATGTGCTGGTCTCCGATCTGGCGATGCCCGATGAAGATGGTTATTCACTCATCGACAAACTCCGGAAAACCGAAACTGGGAACGGACACATTCCCGCGGTTGCGCTCACTTCATACGTTCGGGTTGAGGATAGAACACGAGCGTTGTCGGCCGGCTTTAATATGTTTGTTCCTAAACCCGTTCAACCGAATGAGCTGATCTCAGCAATTGCGAGTCTCGCCGAACCGGCAGTCGAAGCCGACTAATCGCACGCTTGTAGCTTTTACTCAAGACACAAAAAGCTTGCGGCTCCCGACAAAGCCGCCTGCCGCTTACTCGTTACCGCTTGACCGTGGGCGTCGCTGCGGTCCAGACCTGCACCGGTCCAAGACTCAAGTTGATGGTCTTGACGATGTAGGTTCCAGATTGACTTACCGGCGCATTGATTACTGCTACGCCATTCACACTATCAGCCGTCTGAACCAAGGCGCCTGTTGGACTAATCAGCGCCAGTTTGATCGGCAGATTGCTGGTTGAAACCGCGACCAACGAAATCGCTGTCGCATTCGTGTCTATTGGCAAGTTGTTCAGCAGTTGCTGGCCTGCGCTTAGGTTGTTGCTGCTGCTGGTCGTCGCGCCCGGGCCTGATGCCGGCCGGCTGTTTGAACTCGAACTCTCCAAACAGAAGCCATCGACATAGACCGCATCGCTCATATTCTTAAAGACAAGCGTGTGGGTTCCCGCCGGCAGGTTGGCAAATTCGATCTTCGACCCTAAAACTGGATCCTTTATGCCGCCCGACGTGCCGCTGTAACTGACTGAGCGTGTTACTCCGTCAACCGCGACGTCCGCCGTGCCACCCTTGGTGCTGGTTCCATAATAGTAAGTCAGCTTTCCGGTCTTGCCTGTGGCCACATTGAAGGTCAGGCTCGCTGAATGGTCGGGAGATTTCCCGCTGTGGAAGCGGAAATGCCCGCCGCTGGCGTTTGTCGCATTGACCAGATGCCAACCATCGGAATAGCTGATGCGTGAATCGCTATCATCGAGGCATTCCGTAGTCGGCGCAGGAGGCGGCACGCAGACCGCCCAACTCGAACCGAAGAAGCCATAGTCTGGCGCGCGCTCAACTGCAGCGATGAAGCTGACCACTTCCAGATGCGCATACACGATCGCGTAAGGCTCAATCACCGCCGGCAACGCTGTAGTGGTCGTTACCGGAATGGCCGGATTGCCGAGTGCGCTGAGCGGAACGTCAACTGTCAAAGTCCCATTCTGGCCTGCGGTAGTTGTACCGGTCGTGGTTGTAGTCGACCCGACAAAAGCATTGTCGCCAGGGTTATATTGGCCAAACTCATAAAGCGAGCCGGTTGGGTCAGTCGTGACTTGCGTCGCGTAATACTTCGGGCTCCCAGCCGCATCTTTTTGACCGGTGGCCCAGACGACGCGGTAGTAGCCACCAAGCGTCGCCGGTGCCGGCACTGCTGAATAATTCTTCAACGTAATCGTCGTGACCAACGATTGCTTGTCGCCGCTTTGGTTGAAGTTAACAGCAGTGATATCGAAGTTATCGGGACTTCCCGACAGAGGTGCTTCCGGATTATTCGCATCACCCGTCGGATCCTGTGCGACTAAACCATCGCAAGAGATGCCAGATCCCGCGGGCAATGGAATGGCTGGCGGCTGAGCTACCGGGCCGGCTGGCGGATCGTAGGCCGCAAACATTCGCTTGCCACCCGTTTGCCGCGAGATTGCGGCCTTGGCGATGAAATCGTTTACGGCTGGAAGGCCATAAGACTTCTGACCGGTAATGCAGGCGCGACTAACACAACCGTCGTCGTAGCCAACCAGAACGCGGCCCTCTTTGTCGACCTCCGCGCCAAAGAAATCGAGCAGATTGCGACAGGCGCCGGTGGTGCAAATGCCGCCACGCTGGATCGGATCGTTGGGCGTCGCATTTTGCGTCCACCAGGTTTTGCCCCGGTCATAAGTAGTTGCAATGTAGAGATACCAAACGCCGGTAAAGCTCGGTTGAGCATAGTCTGAACCGCCGGTCGTGGTGCCAAAGAAAGCTACCGCCGCCCGATCGCCATCGCCGGCAACCGCCGCATGGAAAAGACTGTTCTTGATTCCAAGCTGGGCGCCGATGTCAGTGTCGTTTTCCCAAGTCAATCCCTCGTCGCGCGAAACAGCCACGCGCGAATGACCATCTGCATTTTGATAAGAGAAGTAAACGGTGCTGTCTGTGCCGACGGCAACCGAAGGGTCGCGATCAGACGCTGCCGATCCGGTTACTGGGCGAATATTCCAGGTGACGCCGTTGTCTTCCGAAACAACCAGCGCTTGATTTGCACCGCAACCGACATTTGGCACATACGCCGTGCCATCAGGCCCAATCTTGATGTGGCCATGAATGCCGCCGCAGTCCGCCAGTGTGTACATAGGAACCGCTGGCCCAAACGTCATGCCACCATCAAGACTGATGGAACAAACTGCATCGGCAATCGACTGCGAGCAATACCAAACGCTATTCGGATAAAGCGGATTGACTCCGGTGGGAACCGGCGCGTGATATGGACCACCGGCGACCGTCTGATGGTCAATACCTGAAGGCGCGCCCGAACCTTCGCTGGGAGTGAAACTCTCACCATCATTGTCGGTGAATTCCATCGTGGAACCCGCCGGCGTCAAACCCATTTCCTGTGAAACGAAAGTGCGTCCCGTCTGGTGATCGGTGAAAAGAATGGGATCGCCAAGCAAGCGCGGCGCGGTTGCCACCGTCAAAGCCTTCTTCTCCCAGGCAATTTTTGCCGGAGAAAAAGTATCGTTGAAATGGGCGCGCAACATGTAAGACAGGAAGCCGCCATAGTAAGTGACGGTGCCGCCATCCGGAATGCCGCCGTTAACCTTTTCTGTCTTCCAGTTCACACCGATAGAAGGTTCCCCCGCGTCGTCGGCTACTCCCGCCGGCGTAAGGTAACTGTAGAAACGCGGAGTGCCAGCGGGCTCAGTTGCCGGTGTCGGTGTCGGTCCAGGTGGTGGTGGCGCCGGCGCGTTTTCAACACTGGCAGTGGCGCTGTATTGCTCGGCAGCAGTTGCGCTCCAGTAAACAACGTGGACGGCGAAGGTGCCCGTACCAATTGACGGGCTGCTAGGATCGAGATCAGCGTCTTCACGTCCCAAGATGCCATTAGTTGCGCCGTTCCCTGAATCCGCGACGATAGGACCATTCAAGTCGCCTTTGTGAATGTAAAGATCAAAATCCTGGACGGGTATTGTCCAACCCAAATGGACATGGACAAGTTTCTTCGCATTAACCCAGTCGGCGACGGTGCCGTTGATGGTCAGAATAAACGTGTCGCACGTCTTCCCTTCGATGCACATATCTTCTGCCGTCACCAGACCCAGCAGCGGATCACCAATCGCGCCCCCCGCGGTCGCGGTGCCCTGCCAGGTGAGCGGCGCAGAAGTTAAGGCAATTGAGCCGGAATTGGGATTCGAAGCGTGCACGCTGGGCAACGCTATGAAAGCGACGCTCAATAACGCCAGAACACAAACCAGAGTAATTAGCACGCCAAACGAATTCAGCGCGCGGCAAGAAATAAGTTGGGAAAATAGCGAAGCCGCTGGCGCCTTTTGGTTGGTTCTATTCGATGAGTTAAAGCGCCGGTTGCATTTTGCAGTCGGTTTCATTGTTGAGCAACTCCTTTGGAGCGGCGAAAAAAAGGTGGCACGGATACGCCGGACGACCGTACCACAAAGGTAAATCAGAAAATTCCAAGCGATAACCCACGCTTCACACTCTATTAATAGGGGCTTGAGGAATTCTTGAGTCAGACTTGAGGCGGGACACTGTTAGGAAAAATCGGCACAGCATTGAGCAAAAGACGCCGAAACATTTTCTATTTGCAATATTTGCAGCCGATCTTAGCGATGCAGAGTTGAGAAGGTAAGTGGGTGTTGGGAGGGTGGCAGTTAAAGGCGCTTAAGCCTTTGCACAAAAAGTCGACCATGCCCGGCGGCTAATACCGTTCACAGCATTCTCGTATCACACTCATCACGCGAAGCGATCTCATTAGCACCGCGGCTTTAGCCCGGTGATAAAGGAGTGTTCCACTTTCCTTAACCGTTTTAACGGTTTACCGAAACGCCGGAAACCGTTGAAACGGTTGCACCGTTCATGATCACTGGCCTTAGTCACCGGGCTGAAGCCTCGGTGCTAATGAGATCGCTCCGCGTCGACCCGTGATCTGACTTTTTGTGCAAGCCAGTCTCTTAAAACAAAAAAGGCGTCTGCGCGAACGCAAACGCCTTCAGCGAAATGAACATCGCAATTAATAGCGGCGGCGATGTCGTCTACGTAATTTGTAAGTGTAGAGCGCGCCGCTGCCGGCTCCCGCTCCCGCTCCGATGAGCGCGCCCTTCTTGCCACCGGCAAGACCGCCAATGCCTGCGCCTGCCACCGTCGTTCCGGCAACCGTTAGTTTGTCACGGTGTTTCTGCCAAAAAGTACGATGACGACGAACGCGGCGTCTGGTTCTTGTTTGAGCCGAGGCAGCCGAGGCAATCGGCTGTATTGACAAGACCGGCTCCATTAAAAAGACCAACGTCAGCAGCATCGCAACTATTGCCAGCGACCGCTTCATCTTCTGTAGTGCAATATTAGTACTCATTCAAGTCCCCTTTCGAATCTCGATTCGCTGTTAATGGAGCAAGCTCCGTGCCCATAGAAAGCGTCAAACCAATGCGGTTTTTGTTGCAATCTTTTGTCCTTAAGTATGCTTAAAGGTCAGCGCCTACCACAGTGTGTAGCAAAAAAAAGCCTCCGGCAGTAATCCGCCGGAGGCCGTGAGAACTAGTAACTCGCGATTAGTAACGCGAACCACCACCGAAACCACCACCGCCACCGCCGTTGCGATTTTCGCGGGGTTTGGCTTCGTTGACCTTAAGCGTGCGCCCGGCCAATTCTGTGCCGTTAAACTGCGCAATGGCTGCGTCGCCTTCTTCCTTGGTCTGCATTTCGACGAAGCCGAAGCCGCGTGAGCGACCGGTTTCGCGATCTTCGATCAAGGAGACGCTTTGGACCGTGCCCGCTTTCGCGAACAGTGTTTCGAGGTCGTTGCTCGACGTTTCAAACGCGAGGTTACCAACATAAAGTTTCGTAGTCATTTTTTCTTTTACCTTTTCCCCTTTGGGAACAGAAGCCACGGAATCCAGCCGATGCATTTTCGTTGGGGCCCGTCAGGTTTGAGGGTTGCATTGCCGATCGCGGCAAGCACTGTGCTCATCTCTGGCGTGGGACCGCCTCAGACTGATAGATAGACACTTTGGAACTTCTTGAACTTGAGCTTGTTGAATTTATCAGGTGATCTGGAAAGTGCCAGAGGAGCTGAGAGCGGAGTAAGCTGAACTCGGTTCGACATCCACCCTACGCTATGCCCCACCATATGTCAAATGCAGGATATATTTTGCATCAGGAATAGGGGTTAACGCCAAAGGTCTTGTTGCTGTATCCACAGCGAGCGGTAGCGACCGGGATGCGCCGGCATTCAAGCGGATGGGCCATTCACCTCTTTGTGGAGTGCGGCGGCCTTACGCCGGTTTCCACAGCGCTCTCAAGGCCACTCCAAATGGTTGACTACTTTAGAAACCATTCCGAAACTCTCAAACTTAAAGGTGCGCGTAGCATCCGGTCGCTACCGCTTGCGGTTCTGCATAAAAAAGCCTCCGGCGAAATATCCGCCGGAGGCTCTTGTCACTTCCCAATGCTGCAAAAGGAAGCTTGGGGGAATTACATATCCATGCCGCCGGACATTGAGCGTGGCTTGTCATCTTCCGGTAACTCAGAAATCAGGGCTTCGGTAGTCAGCATCAAACCTGCGATTGAGGCAGCGTTTTGCAGTGCGCAGCGCGTGACCTTCGCGGGATCGATTATCCCAGCCGCAACCATGTCTTCGAAAGTTTCCGTTTCCGCGTTGTAACCGAAGTTCGGATCTTTGTTGGAGCGAACTTTCTCGACAATCACCGCGCCTTCCTGGCCGGCGTTCTGCACGATCTGACGGAGAGGCTCTTCCAGCGCGCGTCTGATGATGTTCACGCCAATCTGCTCATCCGGATCACCGGTAGTTTCTCCGTCTTCATCTGTCTCGAAGACTTTAAACTTGTCCAACGCTTTGGCCGCGCGAATCAAGGCCACACCGCCACCCGCTACGATGCCTTCTTCAACTGCCGCGCGCGTCGCGTGCATCGCGTCTTCAACGCGTGCCTTCTTTTCTTTGAGTTCTGTTTCAGTGGCTGCACCAACGCGAATCACGGCCACGCCGCCGACGAGTTTCGCGAGACGCTCTTGCAGTTTTTCGCGGTCATAGTCTGAAGAGCTGTCTTCGATTTGGGCCTTCAGCGTTTTCACGCGACCTTTTAAGTCGTCGGTGTTGCCGCCGCCGTCGATTATGATCGTGTTCTCTTTATCGATCGTCACCTTCTTGGCGCGTCCCAGGTCTTCAACCTTGACGTTCTCGAGTTTGATGCCTAGGTCTTCACTGATGACTTTGCCACCGGTCAGAATCGCGATGTCCTGCAGCAACTCTTTGCGTCGATCGCCAAAGCCCGGCGCTTTAACTGCGGCCACGTTGATTGTGCCGCGCAGTTTGTTCACCACCAACGTCGCCAGCGCTTCGCCGTCAACGTCTTCCGCGATGATCAAAATCGGCTTGCCCAACTTGGCGACCTGTTCGAGAATCGGCAGCAAGTCTCTCATCGAAGAAATCTTCTTTTCGCTTAACAGCACAACCGGATTCTCGAGCACAGCTTCCATCTTCGCCGTGTCGGTGATGAAGTAAGGCGACAGGTAGCCGCGATCGAATTGCATCCCTTCGACAAATTCCAAATCCGTTTCCATCGTCTTCGCGTCTTCGACCGTAATCACGCCGTCTTTGCCAACCTTGCTCATCGCTTCGGCAATCAAGGCGCCGATTGTTGCGTCGCCGTTGGCCGAAATCGTGCCGACTTGCGCAATCATGTCGCCGGCGACGGGCTTCGACAGCTTCTTGATTGCAGCGGTGGCGCGCTCAACTGCTTTGTCGATGCCGCGCTTCAAGGCCATCGGATTCGCCCCCGCGGCAACGGTCTTAACACCTTCGCGGTAAATCGCCTGGGCCAACACGGTTGCGGTGGTGGTGCCGTCGCCGGCAACATCGCTGGTCTTGGAGGCCACTTCGCGCACCATCTGCGCGCCCATGTTCTCTGTCGCATCTTTCAGATCAATCTCTTTCGCCACAGTCACGCCGTCTTTGGTGATCGTCGGGCTGCCATACGACTTACCAAGAACGACGTTGCGTCCTTTCGGACCGAGCGTGATTTTAACTGCGTCCGCAAGTTGATTAACGCCTCGTAGAATTGCTGCACGTGACTCTTCGCCATGTGTTATTTGCTTTGCCATAATTTTTTATCTTTTCTCCGAATGAACTGTCGTTTTAGTGATGAGTAATGGGTTATGAGTGATAAGTCAGCACCAATGCGCGACGTAGACACTCGCGGTCTCACTCATAACTCATCACCTGTCTTTACTTCTTTTTGCCGCCCGCAGCTGCACCGGCGCGGGTGATGATTCCCAGAATCTCGTCTTCGCGCATAATCAATAGCTCCTCACCATCGATCTTGATTTCCGAGCTGCTGTACTTACCGAAAAGAACGCGGTCGCCCTTCTTTACGTCCAACGGTTGGCGCGTTCCATCTTCCTTGTATTTTCCCTCGCCGGCCGCGATTACTTCGCCCTCCTGGGGTTTTTCTTTAGCGCTGTCCGGGATGATGATGCCGCCACGAATCTGCTCGCCTTCGTCAATGCGCTTCACGATCACGCGGTCATGTAATGGTGTGATATTCGTTGTCATAATCTCATTATTTTCCTTTTAGCCGTTCTAAGACTCAAACAGACTCCAGGGCGCTAACCCTTTAGTGGCGTTTCCGCAGTTAACTATTTCCTGTTAACTGTTTGCTGTTTGGTAAGTGAGCTGTGGATTATCAGTTGATCTGGAAGATCCAGAGCGGTGCTGAGAAGGGAGTAAGCTGGACTCGGTTCGAATTCACCCTATGCTACTAGTCGCTATATGTCAAATGCAGGATATATTTTGGATCGGAAATAGTTGTTACAGAACCCCCGACGCGTCGGGGTTCCGCATTTGTCGTATGCTCATGGCCGGCGTGTTACCGCAAAAACTCAACGCTGATTGCACTAATTGGCGCTCTGCCTTTTCTATGCACGATTTACGATTCCAGATTCACGCTCCGCCGGTGTCGGATGGTTAATGCATTAGTCGTAGCCAGTCGTCAGTACTCAGTACTCAGTACTCAGTACTCAGCCGCGCAGATGATATTTGCTGATTGCTTTGCTTGTCACTTCTCACTTGTCACTGTTTTTGCGTACAAAGGCACGGCGACGCTTGTTCAACGGTCAGGCCTTTTTTCACAATATGGAATAAGATAGGGGAACTATGAAAACTATAAGCACGCTCGCTTCAGCGATTCTTTTGACCATCGCAACTATTTCGGCTCAAGCTCAGGGCACCCGCCCGGCGCCC
>JACCVY010000097.1 GCA_013697915.1 Blastocatellia bacterium | reverse complement strand
CGGAACGTAAATTCCGGCAATATCAACGGCAAACTGGTCAAGTAATTTGTCGGCGTGATTACTCAGAATAATGACGGTCAATTTGTCGTCCATAAATCGGTAGATGACCGACGAAAAGCCGGGCGTGCCGCCCGTGTGCTGAACGAGACGACGACCATGATAGTTATCTATGAACCAGCCGAAGCCGTAATCAAACGATGCCAACGCTCCGTCATTGGTTTTAGCGGGAATCCACATCTGCTCGAACGTTGATTTTTTTAGCAGTGTTTCGGTGTAAAGCGCGGCATCCCACTTCGCCATATCCTGAGCGGTGGACAAAATACTGCCCGCGGAGAAGGCTATGAATGGAAGTAAAACTGGACGGTTTTCAAACTTATTATTCACCCACTCGTAGCCGGAAGCGCGATTCGGAACAATCTGACGTGTGTCTGTATTGCGAGTGGCGTTCATGCCGAGCGCCTTGAAAATTCGTTCGTCCAGAAACCGCCAAAAATCTTTGCCGCTTGCTTTTTCGACGATGATTCCGAGCAGATAATAACCCGTATTGTCATACGCCCACGTTTCACCCGGTTGGAACTCCGACGGCAGTTTGTAGAACTCTTTGAGCAATTCATCCCGCGACGGAAAGTTTTTTGAAGTGATGCTGGTTTTGAAAATATCGAGATAACCCGGCACGGCGACGTGATTCTGGATGCCAGACGTATGGCTGAGAAGATGCCGGACGGAGATGCGATCCCACGCTTGCGGCGCGTCCGGGAAATACTTCGTGATTTTATCGTCTAGACTGACTTTGCCTTCCTCGACCAGCATCATCACGGCAGCGGCGGTGAACTGTTTTGTCATCGAGCCGATTTCGTAAACGGTTTTTGGTGTGGCGGCGGAATTCGCTTCGATGTTAGCCAGCCCATAGCCTTTCGCCTTGACAATCCGCCCGTCGCGGACGGCCGCCAGCGAAATGCCGGGAAGGTGCAGATTACGCATCTGCGTTTCGATATAGCTATCAACCTCATCGCCGCTTGCCGAAACCGATGCACAGAAGACTAGCATCAGAACCCACGCAATTATCGTATGGTTATATCTCATTGCATTCTCCAGATACTGTTCCGCAAGATTCAACAGCCGTTTAATTCTGCGCTTCAGCGGCCGGGCGACAACTGCATCGCGCGCAAGTTGTCGATTAGGCCGTCAGCTGCAAGGCTTGTTAGATGCGGCTTAGATTAACGGCTTCAACTTGATTTTAGTTTGTACCTTTTGCCCACCGCGCTCAACGTCTAACTGATAGCTTCGCCCTTTTCGCTTGAACATCTGCCGCACTTCTTCCAGCGTCAGATTTGAGGCAGGCTTGCCATCAACCGCCGAAATGATGTCTCCTTCACGTAACCCTGCCGCAGTTGCCGCTGAGTTTTCAATTATTCGCCTGACCTTGAAAGTCTTGAAACCTATTCCTTCGTCAATCAGAAGCATTCCGCTCATGTCGTATTCCTCGCGGTCAGAGATATAGCGGTTGGGTTCTAAAATCATTTGCCGGCGTGAGTAGTCGAAGATTACCTTGAATCGCCGCAGGATTTCGTTGCCGATGACGCCATCGAATTCGGGACTAGCGAGAATTCCTTGCTTATCCTGGAAGAAAATAGCAATTGGTTTTTTGAATGTGAATTGTCCAATTTGAACATTCGGCACACGCCCGATTGATTGTTTCGATTCGCGCACCATTGCGCCGCCGCCAATAGGCACTTGGATTGTCTGTTGAGCGGACTGCAACAATTTGTTTGCATCCACGAAAGGCGTATTAAAGCTAACGGCACTTCGCACGGCTGTATCGGCGATAAACTTACCTTCGATGGCGGCGCGTCCCTGCTGCATAATCTTGACGCTAACTAAAGGCACTTTTCCGCCCGAATCATCTTCCAACAAAGTAAGGGGAACAACGTCGCCCGAGCCGGAATACTTGTAGCTGTTTGGCTCGTGCAGGCTAACTGTGTTGTTAACGTAATCTATCTCAATCACAAAGCGGCTAATAAAATCATAACCAAGCAATCCGTCAGCAGCGTGACCGTTATAAATCCAAAATCCCAAACGCTGAAGGGAAAAGTTTTGGTTGAGCAGCTTCACACCGGGAAAGTTAAGGGACACGCTTTTAATAGAATTACCCTGACCTAGACCTAAAGCCTGCGCCTGTTCCGCGTCGAAGTAGGAAGCGGTTGCGCCCGTGTCCAACAGAAACCAAAGCGGATCGGAATCATTAACGCGAGCGCGAAGATAGACAAAGTTTCCGACTCGCTCAAACGGGATTCGGCTGGCACTTTGACCCGAAGCAAATTGCAAATCTGCTTTGAGTGCAGGCGTGTTTAACTTCTGCGCGTTTCCAGATAAAGAAGTTTGGAGTAGAAGGATAAGTGTGAATAGCTGAACAACATTCTTCATACTGAATACTCCTTAAAACTTTGATGAGGAACGCGGGAGCATCTAACGATTGAGTTGACGCGGCGGGAGACAACGTCGTTACGGGCAAGTTGTCGATAAGAGACGATCTGATTCCGCTCGCGTCCAACGATTTGTTCGACGGCGCCAACAACAATCGTGGATCAGTAAACCGCACACTATTGCTCCACGATCCACCCCTGATTGCCGTGACGGCCGCGGCCTGATCAGCAAGTCAAGGTACGAAGCCCGGGATCCAGGAAGAGCGTCATGGTTCACCGCCACGAGAGGTCCGTCGAACGCTGCGCTTCAGCGGCCGGGCGACAACTGCATCGTGCGGCAAGTTGTCGATGAGAAGCGATCTGCTTCCGCTCGCGTCCAACGAATTGTTATGCCGCCCGTAATTTGCAGGCGCGTTTGAGCAAATAGTCCTTACTTCTGCGGGACCGTGGTTGGTGCCTTCTTTTCAACAAGTGGATCGGCGTGACGATGCAGGAGTTTCCAAACACCGTCTTCCTTTCTAAAGATTTGCGTAACTCGCAAAGCCCGCGGAGCCGGTTTCTCCTGATCACCCAAACGCACTTGTTCCTGTCGCTCGATCGTTACGGTAAAAGCCAGATCGCCGCTGGTGCCGGTGTTAAGGTATTCGATCTTTTGCGAGGCCCCGCTATCTTTGAACTGCGACGACGCCCAGTCGTACCGCGCGCCCACTTCGTTCCAACCCTTTTCATGCCCACCAAACGCACCGAATATTGTGGCATCGTCGCGGTGCGAGGCATTCTGCTTCCATAGAGTTGGATCACCGTTGATAAAACGAGACTGCGCCTTTTCCCATTGAGGCAAGTACGCCTTGAGGCTTGAGTCGCCAGCGGCGGTTGTGGGAACTTGTGTTTGGGTGCAGCCGGACAGCCCGGAAACAAGAAGCACAAGCAAAAGTATTTTCTTCATGGCGGATCTCCTTAAACTAAACTTTTGAGACTTAAACACACTTTCCGCGCACGATTGTAGACCACCCAGCGAAGCGGCATAACGACTGCGCTTCAGCCGCGCCGAGCGCAGGCATTCAACCTTCGACGCAAGGAAGGATCTTAACAAGCATGCTATCGAGGCGTCGGCTGCAAGCGAATGTTAGGCAACATCCGGGAATGTAAACGTGTTGGCTTTCTTCCTACTCGATTCTTACGGGGTCGCCACGGCGGATTGTGCCTCCCTGCACAACACTCCCATAAAGTCCAACATGTGTCCGATTGTGTCGGGCTGAAGTTCGTAAAATGCCGGGGTCTCTCGGCAGGTCACCTTGCGCGAGTGTCGTCATCACGCACCTAGGACAGGGGCCGCTAATTGGGATGCGAACCGCGTCTCCAATCGCAAGCGTCTTCCCCGCCCGGTCATTCTCGACGAAGCCCTTTTCGCCGGCAGGCGTTTCAACCACGATATTTGGACGGAATCGCCGCACCTCAAAGCGGCCTTGTGGGTAGAGTTCTCGGAGCTGGTCAATCGTGGCAGTCGTCAACAGATGAATGACTGCACAGTCGAAGAAAGTTCCCTCCGGCATCTTCTCCTCAGTTACTGCGTCTCTGTGGGAGAGACCTTCTATATCAGGCCAGTATTCTTCGAGGCTGGGTGTTTCCATCCAAGGGCTAGGGTAAGTTGTCTCAACTAGCTCTTCTTGGCCCGGCGCTCGCCTCTCAAGGGTAACTTCACGTCCTAGTAGATTCGAGAGAATCTGGTTGAGCCCATTTTGCTCGCTCGTGACAATAGTTCCGTCCGGGAGAGTAATTCTCACGGCAGGAAGTTTTTCGCCATTACTTGGAGGCCCAACATAAGCGGCCCGGAAGCTGAATAGATTCCTCCATTTTCGCGGGTTCTTTGCGCTTGCTACTTTTCCGTCAGACGAGTCAATAATAGCGTAAGCGCGATCACCAAGTAGCCCGCGTTCTGTAACCTCTGTAGCATTAAGTTCCTCACCCATCATCGACTTGACGGGGTAACGCCATAATGAGACTACTGAGCCTAAAGCGTTCTGCGTTGGGGATGACATGGATGACCTCCTGATAGAAGTTGAAAGAGCTAGTCGTAAGGTGCTTTCACGCTAGCACTAGCTACGTCAATAATCACATGCTCCATTATTATCTGCGCCTCATTCAAGTAGATGTTGCCTAACGATGGCCTTCAGCTGCGGCGCGCGATCAGCATTCAAGCTGAAGGACAAAGACTACTTGAGAAAAATGCTATCGCGCCGTCAGCTGCAAGGCTTATTAGACGACCTTTGCTTCATTGAGCGGAGAGGATTACCTCTTCGCATTACGCGGGTCATCCGCAGGATTGACGTATGTAAAAATCCACGGCCCGGTACCGTGGAGTTGCACAATGGTCTTACCCTTCACCCAGGCGAAGTGCCGCATTCCGGCAGGCCAGAAACCGTACGTGCCGGCTGGCATCTTGCGGGTCGCCGACTGGTCGAACCTTTCACCCATGCCAAGATTCAAAGTCCCTGAAAGAACCGTGACGCGCTCAACCTTAGGATGCCAGTGCGGTTGAATCCTGAAACCGGCGGGAAACCAGATGCGCATCACGAACGGGCCTTCCTTCGTAGGATCGCCCTCCAGCACGGCAAACTTAGCTCCGGCGGGCAAAAAAGCGGGACCATCTTTCCACTTGATCTCCGTCGGGGAGTAGATCCCTGGCTCGCCGGCGGCAGGATGGGTCATTTCCTGACCCTGCGCGAAAGACGCGGCCAAAACAGTTACCGCAAGAAATGACAGCACTCTCTTCATAGCTCAAAAAATCCTTTCCAAGATACTTAGCATAGGTGTTAGTTATGCGAATTAGCTTTGACTAGTCAATGTCCTCTCGCAAGATCCGCTCGCCTACGGTCGACTAACGCCCGAACTGAGCGGGCGCGCACACAACACCGCCAACGACAAGTCTCGCAGATGAAAGCCGTGCTCTTCGCGCTCCGCTCCAATGAGTAGTTCGGCGGCGCGTAGATAAAACTATTCAACCTGGTATTGACTACGATACAGCTTTACTTCTAGGTGTTGCGACGACCCAGCACTGCCCATATCAGGAGACTCAGACCGGTTATCTGCACGGCGAACCGCACATTGTGGATCCACCACCATTTGTCTGCAAGTTCCTTCCAATTCGACGGCGGAGAACTGATATCCCACGTCTCAATCTGATTAAGAATCGGGACGTTGCCAAAGCGCGTGATTAAGGCGACCGAGAAAAAGCAGATGCTTGCCCCAATCAGAAAGTAGAAACTCGGGCGATCACGGCGTGCGAGAAAAGCTGAGACCATAGTAAACAACGTACCCAAGCCCACGACCGCGAACAGCGGCGACCCAATGACGCGGATCGCGTACTGCATCTTTTCAACATAGAACGCCGCTGACATCCCATCGGGGTTATAGTCCCACCATACGACGTACCCCCCGCCCGCGGCGAGAGCGGCAAACAGCAGAGCCGCGAATAGAACGATCTTTCGTGCCATATTATCCTCCTCTTCTGAACAACATCAGGACGCCGAACGTTGGCGTTAAGCGGCGGCCGCCTTTGGGCCGTCCGCTTGAACGCAGGGTTGGGCGGCACTACCGCTATTTTTCTTTGCTGTCGATCGGCACTGCGTCCAACGGCGATTCAAAGGCAATGAAGAGAACACATGGGACGGCGCTTGCGCAGAAGCCCTTGTGTGGTCGTTTGGCGGGACCGTACGCATAAGTCCCCGACCTGAGAACCGCCGTCTTCTGACCGTCATAGGTGACATGAAGCTCGCCTGCTACCAGCACCATGCGCTCTGCCGAAGTGTGCCAATGAAGCGGGAGGGTCGACTTGGCGGGCACTTTAAGCAACACGTCGACGTTGTCTTTTGCAGGGTCGCCGTGAAGAACGGCGATGCCGCATCCTTTGGGCAAGAACGGCGGGCAGGGCCCCCACTTAAGCTGCGCATCATGGGCAGTCCGCGTCAATGCCTGCTCTTGAGCAGGCGCTTGTGCGTAAGCGAACGAGCCGACCAAGCCCAACGAGAACAACAACGAACAACGCAATGCCGCCTGCAATGAGCGGCCAATCAGGGTCTGGTGACACATAAGTGATTTCTCCTTTTGGTGGCAGTGTTGCGCAGCTGGATTGCCGCCCAACGCTGGAATTGACCCGCCGCCCGCGAAAAGCATTCAATCTAACCGGAGAGAACAACAATGCTATCTGGCGGTCGGGTCGAATGACGTTGGGCCGCCCAGGTTTGTTAGACATGTGGTTCCCCAAGTAGATTGATTTCCATTGAGCGTCTTTCTGGACGAATAGAAAAGTCACCGTAGCACAGCTTCCTAAGGATGGAATCAGGTCGCAGATGCCAACTCGCCCAAGTGAGCGGAGAATCTCCATTCATGTCTTTAGCATCGATGGTCGCTCCCGCATCGAGAAGCAATTGGATGGTCTCTTCATCCCCAAAGGCTGCGGCTCGGTGCAGTGGAGTTTCGGCTTTAGTTCTGCAGTCTCGCATGAACGAGCCCGTTTCCACAGATTCTTTTGTCGCGCAGTTTGGATTCGCGCCATTGGCGAGCAGAACTTTGATGACGTAATTATGTGCGAGGTCGTTCGCATTACATAAAGCTGCATGCAATGGTGTTTCTCCAGTGTCAGCCAACGGACGATTCACGTCAGCGCCATTCTCGATAAGGAACTGGCAGAGTCGCCAGTGTCCGTGAAACGCGGCCGCGTTTAGGCCGAGGTCTTCTCCGAGCGAGTTGATTGATTCGCCGTTAGCCAGAAGGAATCGTATAGCACTGACATCGCCGTAGTAGGCGCACCATTTGATGAGAGAGACTCCATCTTTGTCTGTGGAATTCGCGGAGTGCCCTTCGGATAAATAGTCAAAGACTAGATCGGTGCGCCCGTCTGCGATTCGATCAAACATAGTTCTACTGGTGTTGTCGTTTTGCATATCCGTGCGATGCGGCCCAACGCCCGAATTAACCGGGCGCGCATTCAATGTATCAAGCATCCAAGCTCACGAATGAAAGCCGTGCTATTCGCGCTCCGGTTGAATGAGTTGTTAGGCGCAGCGTGACAAACTACTTAAGCCTTCTCTTCTTCAACCAAGCTTGCTGCTTTTGTGTTATCTCAGCCTCGTGAATCAATGAAGCTCGGTCAAGCGCAACGTCCGGTGTGCTCTTTTTCATTTCATCACCAAAGCGCGGGATTTGCCGTTCATCAAAGCCATTGAGAATTTTTAGGGCGATACTGACCGCCTCATTCAAGGCTCTCTGCCATCCATTCGCATACTGTTCAGGTCTGGCTAGTCGGGGTGAACCGAAGTAGCCGAGCCAATCCCTACCTTGTGCGATACGAATCAAATCTTCCATCTTTTCGTCGGAGAACGGTTGCGCAGTTTTATAAGCTGGATTCACAAGGTCGGGACGTAGCGCAAGCATCATACTTGTTTCATCCATTCCCGCGTGAATGGGTAGCCCGTCTTCTTTACGTTCGCTCTCCGTTTTCTTCCCGTCCCAAGCGGCAATGACCGGCATTAACCCGGTTAAGTTGACCATATGTCCGCCATACCCTTCGCGGAAATAATCGCCAGCCTGATCCAATGCGCGATTATGATTTGGCGCTCCGTGACCATGAACGATGAAGACCCACTTGAACTTTTGTTCACCCAATTCGGTCGCCAAATCCATGAAGATTGCTCGTAACGTTGAGAATCTGACGGCGTATGTGCCGGGAAAGGAATACTTGCCGCCGATGTCGTTAGCACCACTATTGCCGAGCGGGATCGTAGGGAAAATGACCACAGACCAGCCCGGCTTGGTGCTAATAGCTTTGGCAAGTTCCTGAGTTACTTGCTCGTTCCAGTACCCATCGGTGAAAGAGGGGAGATACGATCCATGTTCTTCGAGAATGCCGCCGGGGATAAGCACTGCCGTTTTTTCTTTATTCAGCTTACGAAGTTGCTCAACGTTCATCTGGGCAACACGATAAATCTGGGCAGACGCAGAGAGAGAAAAGAATATTACCGTTAAAGCAGCCAGCAATGTTCGTTTCATCATATTTCATTCTCCTAGCTATAACGTACCCTGCGCCTAACGCCCGGCATCACCCGCCGCGCATGCAACGCAGCAGGCACGGCGTCTCGCGGATGAAAGCAACGCTATTCGCGGTCGGGTGCATTCCGTTGTTGGGCGACAATCCCTTAGTCACACAATCGCTCGTTTCGTCAACGGGATCCAACTCCCGTACGTCAGCATGCGCCAAATCCATTCAAGGGGTCCAAACTGAAAACGGTCGAGCCACAGCCGGCTAACCGCAATTTGAGCGAGATAGACGGCGAAGCCGATCGGCAAGTACAGTGTTGGCCCCATTGTTCCCCCAAGCCCGAGTCCTGTCCCATAGAAAATCAGCGTGCAGATCACACTCTGGCCCACGTAATTAGTCAACGCCATTCGACCAACCGGAGCAAAATATTTTAGAAGCGTGTCTCCACGCGGACTGAGCCACAGCAAGCAAAGCAGGGATGCATACCCGGCGCTCAATGGCAGGATGGCCAAAGCTTCGCTCAAATTACGCAACCAGGACTCCGATGAGAAAGTGTATGCATAGATCAGGTTGAGCGGGATACCTGTAGCCAGCCCCACAATCGCCACGCGTTTGATGGTTAGACGGTACTTCTCCAGGCTCTTATATATTTCGTTCCGGCCGATGTAGAAACCCAGCAGGAAACATCCAAAGATCTTAAAGAGCATTCCACTTGAAATAACATATTCCACTTGACCGAACCAGCTGCTCAGGTTCAGCCGCAATATGTTTGGAAGGCTGCCGTGCGTCCAGATGGCTATCCGCGAATCGTGAGTGAAACCGAAGCGGGCAAACAGCAGATCTCGAGGGCCCGTAAGAGACTCAGGGGGAATTGCGCCGGTGAGCTTGATAGCCGCGCCTGCTGCCAGCGCGAGAACCGAGAACGCGATGAGGGTACGATTCCGAACTCTAACGAAGGGTAAAAGCAATGCTCCGCAGAACGCATAGAACTGAAGTATGTCGTCGTGCCAGAACAAAACCGCGTGCGCCACGCCGATCAGATACAAGAAAAACATACGCTTAAGAAAAAAGCGATGAAACACCGAGCTCTTTGCCTGGGCCCGAGTGAGCAAGATCGAGAATCCTATTCCGAATAGCACGGAGAAGATGGTGTAGAACTTTCCCTCGATCAAAACTAGTTCGAGGAAATCGAGCACTCTGTCCGTCGGGTACGTACTCATGCTCACTCTTGCGGACTCAGGTAAGGAGAGGTACAGGGAGTAGAGGATCATGTTCGCGGTGATTATCCCGAAGAGGGCAAAGCCCCGCAGGACATCGAGGAACTCGTACCGTTCATGCCCCGATGTCGGGGTCATTCCGATGGCTCGTTGAGTTCGGGATGTCATAAGGTTTTTACCCATCGGGTTCTGTCGCCTAACGCTGGCCTCAGCTGCGGCGCGCGAGTCGCGACAACCTGAGAAGATAAAAACTTGATGAAGGACACGCAATCGCGGCTCACCTGCAACGATTTGTTCGGCGGCGTGCTAGCGAAACTTACACCTCTTTGAGGGCGTTGATAAACTCCTCCGAGCCGGAAACCCAACCCAATAATGTTTTAATGACCAGGAGAGACGCTTCGTGATTGCTTCTCGGAAAACTATGTCCGATTGGCTCGCCCGTGCAGTCCGCCAGCAGCACCGGCAAATAGTCTCTGAACGTCGCGTCTCTAATCGTCGACTCCACACATACACTCGTGGTGCAGCCGGTGAAGATAAGATGCTTGGCCCCGAGCGTTTTCAGCGTGGCATCCAATTCGGTTTGGTAGAAACCGCTGAATCGATGCTTGTAGATAACGACATCGTCAGCCTTCGGTTTTAGTTCAGGAACAATATCGGTGCCCCAGTTGTCGCGAATCAGAATCCGACTTTCTCGACCATCGGGGGCGCGAA
Source organism: Blastocatellia bacterium (assembly GCA_013697915.1). GTDB lineage: Bacteria > Acidobacteriota > Blastocatellia > Pyrinomonadales > Pyrinomonadaceae > PSRF01. The sequence continues at coordinate 311 of JACCVY010000097.1, read as the reverse complement.
CACTCTCTCCGACTTTGAACCCCTCCAGGTGTCGCACCCGGTTCACAGAGTCGGAGGTACCCAAGTCCGAGAGGTCAGGACGAAATCCCATTTTGAGATAGACGATTTTTACGCCTACGCGGCGGGCCGAAGCCAGGACTTTCGCGGTCGGCCCGACAGCTCTCTGAATCATGGAGATGTCGATTCCGGCGCGGTCAAACATTCCGCCTTTGGCCCCGAAGTCATTTTGCATGTCGCACACAATTATCACAGACTTGTGGGGTGAACCCCTCTGTTGAGACAGTTTTCAATTGGCACACTTGCGGTTCAAT
>JACCVY010000067.1 GCA_013697915.1 Blastocatellia bacterium | reverse complement strand
GCCAGGTATCGGGTGTCAGGTGTCGGTAAAACCTGGCACCCGGCACCCGACACCTGTCACCTGTAACTGCTATTCAATCGTCAGCCCCATCTGCCGGGCCGTTCCTGAAATCGTCCTGATAGCTGACTCCAAACTCGTTGTGTTCAAATCCTGAAGCTTGGTCTTGGCAATCTCTTCAATCTTCGCTTTGGATATCGTGCCCACTTTTTCTCGGTTAGGCTTGCCGGAACCCTTGGGAATGCCGGCCGCCTTCTTCAACAAATCCGCTGCAGGTGGCGTCTTCGTTTCAAACGTGAACGAGCGATCTGCATAGACAGTGATGACCACCGGTATCTTAAGATCGGGATCCATCTGCGCCGTTTTTGCATTAAACGCCTTGCAGAATTCCATGATGTTCACGCCGTGCTGGCCCAACGCGGGACCAATCGGAGGCGCCGGATTCGCCTTGCCGGCGGGAACTTGCAGCTTGATATAGCCTGTTATTTTCTTTGCCATCTTATTATTTCCAATTGGCGATTGCCGATTGCCGATTTAAAAAGCCTTCCCACTTTTTCAAAGGCTTACATCAACCGCCATGTTGCCAATCGGAAATCGGCAATTGGCAATCGGCAATGCCTTTACTCTTCTTCCGCAAATGTGACCTTTTCAACGTCCAGGAAATTCAACTCAACCGGAGTTGATCGGCCAAAAATAGTCACGGTCACTTTCAACGTTGACTTGTCTTCGTTAACTTCTTCCACCTTACCGGTAAAGCTCTGGAACGGTCCCGACTTAATTCGCACCGTTTCGCCGGAAGCATAAGAGAATTTCGGTTTTGGTTTCTCTGCCGCCTCTGCCTGCTGGTTAACAATCTGATCCACTTCTTGCGGTGTCAGGGGCGTCGGATTGTGACCGCCAACAAAACCAGTAACCTTGGGCGTGGACTTAATCAGATGAAACACATGATCGGGAATATGCCCGCGTTCATCGCATTCAATCTGCACCAGCACGTAACCCGGGTAAAACATCCGCGACGACTCGATCCGCTTGTTGCCGCGCATTTCCACGACGGTTTCGGTAGGAACAAGTACCTTGGTGATCTCGGCCTGCAGATCCATATCACGAATGCGCGCTTCCAGGCTGTCTCGCACCTTCTTCTCGTGTCCGGAGTATGTATGAAGTATGAACCAGTGCTCCATTAATGTTTCCTTGGCGATCAAACTCCGGTCATCCAGTTGAGCAGATGGTTAAGTTGGATCAGCAGGAACGACCAAACTCTGTCCACCAGAAATAGATAAATCGCGAAAAAGATAACTGCGACCAGCGTAATAATTGTCGTGTTCTTTACTTCATTTACAGTGGGCCATGAGACCCGCTTCATTTCCGCGCGCACGTCGCGCAGGAACTGCGCCAACCGTCCCAGCGGACCGACGCGTGGACCACTCAAGCCACGCTCGCGCCGGGCCGGCTTGCCTTCCCCGCCTTCACCAAAACGCGCAGCGCGCGGTGACGGCGGCACCATCGACGTGTCTGGGTTATCTGTCTCAGCCATTACTTAGTCAACCTTCTTCGCCAGTCACTAATTGCTTCAAAGCTGGCAGGGGTACCAGGATTCGAACCCGGACTTTCGGTTTTGGAGACCGACGTGCTAACCGTTGACACTATACCCCTCCGTCCGCAGGGGACGCGGCGAAGGGGAGACAGGGCGACACGGGGAAAAGACAATTTCGCCGTGTCTCCCCGTCTCCCGCTCTCCGTGTCTCCTCACTTGGTCTCTTTATGATCAGTGTGTTTGCGGCAACGGCGACAGAACTTACTAAACTCAAGCCGATCAGGCGTGGTCTTCTTATTCTTGGTCGTTACGTAGTTCCGACTCTTACACTCAATACACTGAAGAACAATATTATCGCGTGGCATCTTCTTAAATCCTGAACTTTTACTTAGTTCTTTGTACTTTGTCCGTGGTCCGTTGTCAGTAGTTCGTAGTCAGTTGTTTTCTTCCTGCCTACTGCTTCTGCCGACTGCCTACTCGACCACCTCTGAAACCGTGCCTGCTCCAACCGTGCGACCACCTTCGCGGATAGCGAAG
>JACCVY010000249.1 GCA_013697915.1 Blastocatellia bacterium | reverse complement strand
TGCCGTTCCCTTCCGCTTTGCCAAGGCTTTTTATGGCAGCGGTTTTTTCCGGCTCGTTTTGCGATTGCTGGTTGCCGTCGGCCTTAGCTGAGTGATGTTAGGGGTCAGGCGAGAATGGCGCTAAGATAAGGATGTTTTGGGACGGTTGCGATGAGGTGGCACGTGCATCTGATGGCGCGGTTTTGTGAGTAGGTGGTAGTTCTTTGGGCGACGCTTTTTGACTCTGGGTTCATTGCGGCCGGGGCGATGGGGCAGCTGATCTTTGGCGATGATTTCCAGCAGCGCGTTGAGGAGCGCTGCCTGTTTGCGAGGTTTGCCATGAGCGGCATGAATGACGTCAGCGAAGTGGCGCAGACTGTCGAGGGTGCCTTTGAAGCTGACTCTGCGCAGTTCCACACAGTGGCGGATTGCGGCATGCTGCATGAGGGAGCGGATGAGGTTGTAAGCGATGAGGTGAAGGAGAAGTTCCTTCTGGATCATCCTCGGAGTCAGGCAACGCAAAACATCCAGGGCCAGCACGATCTTGATCTCGCGAAAGTGCAACTCCACGCTCCAGCGCTCCAGGTAAAGCGCGCGAATGGCATCAGCCGGATAGGCCAGTGGATCGAGCAAGGTGCTCACCAGGATGATGGTGCGGCTGCGCGCGCCTTTGAGGTTTATCCGCAGGCGGATCTGGCGCAGGGTTAAAGTCTGCGGCAGAGCGGCGAACTCCTCGGCGCTCCAGGTGGCGGGGCGTTGCTGGGGCTTTGTCCAAGTAACCAGGATGTCATCGTGAGAGAGGCGTTTGCCGCGCCGGAAATCAGAACGCCGGGCCTGATGCAAGCGCATGACGCTGTCGACGCCGCGGGTCAGAAGCGAAGCGATGGCCACAAACGAGCAGAAGCCACGGTCGCTTAAGATGACATCGCCTTTGAGCAAGTACTGCCAGAGCGCGCGAAAGAGCTGATTTTCATGCACGTGGAGAGTGCCGCGGACAAAATGGAGCAGGGCGCCGCTCTTCAGGCTGAAAAGAGCGACCAGCTTCATCATGGGAAAGCCGCATCCTTTTTTCTGGCTGGAAGGCTGTGGATAGGCGGCCTGATTTTGGGCGGTATCGGGCATGGAGAGGTTGGTGCCGTCGACGATCTTGACCTCGCGCGAGAGCCAGCGGCTGTCGCTTGGGGCGTTAGCTTCCATGCGCGCAACGAGATGGTCATGGATATGGAGAAGCGTCTTGTCGGCTAGTCTGGCCCGAGCCTGGCAATAGGCGCTGGTGTCCGAAGACATCTCCGTGCAAGAGCCCAGCGTCCACCAGGCCTGCACTTTACGCACCGCTTCGCGGCAGGCAGAGTTGGGTGAGAGCACTTGAGCAAGGAACGCCCAGAAAGTGATCGAGGGACTGAAGAGCCTTTGTCGGCTCCCGGCGCCTTTGTTTTGTCTGGAGAGCAGCGCGTCAGGGATCATGGAGCCGAAGGCTTCGCGCAGCTGGGAGAGCGAATGAGCTGCGAGAACCTTGGCGTGCAGGGCGCAGTGAAAGCCACGAGGCGGCCGTCCAAAGAGCAGAGGAGCGAAGGCGGCGAAGAAGGGAGTGGAATGGCGCATTACTATACGTATATATACGCATGAAAGAAGGCCAGAACAATCCTCCTGCAAAAGCCCAATTATCTGCGGCCGCCACGCAGCGGCTCCAAGAGCGCTACCAACATCTCAAAACAAAACTGCTCGAACTTGGATGGATCGCTCAAGGCAGTGTCATGCCTCAGCCGCCCAGAGCTTGGCGTTTGACCCGCAAAGTCCACGCCAAGACCGTCAGCGTGGCGCTCTCCGAGCAACAGGCGGCCCTTTACCAGCAAGCCATCGCGAACCAGCGAAAACTCGAAAGCATCCTTCGCCAGATGCGTGAACTTAGCAAACAAGTGCTCCTTAAGTCGGTCCCAGGCGTCAAAAAACGCCGCCGCCAAAAACATCCCAAAACATCCTTATCTTAGCGCCATTCGGGTCTGTCCCCTGTGCGTTTATGAAATCGCAATACTGAATAATGTTCTCCTGCGCGAGGGAATCGACGATTCGCAAACCACCCCATTTTGGAGGACCCGTTTGAACGCCGTTCTTGATCGGATCGGCATCACCAGTCGCGACTGTCCCCGGCACGTGGCTGAAGGTGATGTGTGCGCCCGCGGTGCCTCGGGCCATGATACGGCCCTTGACGGTCAGACGCCTGTTT
>JACCVY010000186.1 GCA_013697915.1 Blastocatellia bacterium | reverse complement strand
GGTGGGTTGTGGCTAACTTTAATCGGATGGTTCCTGCTGGAGGCAGCGCGAGCCAGTTACGCTCAGGTTGAGATCTCCGAAAATCTGCGCGGTGTGAAAGTTAGTGAGGTGATGGCAAACGACTGGCCTGTGATTGACGGTCGCATGAATTTGCAGACCTTTGTGGACGAGCACCTACTGAAGACCGGGCAGCGGTGCTTCGTTGTTGAGGACGCGGGACGCGTGAGCGGACTCGTCACGCCGCACGAGGTGAAAACGGTCGAGCGCGCGAGATGGCCGCAAACCACAGTGGAAGAGGTAATGCGACCACTGAGAAGCTTACACACCGTTGTGCCTCAAACATCCATCACAAAAGCGCTCGAGGTGATGGGTCGAGAAGACCTCAACCAGTTGCCTGTTGTTCACGATGGTCGTCTCAAAGGAATAATCTCGCGCAGCCATATTCTGCGCCTGCTCCAGACGCGAGCTGAACTGCAAACATGAGTAGTATTCGAGAGCAAAGAGTGGTTCTGCGCAGACGTATAGATTTGCACAACTTCAATTCGCTCATCCGATTTGGGCGCTAAGCCGCGCACCATCGTCCACTAAGAAATTGACATTGGATGGGATAGATTTTATGGCCTGCGCAGAGAACAAAATTTCTACGTCACCTGCATCAGCCGTCACCGGTGATCGGAGCGGGGATGTGACAGCGGCAGATGCCAGTGTCTTTGAAATGGACCAGCAGGAGCAAGCGATTCCTGCTGTCGAGTTCCGTGACGTGTCTTTCTCGTTTGCCGACGAGAAAGTTCTGGACCGGCTCAGCTTCAAAGTGATGAAGGGGGAAATCAAAATCATCCTGAGTGGTTCGGGCGGCGGCAAGTCTACCATCCTCAAACTTATTCTCGGGTTTCTCAAGCCGGATGAGGGACAGGTTCTAATTGAAGATGAAGATATTACGAATTACGACGAATCGCAGTTAAAGCATGTACACGACAAGATTGGCATGGTCTTCCAGGAAGGCGGCCTCTTCGATTCGCTCTCGGTCTATGACAATGTCGCTTACCGGTTACACGAGGAAGACGTGCCTGAGGAAGATGTAGAAAGAGAGGTGCGGCTGCTACTACGCTTTGTCGGTCTTGAAAATGATATGGATAAGCTGCCGAGCGAGTTATCTGGTGGCATGCAAAAACGGGCTGGCATAGCACGCGCAATTGTTGGTAATCCCAAGATTGTCTTGTTTGACGAGCCGACTGGCGCGCTGGACCCCCCGACGGCGGCAACTATTTCCGAATTAATTATTAGACTGCGCGATCTGGAAAATGTCACCTCCATCCTCGTGACTCATGAGATGGACACCGTCAAATACATCACGTCTGCGTACGCAGTAATTAACGAGAAAGGCGAAGTCACCGTTGAAGAGGAAGGAGATAACTTCTGTCTTAGCAATACGAAAATTCTGATGCTGCGCGAAGGGCGCGTGATCTTTAGCGGCACAGATGAAGAATTCGTTCAGTCGGAAGACCCATACATTCAGAAGTTCATCAGCGGCACGGAAATGGAAGCTAGCCAGATGACACAATAAAATTCCTGGTTTAAGGAATAAATTCGATGACCGCAGGCCCGATCACGTTACCAGCTGAGTATCACAGTATTTTACCTTCGATGGCCCGCGCGCAAGTTTTGACGAGATGCGGGTCGCTTTCGCGTGGCGGCAACGCCGATTACTACGGCATAACGTGGGAAAAGATAGAGCAGAACAGTGGCATCTTATGGCCGTGCTTTTCGGAGGGTCATCCGCGTACGCCACGAATTGAATATGAACACTGACAGAGAAACGTCAGAGTCAAAGCAGACGGCGGAAGCATTGCACGAGCAACGAGAGTGGCTGCGTGTCACCCTCTCCTGCATTGGCGATGCGGTGATTACCACTGACACCAAAGGCTGCATCACTTTTCTCAATCCTGTCGCCCAGTTCTTGACCGGCTGGACGCAGGAAGGGGCGGCAGGCCTTCCCCTCGAAAGCGTTTTCAAGATCGTCAATGAAGAAAGTCGCCGGACGGTCGAGAACCCAGCCACTCGTGCCTTGCGCGAAGGCGTGGTAGTCGGTCTGGCACACCACACGCTGCTCATCTCCAAAGACGGTACAGAAAGACCAATTGACGATAGCGCCGCGCCCATTCGCAATGCGAGCGGAGAAGTCGCTGGCGTTGTGCTGGTTTTCCGAGACATCACCGAACGCCGACGAGCGGAGCAGTTGATACAGGACACCCTCAGCTACGCCGAAAACATCATTGCGACGTTGCGCGAGCCATTCATCGTTCTGGACAATAATCTACGGATCAAGACGGCGAATCGGTGTTTCTACGAGACCTTCCGAGTCTCGCCGGAAGAAACGGAGAACCAGTTTATCTATGACTTGGGCAATCGGCAGTGGAACATCCCGAAGTTGCGGGCGTTGTTGGAAGAAGTCCTGAGCGACAATCATCCCGTCCATGACTTCGAGGTTGAACACACCTTCCAGACCATCGGACGAAAAATCATGCTACTCAACGCCTGCCGCTTCGTGTCGGTGGACATCCGATTGAACCTGATGCTGCTCGCCATCGAGGACGTCACCGAACGCAAGCAGGTGGAAGCCGCAGTGGAGGATTCCGAACTGCGCTATCGGCGACTCTTTGAGACGACGCACGACGCCATCCTCATTCTCGACGCGGGCACGAAGAAAATTCTCGATGCCAACCCTTTCATTGAGGACTTGTTGGGCTACTCGCAGGCGGAGTTCGTCGGCAAGGAACTCTGGCAGCTCGGTCTGCTCCGAGATGTTGAGGAAAGCAAAGCCGCTTTTCGAGAACTGCAAGAGCAAGGCTATATCCGCTATGAGAATTTGCCGCTCGAAACCAAAGACGGGCGGAAGGTGGAGGTCGAGTTCGTCAGCAACCTCTATCAGGTTGAGCACACGCCGATTATTCAGTGCAACATTCGGGACATAACCGAACGCAGCCGCTTGGAGCGGCAGACGCACGAGCAGGCGGAAGCGTTGGCAGAACTTCACCAGCGCAAGGACGAATTCCTGGCGATGCTTTCCCATGAGCTACGCAATCCCCTGTC
>JACCVY010000183.1 GCA_013697915.1 Blastocatellia bacterium | reverse complement strand
AGCTGTGGGAATGTGGGAAAGTCAGGCGGCTTTTTGGCCTGACTTTGTCAAGCCGCGTTGGGAAGCGACGGTTTTGGTCGCTTTCCGTGGCGGCGTCATTTCCATAGCTGGTTGGCCGTCAGCTGTGTAGCGGCCAACCCGATGTGGACCAAAGGTGATCGAGATAGTCTGATCCAGATGTTCGTGCACGGTCACGCGGCAACCGGCTAAGGTGGCTCTGAACTTGGTTCGTTCCAGTTGCCAACTGCGATTGGCGAAGCTGACCGTGTTGTCTCTAGCTACTACGCGCTCATGTTGCAGTGAAAAAACCAGGTCCAACTCTTTCCGTCTTACGGGCACAAATGCCGTCCCGCGCTCGCTAGCTTTCACACTGAACCGACGGTTGAACTCTTTCACATATTCCTCGCGCAGAAACTTATTAGCCGCGGCGGCTGTCGTGATCTTTCGCAGTCGCAGTTCGGGCGGCAAGCGCCCCTGCCAGGTGCCAAAGCCTCGTTCACTGCGACCCCGAGCTTGCGGTGAATAAGCCGGAATCATCTGAATCCCCAACTCTCGCAAAGCTCTGCCCACCTGCGTCAACCGCGTGTGGTCCACCGGCTCGTCAGCCTTGGGTGTAAGAAAGAAATGAGTGGCTCTATCGCTGTAAAGCGCACAAAACACGCCCCTCTGCTCAATTACCTCGCGCAATCCGGCCAGCACCGTGCGGGTCGATTCCTCCTCTACCAATTGCGCGTAATAGATCTCGCTGGTGGCATCGTCCATGATTACAAGTAAGTCATACCAGCGGTGATCACAGAACCACTGATGTTTACTCGCATCGATGTGCAACAACATCCCCGGCAACGGCCGCCGCGGTCGCCGCTTGCGATGTACGCCTCGCTTGCGCGTTGGCTTCACCAACCCCGCGCCCTGCAACGCTTGCTTCACCCAGGTGTAGCTCAACTTTATGCCGTGCTCTTCCATTAGCTTCTCGTGAAAGTGACGCACGTTGAAGTCGAAGTACTGCTCCTGGTACAGCCGCAACACTTCCTCCACCGTACTGAGCGGCACTCGCTTCGGCGACGGCACCCCGCGCCGCCGATCGAATAAACCTTCATACCCTTCATGCTCAAAGCGCGTGTGCCACCGCTGCATCTGCCGGCAACTGATACCCAGTATCTCCGCTGCCTGAAACCAGCTGATCCGCTTGGCCATCGCCCGTAACATTACGTCCTGTAGTTTCATCGCCCGCTCCACTGCGGCCTGTGTCATTTGCTGCATCCCACCATACTGGCATACTGCTCTGACCCCCGCCGCTCAGATCGGACACTTCATGTGTTAATGAGACCGGACATATCATGTGCTAACGACACTTGTGCCGTCCCGCCATTGTCTCACGCTTGGATCAGTGATATAAGCCGCTTTTAAATATCCCGCATTCTTCCTTCGGAGGCTTCTCTATGAGAACAATTAGTCCCACGAAACCGTTAGGCGCGGCTGTCGTCCTTTTGGCGATCTCGGTAGTGACGTACAGTCAAGGAAACATATTCAAGAAGATTCGTTATCAGGGTGGGACGGTTGCGAGCACAGTTAAGCCAGATGAGTGGAACAACACGTTGACGGTGTCAGCCGAGGAGATTTCGTTGAAATTCAAAGACGGTAAAGAGCAAAAGATCGACCCGAAGCACGTTACCGGTCTCAGTTATGGTCAGGTGGCGAGTCGTAAGATCAAGACTATGATTGCTCTGGCTGTGTTTCTAACTCCGCTCGCGTTATTTGGCCTGATGCACAAGGACAGAAAACACTTTATTGGCATCGAGTGGCAAGATGCCGACGGAAAGAAAGGAGGGGTGTTACTACAGGCCAAAAAAGACGACTATCGAGGCGTCTTAATGGCGCTTCGTGGCGCAACGGGCGCTCCCGTAACGGTTTCCGCCGAAGAAAGAAAATACGTACCAACTGGCATCGAAACAGTGACCACGGAAAATGAAAAGAAACCCGAAAAGGACAAGCCTAAACCGTAGGCACGAAGAGCGTTTGATCAGGCTAACGGCTTCCCCCGGGAATTACGAAAAGAGCGGCGGGTTCTCGGCCTTTCGATCTTACCGTGCTTCTAAGAAAATCGCGAGCGATAGGGCAGATGGATCAATCCAGCAACCTTCTTTTTGGCTCTTTCGCCGCGCCGATCGTAACCAACTGTAGTCTCAACGTTCGCGTGCCCCATCAACTGTTGAACCGCTGAAAGATCTCCGCTGGCGTCTATTAGCTCCGAAGCGAATGTCTTTCTCAAGTCATGCGGAGTGAAGTGAGCAACGCGAGCTTCAGCCCCACGTTTGGCAAGCGCCTTGTAGATCGCTTGGGCTGTGATCCAATTGCTTGCAATCTTTCCATCCTTGCTGACACTACAAAGCATGAGCCAGCTGAGGGTCTCGATTCAAGAAGCCAGCTAACGATATGGAGTTCAGCGGCGAGCGAAGCGAGTCCGCTGCAACGACGGGTTAGACGGCGGCGCTATGGCCGAGCAAGAAGTCCCGAATACGCTGGCCCGCTGTATTGCCTTTATTGATGTACGCCGCACGTGTCGCGGGCCCGGAATACGCCAAGACGGTGCTGCACAGGGTTTCCTTGGCGAGGCCCCAATCTCCGCTACGCCGCATGGCCACGATTAGCTTTTCGCCGCGTTGCGCTTGGGCGAGAAGCTCGGATAGGGCCCCGCGCACGAGGGCTGCTGACGGTAAGGTCCTGACGGTGTCATGTGATAGGCCGAACGTCGCAGAGTGGTACGGTACGAGCTGGAGACAAACGACATGCTTGGACACCAGCTGCAAGGCCTGTGTACTTCCTGAAGCCTGAGCGCCGACGAGTTCGTCGGCCAGCCAAGCGAGCCGAGCGCGCCAATATTTGCCCGTTGAATGCCACGCGAATTGGGGATCGAGAAACACGAAGGGATACGCCGTGTCATTAACCTCTTGACGAAGATTTCGAATGATCGCGTCTCGATAGGCGCTGCCCGGTGTCTCGGCATAGTAATCATCCGCCTCCAGTCCAGGGTTCAACATTAGTATCACGACCGAGGCGTGTTTGAGATCACCGATGTAGGGTACTGGCACCAGGCCGAGGTGCAGTTGGTCGCTCTTGAGCCCTTTAAGGCCACCGCCGGCGAGCCATTGCTCATACGAGTCAAACACGACCGAGCGCTTGCCCCGAAGTACATAGGGACGGTCCTCCGGCAAGACAAGTGGACGTTCATCGGTATCGACGCGCCGCCACGTGTTTATGAGATTATCGATCTGCGACATTCTTACCTCCGACGTCTAACGGTTGAGTTGACGCGGCGGGCGATTAGCAACAACTTCGCCGCAACGAACAAGTTAAGAACATCGCGAACGCATCGGGACTCCGGTCCAACGCCGTGTTGGGGCGCGTTAATTCCCTGATCCCTATTTAGTTGGACCCCAGATATATTTGCCGGTCTTATCTATATAGGCCCATTTGTCCGCAATTTTGACTGCTGCAAGACCTCTGGAAAAGGAATTAACTCCATCAAATTGCGGTTTAATGACTAAATTTCCCGTTTTATCTATGTAGCCGGTTCTCCCTCCGATGCTCACCCAAGCCAGTCCGTCTGAAAAGGTTCCCGCACCATCAAACTTCGGTTCGATCACGATCTGCCCGCGCTTATCCATGTAGCCCCACTTGCCATTCAACTTTATCTCCGCCATCCCGTCCGAAAAATCACCGCCACAGGCGTGACAAGAATCAAACTGCGGTTTGATGGCTATTTTGCCGCTCGTATCTATGTACCCGTATTTCCCTCCGATCATCACCTTCGCTAGACCCTCGGAGAATGAAGAGGCATCATCATACGTCGGTTCAATGACGAAATGACCCGTCTTGTCTATGTAGCCAATTTTGCGGTTCATATAAACCCAGGCAAGTCCTTCGGAAAATGGAAGCGCAGAATCAAACTGTGCCTTGATTACAAACTGGCCGGTACGATCTATGTAACCCCACTTCTCGCCATTGTCTGCAGATGCCAGACCTTCAGAGAATCTACCAACGAAAAAAAATTGCGGTTCGATCATGATTTTGCCGGTCTTATCAATAAACCCAACCTTGTCATTCAGAACGCCGTCTTTATCAATTTTGATGGCCACGAGCCCTTCAGAAAAGTAAGGCAAATCATAGCTAAAGTGCGAAAGCGGAATGACAACTTCACCCGTTTCATCAATAAAAGCGTACCGCTGGGCCAACTGCACTAAAGCCAGTCCCTCAGAGAAATCAAAAGCAGCTATGAACTGTGGGTGGATAACAATTTTGCCGGTGCGGTCAATATACCCGTACTTACCATATTGCTTTATACGGAATAACTCGGTTCGGTTCGATTTCGTTTGCGGGCCGCCTAACCGCGCCTGCTGTCCATCCCCTGAAATCAACAAATGTAAAGCCAGGAGCAGACATAAAGAAATCTTCGAAAGCGTCATGGTTAATCTCCAAATAGTGCCGAAACTTCAGGTTGACTATTATCCGAATTGACGAACGATGGGAAGCTGTTTGTCAGTGGGAACACCCCGCGCCAAAGACCGAAGCCGCCCAACGATGGCCTTCTGCTGCGGCGCGCTAGCAGCATTCAAGCTGAAGGAAACAGAAACATGCTATCGCGCCGTTAGCTGCAAGGCTTTATAGGTTGACGCGGTTCCTTTTCACCTTTGTAATCCGGTTTTCTGTTTTAGGGTTGCAGCGGTTGCAAGGAACATGCGGAGTGGGTGTGACGAATCTGCAAGTGCAAGCGTAAGGGATGTCCTGAAGAAGTCCCCCAGACGCTTCTAACAAGTCTTTCGCACACCCGCTCTCCGCTTTGGCCCAATAACGAATCCTCAGATGATGTCGCACCCTTGGATCTATCTTGAGCGGCTCTACTATAAATCT
>JACCVY010000176.1 GCA_013697915.1 Blastocatellia bacterium | reverse complement strand
ACACAAGTGATCCCATCGTTAGAGAGGTTGTACGGAGGATCTGTCCAAATGCAATCAACACTTTCGGCCGGAAGTGCCTGCATTAATTGCAGACTGTCTCCGTGATAAAGCCGAGACTGCTGATCATCCGATTGCCAGGCTACTAATGGAAATTGTTCTTTTGCTTTTGCGGTAGACAAGAATGCTCACTCCCTGTTTGGTGTAATCTTCTCATAAGTGAGAAGGTTGGCATAGGAACGGTCATGCGAGAATATGAACGACTCAGACGGGCGCCCGGGCACTCGCTCAGGAGGATGAGTGTTTCCATCATCGCGTTGCACGCGATGGTGACGGTGGCACATGGGGCGGCGCACAGCACGCTCAAGATACTCATGAATGGTTGGCAGAACGCGTACATTCTTATCGTGATAGGTCTGCTGCCGCTGATTGCCGTTTATCTGATTTGGAAGCGCGCGCGGCGTGGTTATCTGATCCTGTTTCTATCAATGCTGGGGGCGCTGGTGTTTGGTGGTTACTATCATTTCGTGTTGGCGGGTGCCGACAATGTCAGCACGGTGGGCCATCATGCGATGAGATCGTGGGCGCAAGTGTTTCAAGTGTCGGCGGTGGTGCTGGCGCTGGTAGAGTTTGCTGGTGTGGTTGCGGGAGTCGTGGGAATAAGAGCCGTGAAGAGTGAAAAGTGAAGAGTGAATCGATAAGAGCGTAAATGGGAAATCGTAAACGGTGAATTGTGGGGATGAGGTCAGTACCGCCTGCGGTAGCGGGTGAGTGATTTGATTGAGGTCGCGCGCAGCGCCGCCCCTGGATCAAATGAAGCCACAAACATTTCGCCGACCTTCGATGGGTCGGCGTTGGTAGTTTCAACGCCAAGAAAATGTCACGCATCTTTTTGCGCGCGCAGCTGTTATTTCCATAGACGCAGAAACACGCCAACAATTGTGCAACGCAAAAAACAACGCCGACCCATCAGGGTCGGCGAAACTGTTTTGGGTTGGCGTGATCCCAGGGTGTCGCGCGAAGCGCGCTTTACCCTGGGCTATTTTATTACGCACCTACGGCGCTTTGACTCGACGCGCTGCGCGCGACATCTATCACTCAAAACCGTAAACCGTAAACCGTAAATCGTGAATCGTGAATCGTAAATCGTAAATCGGGGAGTGAGGTCAGTACCGCCTGCGGTAGCGGGTGGGTGATTTAATTGATGCCGCGCGCAGCGCGTCGAGTCAAAGCGCTGTAGGCGCGATATGAAAATAGCCAGGGGCAAGCGCAGCGCCGCCCCTGGATCAAATGAAGCCAAAACATTTCGCCGACCCTCGATGGGTCGGCGTTGCTTTTTTTTCAACAACACAAAAGGCGGCACCAGCAAGAGATTAGTAAGCCGCCAAACAGCGTTCTCGTCGCTCGCCTGTTATTTTCAACGGACTTAAAAACAAAACGCCGACCCATCGAGGGTCGGCGAAAATGTTTTTGGGTTGCGTGATCCAGGGGCGGTGCCTGCGGCTTGCCCCTGGCTACATTCGTGTCGCACCTACGGCGCTTTGACTCGACGCGCTGGCGCGCGACATTTATTACTTAAAAGCGTGAGTGCAATACAAGGTGGGGTCCCTTCAATAACTCAATCGACTTCAGTGCATTCTCGTCGAGTGCGCTTCGACAAAAAAAAGAGGCCGCCTCTTAAAGAGACGACCTCTATAAGTGCCCCCCGACCGCAAGTTAATGACAACTGTTCAACTTGAATTTAGCAATGGTCGTGCGCCAATTGAAGACTCCGTTGGCGCCTTGAAACTCCGTGGTAAACCAGAAAGTACAGTCGTCCACCGGATCCACTGTCAAGCCGCTGTAATCTCCCCAACGGGACAGATGTCGCGAAGGGGTATCCTGAATCCCGCCGCCGGCCTTAATAACGCTTTCGGCTCCCATGATCCCAGGAGGATCGGTCGGCGCACGCGCGGTGAAGGCAACGCCCGGTTTCACGCTCGTGCCTGAAATGCTGTAAGCCAGTCCAATATTGCCAACCTTGTCCATCGCTATGCTTCCCATCCAACGATGCGTTGAGTCGGGTGAAAATGTTCCCTGCTGAAAGATGGTTGGCTGTGCAGCGTCTGGATTACGAATCTCATACCAGCGGATGGCGGTTCTTCCGGTTGGTGGTCCAATGTCCACTGTGTGGTTAAGCACCAGGGCTTCGCGCGAAGTAAACTTGCGATAAGCAAGCCTAAACATCAGTCGCTCGCCGAGTGAATCAAGCTGGTGTGATGTGCCCGGTTGCGGCACGCATGTGTCTCCCGTGCCGCTGCACGCCAGATTGAATCTTGCCACTGGAATCATTGCGTTCGGTTGATGCGTGGGGCCAGTCCCCATCGTAGTGTTGACCGGGTTGGCAAAATCCACATGAAACTTCCAAATCAGCAAACTGTTGTTGCCGAGTCCAACAAAATAGTTTGGTCGGCCGACCGGAGCGAACCTGCGGCCATCAGCATCCGCAGGCAAGATCCCAAAGAATGGTAAGCCTAACTGAAAGCACTGTTCGGTCGCAGTGGGATCACCGACCATCATCTTTTTGCGATCGTAGGCGCAAGCGCGCGCGCCAGAGAGACCTTCGAACATGTTGTAAGAAAAATAGTACGAATCGCGCCAGACTCCCATGTGTGGGTAGTCGTTGAAGGCAGGCTCTTCATACTCGTAACGATGGTACCGGCCCAACGCGTCGGATGTTTCCGACACCGCAATGCACTGCGCGAAAGTGCCGCCGCTCACCGAGAACTGCGAGAGCACCCAACGATTCGCAACCCGGTCATAAGAGACAACTGGATCGCCGTCGTTGTTTACTTCGCAGGGCACTGGCGTTCCCGGGCCACCCAAACCTTGCCATAAAAACCTCCCCTTAATTGGACCAAGCAGGCGGTTACCGGTCGCCTTGTCGAATATGGCAAATGACGTGTTGACCCATTGCACAAACTGCGTCTTTCCTACCGCTCCACTGGTGTCGGGCGGTGCATTCTCAATTTGGAAATTCGGAAAGTTACTGCCAAGTCCGTCTTTTGGCGCGCCGACCGTAGCGGGATGCGCGGGGCCGGGCGTAGATTGCAGTGCGCCATCGACCGACAAGCCAAGCGAGGCCGAGGCGTTTGGATTGAGGCGAATAGGTTTCTCAGTTGGCGGGCCCAGATTAACGGGCGCGGCCGGAATTTGCATTTGATCCAATCGGATTGAGGTATCGCTTTTCCTTGCGCTGCGAACTTCAACCTGGCCCGCCTGTGGCGGAACGCTTAACGAACTAATTAACCCTTGAGCGTGAATGTTGGGATGGGTTTGAAAGCCAGTGATTGTTAAAGCTGCCAGCAGGACAAGGTAACGTTTGAGCATGGGGTTGTTGGAGACCTCCTCTTGAGAATTGGGTGAGTTTGTCAGAACAAGGTGACGCGTTGCTTTCCTGGAGAGCTGATCAACCGGCCAATGACGCCAGCGGATCTCCCCACTGCGGCCCGGACAGCGGCCCGCGCAAATGATCGCGATCGAATTCGAGCGTCGCAGCCTTGTAGTCGCTTCCTTGTTGTCGCAAAGCGTTGATGTGTTTGTTGAAAAGCGCGTTGACTCGTTCATGCACCTGCTTTGCATTCAATCCATCCGCAAAGCCGCGGTCGATTTCGGAGTCACATTCGAAAAAGATGTCGGCTGAATCCAGCAGGAAAGTAAAATTTTCGTCGTAACCGAAATAAGCGCGGCAGCCATGGCTTACAAAATCCGGTCCGAGTTCACGCGCCGTTTCGCATGAGATGAAATGAACGATCTTTCCCTGACACTCTTCGGTGCTGTAGTTGCCGACACTGAAAATCGTGTCGTAGAAGTCGCCCGTATATGAGTCGTAACCTCCATGACCGACGCCGGTTATATAAATCACGTGAGGCTTTCGCGCTTCAGGGGCAACGTAAACGCGGCGCGCCAGAGATTCCTGCGATCGCTGAATCGAAAATCCCTTCTTTTGCAGGTAGGGATAAACATTCTCCTGGCGATAGTTGAAGCCTTTCTGAGTAATGATTTCGAAGGCAGCATCGATGGCCAGCACTACCATATCCATTTCAAGCGACACCACTCGTTTTCGAGAGCGCTTGTGAGGCCGCCGGTGATTGTTTCCGTTTACGGATTTCTTTCGAGCCATGGTTTGTTCCTCGAAGGTTTCAATGGGGTCCGCGGGTGAAGCAGACCGGTTTGCTAAGGCAGGTTCACAACGGCTTTTTCTTCTTCGTTTTTTTTGCCGGCTTCGGTTGTTCCGCCAGCAGGGCCTTGGTCACCTGGTGATTGATGACTCGCTGTTCAATTTCCATTAACGCCCGGCCAATCGCCGTTTGTCCCTTCACTTCAGCCATGGCGCGTTTCTGGTCAATCAAGCCGGCGCCGAGCATTGCAATTTGAAACTTAGGTTGTTCTGAGATCCGCTTTGCCACCAGCTCAGCTCGCTGTTCCGGTGACAACTCGGAATAGGTCATCGTCGGCACGCCAGGGTCAACCACCTCGCGCAACGTGGCCCAGCCTTTTCCACCGGCGCAATAGCTGGTCGGCAATTCCCACTGGCGTTTTTGAATGGCGCCGGCCTTTTCGGATCTCTTTTTCTTACTCGCCCGCTTTGCCGGAGTCGCGGCGGTGCTGAGCTTCTTCTTCACTACCTTTGTCTTTACTGCTTTTTTCTTAACTGAACTTTTCTTTGTAGACTTATATGCCATGTCGAATTCCTTCCGAGGTGCCTAACGCTCACAATCACCGCAGCGCGCCGGGAACAAAGCACGAATGCTTGTTAGCGAACGGATGTCGCAGTCACACTGCATCTAAAGCTTTCCATGTCTTCGGGCCAACAATGCCGTCCGGGATGAGGCCGTGTTCCTTCTGAAAGGCGCGCACTGCCGCTTCAGTCTTTGGTCCAAAATTTCCGTCAGCGTTAACGCCAACTTTCATCTGGACCTTCTTAACCAGTTCACCTTTTGCAGGGCGACGCAGCGTGGGCCGGGGCGCTGGCCCACCAGCAGGGGGCGCGGGTTCAACCGCAGGAATTAATGTTGGTGCTGGGATTGTGCCGCTCAGAATAGCGGCAACCGAGGCGCGAAAGTTGTTCATATCCAAATCCGGATCATCCTTACGTCCTTTTGGCAATGCATACTCTTTGTGGCCGCAGCAGAACGTGTGATCCTTGTTGAGATGTTCAAGGATCGCCGCAACGCCACGATGATAAGCATCGAGCTGAATTTCCGGCCACGGATCGGTCTGCGGGTTACCGCCGTTCTCCGCCTCAATGCCGATGAAATTGCTATTACCGTTTAGTTGTCCCTTGAAACTTCCCTGGCCCGCGTGAATGGCGCGGCCGGCGGCGATGATGAAATAGGTTCCATCCCGGCCAAGACCGAGTTGAGCCAGGGGACCGGGAAGCGCGGCTAATCCGGGACTCGCCTGGCGTCCTTCCTTTAGCGAACGGAGGGTGGGCATGTTCAGTTTGTGCGGATTGTTAACCCCGGTGTGATGACAGATCACACCAAAGATCTGTCCCGCGTCCCCACGGCCGCGCGTTTGCCAGCCGTCCACCAAAGACACTTTCAAACCAGCATCCTTCAAAACGTCGGGTAGCCAGGTCAGTGAGAACGCCATGTTACTCGACACCTCCTTCCGTAATCGGTAGGTCTTCGTCGGCTGTGTCAGTTTTGAATTCGACGTCACATCCGTCAATAAAATCTTCGTCACCACCTTCGCCAGTAACCGCAGTTTCACCAGCTGCGGCGCCAGTGTTGACATCCGTTGCGGCGCCGGTCCCAGGTTCGCCGAGATAGGTAAAGCGCTCCTTGGGGGAGCCTTCCTGACCGTCGGGGTTAGTTACCACGACGTCTACTGTTTCCGGGTTATGAGTCGGCGTGACTGCCTTGATCGTGGTCGCGTTTACAAACGTAACTGAAGTTGCAGACTCTCCACCGAATGTGACCGAAGGCTTATCTACAAAACCATTGCCACTAACGACTACCTCCGTGCCCCCGGCAGCCGGGCCTTCTCTCGGTAGCATGCCGCTGACAGTAGGCCCAACAAGTTTGTCACCTCGTTTCGCATCTCCTTTCCCAGGCGCAGGTCTGAAGATAGTGGTAAACACCTCTTCCAATTTGTCCGTCGCTTGCTTGGAAAACATCCCGGCCAGGGCCCCGAGAGTGGCCACTCCGTACGGATTGACGTCGCCCGCACCACCGGTCAGAAACCCGGCTCGAACAACGAAATAAAAAACCAGAGCCAGCGCCACACCTATAAATGGACGAAGTATGTACCACCACAGCCAGCTACTCGCCATCTTGCGATTGCCCACGTAGTCCGCGAACGATGTTGCTGCGTGAATGTAACTGCCGAGTGCCCCAGCTACGATAACCAGAAAAAGCAGCCTTTCATCGAGTGAGGTGTGAACGTCAAACTTGAGGCTTTCATAGCGCGCGAAGAACGTGATGACGGCCGCCATGTTCTTCCCTTGCTCATCCGTGGGCCAGGGTGATGGTGGCCAAGCTTTGAAGAGCAGATAAAAAAGAAGGAAAGCCGTCACCACATAGAACGCACCGAGCAGTCTTATCTGACGGTTGCTTGATAGGTGTTCCACCCCGGTTGTCGTATTACCAGTTTGACTATCGCCTTCGTGGTTACCGTCCTGCGGTTTCTTGACTGCCCGATTCTTAGTGTCCTTCTCATTTGTACTCATATCGTTGTTCCTTTAGACAAATCATTCAAAAAATGCCGACACCACGTCATGAAGCCTGTCTACGTTCGCTAAGATTGAGTTGCAGCCCTCCTTTGGATTTAACCGCGTCTCGTTTGCAGATCCTGCACATCTGCACCACGGCGGCTAGTTGTAACACTGGAATAACAGTGCATTTGGCAGTTGAAAAAATCGCACCGGGGCTGTGTTCATCCCTCAAACTTAGTTTCATCGACTTGACTGGGTGGTGGCTGCCCGGCACCAAGCAGTGTCTACCTATACACTGCGACGTCAGTCTTCGCGTCTTGAACCCAGATATTAGCTTTGAACAACTGTTTTTTGCCCGAAGGAGGGCTATCAGACGCCTTGATCACGAGTACTGGGGCAAAGGTCACTCCCAGCGGTCGCTTAACAAGCTTAGCAACGCTTCTATGCTTGCCGTTTGCTCCATCCGGTAAAACAGACAGAGCCGTTAGCTCTCTGTTTTTCAATTGCTCCGCTTCCGCTAACCCGTCCGATATTTGAGACATGGTGAACGAGCCGTCGATTTCCATCTCGATTTCTTTTGGGGATGCCATAATGATTCGATCCTTTTGTGGTCTAGTTAATCAGCTTCAAAGCTCTCTGAACTTTTACTTTGCCTTTTTCATCTATTGCGGTCGCTTCCATGGCCTCATTGAGTTGGACGAAGAGATCGGCGTCGCTGATGTTGGCAGACACCGGCTGGCCAGTTAACTCTTCCAAAGCCTGTTTGGCTGCCGCTACGGCGGTTGCGTGCTTGGCAGGATCGATGGGAGGAGTCAACGCGTCTTTGAAAAGATCATTGAATTTTTTCCGTATGTTAACTGCCCTGATAACTTTGGCTGGCGTACCAGCGCGCAATTTTTCACGCTCAACTTCTACTGCGTTCTTCTCATCTATCGCACTTTGACCCGTTTGCTGTGCCAGCTCCTGCAGTCCTTTTTGCAGCGTGCCGGCGTAGAAGTAGTTGATCAAATCTCCCAGCGCCGCGTCTAAGGAATAACCATTTACGTCTTCAATCATGACCTTCAGTATTTCGGTTTCTATGCGTGCCCGAGATGCCTGCATCTGCGAGATGATCACAGCTGTCGTCCGCTCTCTGAAGAAATTCTCGTCAAGAGATTTTCGGCCCCCCTTAAACCCTGTTAGCGCAGCCGAGATAACGCTCTTGGCGCGTGCACCATTGCTGATCGTCGTAGCAACCCCAGAGCCGAAGTCCACTATGTCAAACAGCACATTCGTCGTCGCTCGACCGGCGAATAACTGGTTTTCAAACTCATGGTAGTTACCATCGATGTTAGATTTGAGACGATAGATAATCCTGTCTCGCAGTCGCTGGGCTTGTTGAAGCTGGTTGCTGTCAACCGCCGTGTAATAAAGAGCGGCTTCCTCATCGAATCGATTGATCTCGTAGGATGCAACGCGGTTGGCAAGCACAGAAGGAACCTTCGGAGTGCTTTTCGGACATCCCGTCAGGAAAGGAACGGTAAGCGTAAGGGTTATAAGTAAAAAGTGCTTCATGACGTTTGGCACCTCCAGGAATGCAATGTTGACGGTTCTCCAAAGCCAACGCGGAAGGGAGCGCGAGTTTTTCAATCGATCTTCTCGACAACTGAATAATTCAAACCGCGGAGATGTGAGAACCGAGCAGCGAGAAAATGAGAATAGGAACGTTCACGATCCTCGACAACGAGGAAGATGTCCGAGAAAGGCTATCCGGACTAAATCTGTAGCCGTGCATCTTGGCCCTTTTGTGATTGCGAGGAAAACTGAGAGGCGCCAGAGCGGCAATGAGCTTGAGAACGGGCGAACAATATTCCAACCACCCAGCCTTGTCAAGGATTTTTACAAGATTCCTTGCACTGTTTCCGCAAGCCTTTTGGTAGCGAGAATTGAATCGCTAGATGGTGTTGGAGGATCGATCCTGCACCCATCCTGTTCAATGCCAAAATTCTTGCATCCACTTGTAATGACCGTAAGCACCAAAATATTTCAATTCCCATTTTCCGGTGGACAGGGGCAGCTCTATGACGCCAGATTAGCCGGACCCTAGCTGCCTGCCCTCGGTGGCTCCTCTCGAGTTCCCTTCACTTGACCGCACACTTCCGCCGCCTTGATTATGGCGAGAGCAATTCGTTAAAGACTGCGGGGTGCTTCAGGTGGAAAAATATCGTTTCGTACAACTCGATGTGTTTACTAACCAGCCGTTCGCTGGTAATCCGCTGGCTGTTTTTCCCGAAGCCGAGGGACTGAGCGACGAGCAGATGATGAAGATCGCGCGCGAGATGAATCTCTCAGAGACGGTGTTTGTGTTAAAGCCGGAAGGAACAGCAAACAGTCAACAGCAAACGGTAGCGATTAAACAGCAGACAGCAAACGGTCAAGAGCAAACAGCGAACAGTGAACAGCAGAAATCAGAGAGCCGAGGGCAAAGCGCGAACGACAGCGCACAAACATCTGAAGGAAAGACTCAACAGGTAGGAGCAGCCTTTCCACAATTCGAAATTCGAAATCCGAAATTCCCTTTGCGGCGCTTGCGCATTTTTACGCCGACGCGCGAAATTCCTTTCGCTGGTCATCCGATTGCCGGCACTTGGAACGCGCTGGCGCGCGAAGGAATTGTGCCGTTACCGGAAGGAGGAAACGGCTGGACGCGCATTCATCATGAAGTGGGCCTCGGCGTGTTGCCGGTTGATATTGAATTCAAGGACGGCGTGCCGGTGCAGGTTGAGATGACGCAAGGCAAGTTTGAAATTCTGGCTGAGATTGACGACTGGCAAGAACAAGCTGAGTTCGCGCGCGCTCTCGGCCGCAACCGCGAAGACCTCGACGAGAATCTTCCGATTCAAGTTATCTCGACCGGCCTGTCGTCATTGGTAGTCCCCATACGTTCGCTCGCGGACCTGGGAACCTGTCGCGTCAATAGCAGCTTGCTGGGCGAACTCTACACGCAGCGCGGTGCCACCGGTTGCCATGCTTTCTCGCGCGAGACGATCGAGATTGGAGAGGCGCGCGCGCATGGGCGGTTCTTTGCGCCCGCCGATAACATCGCTGAAGATCCGGCTACCGGCAGCGCGTCCGGCGCGTTGGGTGGCTACCTGGTCCATCATGGCGCGTCCGGGATTGAACCAACAGAGGGTCGTTATAAATTCGTAATCGAACAAGGCGATTTTATGCATCGTCCCAGCCGCATAAATCTGGATGTGGGCGGCAAGCCCGGCGCAGTTGAAGAAGTAAAGGTAGGTGGACCAGCGGTGATCGTGGCCCGCGGCGAGGTCTACGTCTGAGTTTCGAGTTCCGAGTTTCGAGTTCCGAGTTGGCAATTGAGGTTGAATCGTTAAAGCTTGGGTTTCGCTACATTGAGGTCCGAGAAATTCCGAACCCGAAACTCGGAACTCGAAACTCGAAACTTTTCCTTGACCATGAACGAACCACTTGATTTGTTAATTATAGGCGCAGGCCCGGCGGGCCTGTCTGCTGCGTACGCAGCTCGTCAGGAAGGGCTGCGTTACCTGGTGATTGAGAAAGGCACCATCGCCGACACCATTCGCCTTTACCCGGTGGGCCGCACTCTTTTCTCAACGCCAAACGAACTGGAAATGAATGAAGGCACTTTGCACCCAGTGCGTGACAAGCCGACGCGTGAAGAACTGCTTTCGCACTACATTCATTTCGTGCTTGATAACGATCTAAACATCAATACCGGCGAGTCGGTGCTTGCGGTTGAGCAGGCAGCGCCGGAAATGTTTCGGGTCCACACGGACAAGGGCGACTATGAAGCGGCGCGAATTCTTTTTGCGATAGGCGCGATGGCTCACCCCCGTTTTCTCAACATTCCCGGCGAGGATCTGCCAAAGGTGCATCACCTTTTCGTCGAGCCCTACGCATATATTCGCAAAGATGCGCTGGTTGTCGGTGGCGGCAACAGCGCTGCCGAAGCCGCATTGTTTTTGTCGGAAGAAGGCGCGCGCACCACGCTCGCCATTTGGCGCGAAGATTGGGAGAACCGCGATCCCAAAGCCGGCGCGATGAAACATTGGGTGCGCAGTCCGCTCGATAAGGAAGTTGCGGCGGGACGTCTTCGTGTCATTCTCTACAAAGAAGTTTTGCAGGTCACTGAACTGGATGTAACTTTAACTACCGAAGAAGGCGAGACGTTGACGATCCCCAACGACGTTGTCTTTGTCCTGATTGGCAGCGATGCTGATCTAACTCTCTTAAAGAAACTGGGCGTTCGAACTGAAGCGGGAAAGCTGACTGAGATGCCGGTTTACGATTCGGAGACTTTTGAAACCAACGTGCCTGGCGTTTACGTCGCCGGCCACTTCACGAATGCGCGCCATATCAAAGCGGCCATCGACGTGCCGCGCCGGATCGTGCCGCTGATCGCGCAAAGCTTGCGCGCCGCCGCAACGAAATGAGGGTAAGACATCATGAACACAAATGGTCATAGCGTTGGCAGGCACTTTGAAAATCGCGACCCAGCGGTGAAAGAAATTTACAAAGCGATAATACGAACGGCGAAAAAGCTCGGCCCGGTTCAGGAGGATCCAAAAAAGACTTCAATCCATCTGGTCAGGGAAACGGCATTCGCCGGCGTGGCGACGCGCAAAAACGGACTGACACTCACGCTGAAATCTGACTCGGACGTCGTCAACAAGCGCATCGCGCGGCGCGAGCAAGCTTCAGCCAACCGCTGGCATCTGGAAATCAAACTCGATGCACCTGAACAAGTGGACCAGGAAATTGCTGCCTGGCTTAAAAAAGCCTACCAACTCGCCGGCTAGTTTTATCCTGTGGTCAACACCAATTCAGTTCTGATTATTGGCGCCGGCGCCGCCGGGCTCGCCGCCGCGCGCGACCTCGCGGCCGCCGGCCTGGCCGTAACAATCATCGAGGCGCGCGATCGTATCGGTGGTCGCGTTCATACCATCCGCGACCAGTCATTCAATCTGCCCGTCGAGCTCGGCGCCGAGTTTGTTCACGGCAAGCATCCCGCTCTCATTAAGCTTCTCGACACTTCACTAACGCCATTTTCAGATGTTACCGACCGCCACTGGTATTTCGAGAACGGAGTCGTCAGTCGTTCACACGATTTCTGGAACAAGCTGACCGCGCTCTTTGATCTGATGAGCAAAGAAAAACCCGACCAGACTTTTGCGCAGTTTCTGGATTCACTCCCGGATGATCCCGAGACGTTGCGCGCGAAGGCCGTCGCCACGCGCTACGTGCAGGGTTTTCACGCCGCCGACATTCGGCGCGCGGGTGTCCACGGTTTGATTGCGGCAAACGAAGCAGAAGACGAAGTCGGCGGGGACCACTCATATCGCGTCGCATCGGGTTATGAGACGGTCCTGCAACGTTTGACCGAAGAAGCAAAACAACGAGGCGCGGTAGTGCAACTCAATACCCCAATCAGTGAAATTCATTGGAGCACAAACAACGTCGAGGCGATTTCCCTTACAGGAGAAAGACGCTTCGTCGCCTCTCGCGCGGTAATTACTTTGCCGTTAGGTGTATTGCAGCAAAACCCGAGAGTGCCCGGGGCTGTGCGTTTTGTTCCTGCATTGCCTGAAGAAAAGCTAAACGCCATTCGGAATATTCCGATGGGCCATGTTGTCCGTATCGTGCTCGTGTTTAGTGAAAGGTTTTGGGAACGGTTGGACCTTCCCGGCATCGGTTCGCATGAGGATTTGTCGCAGCTTGGGTTTATTCATTATCCCGACGCTGCGATTCCCACCTGGTGGAGTTTGCTGCCCTTGCACGCGCCGGAGTTAGTAGGTTGGGTTGGCGGAACTGGTGCTGAGAAATTCGCCGGCAAGTCTGATAGCGAATGCGTTTCGGCAGCGCTGCATTCTTTGAAAAAGATTTTTGGGGTGTCAGAAACAAACTTGCGCAAGATGTTATTGCATTCCTACCTGCATGACTGGAACGCGGATCCGTTTTCACGTGGCGCCTACGCTTATCTTGCCGTCGATGGTCTCGATGCCCAACAAGAGCTGGCCCGGCCTATGCGGAAAACGATTTTCTTTGCGGGCGAAGCTACCAGCGTGGGTCACATAGGCACCGTTCATGGCGCTCTGGAAAGCGGGCAGCGCGCGGCAAAGGAAATTCTGGCCGGCTTGTAAAACTCTTCCTTGTAACAAACCAACGCACCTCACCTTACCAGTACGCATTACCTACGCGTTCGTACCGGATCGTATAAGCGCGTGATATCCAAGGCCTGAAATCGAATTGCTTTTCATTGCAATAGCGCTCTAATCCGGTGTCGATTCTGTGGCCCTGGGGTTCTTCACCAAGTCGCATCACCGCTTGTTGCTGCCGATGAAATAGCCTTCTTTTTCTTGCTTCCAATGGGCATGCTGTTTGCGATCTTTTTCTTGAAATAGACACTGAAATCTGTGGTTAATGGAAACAAGTCTGAAGGAGGACTTATGAGTTCGATAAAAGTTTGGCCGCACATGACGGTCGTAGCGATCATTTGTGCGTTGGTCGCAGGCTTAGGCGTGGCGTTCTACCTGAAACATGAGCAGCCGGTCTCAGCCGAATCCCTTCCGAATGCTGCGCGGATTCAACGTGTAGACGGCGAGGTCGCACTGAACAACGGTCTTTATGAGAATGGGAGCGATGGCCAATGGGTGGCTGCTACCGCGAACACTCCGTTCTCGGTCGGCGATCGCATTTACGCGCGCGACAACTCGCGCGCCTCGCTGGCGTTTACCGGGCGCAACTTCGCGCGGCTAAACCCAAACAGCTCGCTTGATGTGATCTCGCTTGCTGATCGACGTACTCAGCTTGCGCTTCGCGATGGCTCGGCGATTTTCGATGTCGGATATTTGCAGCCCAACGAATTGTTTGAAGTAGCAACGCCGTATGGCGCGGTCAACTTTGATCAGCCTGGACTTTACAACGTTGGATTGAGTAACGGTAACGCGATGGTTTCGGTGCTCAGCGGGTTGGCGCAAGTAGTCGGACTCGGCGGCAGTGGACAGATCGGCAAAGGCGAAATAATGGCGCTTGCCGGTCAAACAGCCGCGCAGGTTTTGTTATCACGACTCAACAACAACGACGCTGGGTATCTGGTGAATGATTACTATTCTTATCAGTATCCCAATCTCTACGATGGCCGTTATAACAACTACGATGCGTACCTCGCGGATCCTTCCTATTACGATCCTTATAATCGTTACAACAGCTATCAATACGTTTCGAGCACCATCCCCGGCGTTTACGATCTGGATTCCTACGGCAACTGGCAGAACGTCAGTGGCTATGGCAATGCCTGGAGTCCGCGAGTAGACAACGGCTGGGCCCCTTATCAGCAGGGTTACTGGACGAACGATTACCCGTACGGGATGACCTGGGTTTCAACTGAGCCGTGGGGTTATGCGCCATATCACTATGGTCGTTGGGCCAACGTGAACAATCAGTGGTTCTGGATTCCCGATACGGTCAATACTACGCCGGCGTATTCTCCGGCGCTGGTGGCCTGGGTGCCGGTCGATGCGAATGATATCGGCTGGGTACCACTTGGACCAGGCGATCCTTATGCGCCACGCTATTACGACGCCAATTGGCAACCGTATTACCTGTCGCGAACCAATAATGTGCCGACTCAGTTGGTAAATTTAAGCGTTCCCGGGGCCGTGGCATATGCGCCGGTTCAGGATCTCGGACGAACTTTTGATCCGAGAAGCATTAGCCACGCGAACCCGCAGATGCTCGCGCAGGTCCGTCCGGTGCTCGATCCGCTGACACTGACTCCGCTGCGAAATGCCGTAGTGCATTCGGCGTGGGGTCGCGGCAAGATCGATCTGCCGCCAGGCATTGCGAAGAAGCTTTACGAGACGCCGGTTATCAGCAGCTCTATTCCCAACGGGCCGCCATTCAGAAAAGATTTGGCTAAAGCGCTGCGACTAGAAGCCGCGCCGGAAAAAGCGAAAAGAACGAAATTCCAAATCCGGGATGAGCGCGGCTCGAGAGCCGACAGTGGGGTGGGTCAGACCGCCAACCCTGACTTCGATCAAGCACGCAGACAAAAACTAGACCAGCTTGCGAATGAAGCCGCCAAAGGCACTCGAGATGCGCGGCGACAAATACAGGATATGCAACAGCAACAGCGCCAGGCAGACGTTAGCCGGAAACAAGCCGAGCGTGCTGCGGCGCAACAGCAGCAACAACAGCAAGTCGAACAACAACGCGCCCAGCGCAATGCGATTCAGCAAGCTCGGGGAGAAGCGGTAGGACACCGCGAGAAACCGCAGCAAGCAACGCCACGCGGACTGCAAGATGTACCGCGCGCGCGTAAACCGCAGCGCCGCCAGGATGTCCCACAGCCGCAAGTTGCACAACCCTCAACTCCGCGTGCGCGACAAGACGTGCCGATGAGACGCGAGCCTCAAGGTCGAGTGGATGTCCCACGCGCGCAGCCGCAGCAAGGTGCCGCACAACCGGAACCGCAAGCGCAGGGACATGGCAAGCCGGAACGTCAGCAGGGACCGCCCGCTGGTAACGGTCAGGGACAAGGCGGCGGCGGTGGCGGCGGTAAAGGCAAAGGCAAAAAGCCGTAAAGAAAAGTAGGCAGACGGCAGGGGCAGTCGCAGGCAGGAGGTCAGAAAACATCTGCTTCCTGCCGACTGCCGCTGCCGTCTGCCTGTTCCTTCTACGCCTCGGGGTACGGGCATTGCAAACGAGGTAGCAAGCTTCCAAAAAGCGTATCATTTTCATTTAAGGGAGATTTATGTCAGCACCACAAAGAACAATGACCGGAACACAACCGGAGACAAACGAGAACGGCGGAATCCAAACCAGTGCCAAGCGGGACGTGGCGGAGACCATGCTGAAAACACTGGATAAAACCACAGAGAAAGCGACGGGAGTCAGTTTGTTTCACATCTTGACTCTTGGCGCGATCGGAGCCTCGATCGCTCTATTTCTAAGCGGAAAACAGAAGGCGGGAATATTCGTCGGCCTCTGGCCACCTACCTTTCAAGCGCTAAAAGCTGTGGTCGATAAGGGGAACCAGGCGGCTTAATAGAGTACGATCTTCTTACTCATTGCATAACGCGAAAGCGGAGAGTCATCGAAAGACGACTCTCCGTTTTCATGTTTTTTCATCCCGCAACTTTCTGCCTACTGCCTACTGCTCCTGCCTACTGGATTTACCGCCGTCCTTCGTTCTGGCGTTCAATCATCCACTGTGGATAAAGCGTGCGCGGTGCGGTCGTTGCTGACAATACCTCAACGTCCGCCGCTGATAACTCCAACCCCGCAGCTTTCAAATTATCTTCCAACTGCGTCATCTTGTTTGCGCCGATGATCACCGAAGTAACGCCGGGTTGGGCCAACAACCAGGCCAGCGCCACCTGCGCCACTGTCATATTCTTTTCTTTAGCAATCCGGTCGAGCGCTTCGATAGCATCGAAGCCACGCTCTTCATCAATAGGGGGAAACTGAAAACCGGTCCGGCGCGCGCCTTCCGGATTGGGATTATCGCGCCGGTATTTCCCCGAAAGAAATCCGCCGGAGAGCGGAGACCAGGGCAGCACACCTAAATTCTCTTCACGGCAAAGCGGCAGCAGTTCATGCTCGAGATCGCGGCCAACTAAAGAGTAGTAAGCCTGCAACGAGACGAAGCTCGCCCAGCCATGCGCTTTTGACATCACCACCGCCTTCATCAAATGCCGCGCTGCCCAATTTGAGCAGCCGATGTATCGCACTTTGCCCTGCCGCACCAGATCTTCCAGCGCCCGCAGCGTTTCTTCAATCGGCGTGAGTACGTCCCAACCATGTACCTGATAAAGATCAATGTAATCGGTTTGCAAGCGCCGCAGACTTTGTTCAATGGAAGCAAAAATGTGTTGTCTTGTTAGCCCAACGTTGTTCACGTCGCCGGTGCCGGCGGTCGCCGCTTCGCTCATTGCACTGCGGACTTTCGTCGCCACAATTACGCGATCGCGCTGGACTTGCCCGTCCTTTAACGACTGGCCGAGAACGGTTTCAGATTGTCCGTACGAATAAACGTCAGCGGTATCGAAAAAATTTATGCCCGCCTCCAGAGCCCGCGCCACCATTTCATTCGCACCAGTTTGTTCGACCACCGCAATGCCGTAAAAGTTCTCTCCGAACGTCATGGTACCCAGGCAAAGTTCAGAAACTTTCAGACCGGTGCCTCCGAGAATTCTGTAGTTCATGAATGTCTCCTTGAATTATTTGATAAAGCGTAACCCGCAAAATCAATTTCGCAAACCGGCGATGCAACTGTTCAGGTAACATCCGGCAAAATACCTTTGGTGGAAAGGTTCCACCTTTTGCCGCGGACCTGGCATTCAGCAATCAACTGCTTGGCTCACTCTCACGAGTCGTATAGAATCCCGCCACGAAAAATGGGCATTGATTGGCCGCGCTGTTCTCCAATGAGCTCCTCCCTTTCACCAGGCACAAGACTAGGTCGATATGAAATTCGCTCACTGCTCGGAGTGGGTGGCATGGGAGAAGTGTACCTGGCGGAAGACCAGCAGTTGCATCGCAAGGTAGCACTCAAGGTGCTGCCCGCCGCTGTTGCCTCCAATCGGGATCGAATGCGCCGCTTCTTGCAAGAGGCGCAGGCCGCGGCTGCTTTTAATCATCCAAACATCGCACACATCTACGAGATCGGCGCGGCTGGTGGTCTGAATTTTATCGCGATGGAGTTTATCGAGGGGCACACTCTGCGCGAGCTGATTCATCAGCGGCAGGCGGATCTGCCCAAGCTTTTGCGTTATCTGCAACATGCGGCCGATGGTTTAGCCAAGGCCCATGCTGCCGGGATCGTCCATCGCGATTTGAAACCCGAAAACATCATGGTCACTCGCGATGGTCACACAAAAATTCTTGATTTTGGTTTGGCCAAATTAATTGAACCGCAATCGTACGGTGGCCAGCGGTCAGATGGACCCGGACTCGATCAACTCTCGAGTGAGGTACCCACCGCGTTCCTCGAACAGCATTCCACACCTGGCGCCGTCATCGGAACGGTTGGATACATGTCACCCGAGCAGGCACAGGGCAAGACCAATGAGATTGATCATCGCTCCGACATTTTCTCTTTCGGCTGCATTTTGTTTGAGGCGATTACGGACCGCAAGGCTTTTGAGGGGAAAGACGCGATTGATGCGCTTAACAAGATCATCCGTGAACCTGCGCCATCAATCAGCGACTTCAATCCGTCTGCGCCACCCGAGCTCCAAAGAATCGTGCGCCGCTGCCTGGCGAAGGATGCGGATGAACGCTATCAAACGATTAAGGATGTAGCGATTGAACTAAAGGAAGTGCGGCGGGAAATGAGCGGTGCCGGATTTGATACGACGGTGCCTGCATCCGGAAGCGAAGACAATACTGCAAACGATTTAGGCACAGCCGCCGGGACGAAAGTTACGGCAACCAGTCAGGGCTCGGCTTCTCTATCAACGCGCGCATCGAGTGCCGAATATTTTGTCAGCGGAATTAGGCAACATAAGTTAGCGACAGTTCTTGCCATCGTGCTGATCGTCGGAGCTGCGCTTGCTCTTGGCTTTTATTTCCATACGCGCAACACCGAAGTTGCAATCGAATCGATTGCGGTGCTTCCTTTTGTAAATCAAAACAACGATTCAAACTCCGAGTGGGCCTCCGATGGACTAACGGAAAGCATCATCAATAGTCTGACTCAACTCCCCAACCTAAAAGTGATCGCGCGCAGTTCTGTTTTTCGTTACAAAGGAAAAGATGCCGACCCGCTTACCGTGGGAAACGAGTTGGGCGTGCGCGCGGTTCTTACCGGTCGCATCATGCAACGCGGCGACAGTCTTAACGTCAGTGTGGAGCTTGTTGATGTGCGCGATAACAAACAAATCTGGGGCGAGCAATACACTCGCAAGGTTTCAGATCTCCTGTCTGTTCAGCGGGACATCGCGCAGGAGATTACCGCCAACCTGCGGCCAAAAATTTCGGGAATGGAAGAGCCGAGCACAAAGCAGTACACGCAAAATTCCGAGGCCTATCAGCTTTATCTAAAAGGCCGGTATTACTGGAATAAGTTCACCCCAGACGATCAACGAAGGGCGGAGGACTATTTCAAACAGGCGATTGATAAAGATCCGACATACGCGCTCGCCTATGTGGGGCTCGCTGATACTTACGGCGCTTCCTCAACTAATAGCTGGATTCCGCCCAACGAGGGTTATCCGAAGGCAATGGCCGCAGCCAGACGCGCCCTGGAGTTGGACGATAGTTTAGCTGAAGCCCATACGTCGGCCGGGGCAATCACGATGTTTTCAAGGTTCGACTGGGCCACAGCGGAACGAGAATACAAACGCGCGATTCAACTCAATCCAAATTACCCGCTGTCTTATGAACTGTATTCCTATCTGCTGACGAGTATGGGGAGGCCGGACGAAGCTATCAGTATGGCAAGGCGCGGTGCGGAAGTTGATCCTTTGTCTGCCTTGCTAAGCGACGACGTGGCCAGCGCGTTTTATTTCGCTCGCCGTTACGATGAAGCCATCAGACAAACGCAAAAGTTTCTTAACATTGAGCCGAACCGGCCAGGATCCCATGCGGGTCTGGGGCAGAGCTATTATCAAAAAGGTATGTATACGGAAGCTATCAACGAGTATGAAACCGCAATCAAACTGATGGGACGGGACCCCTCCGCTTTGGCGTTGCTCGGTTGTGCGTATGCGGCTCAGGGTAAGCAGGCTGATGCATTAAAGATACTGGAGGAAATGAAAGGCATCGCCAAAGAGAAATATGTTTCACCTTATGACCTGGCACTCCTATACACCAGTCTCGGCCAGAAGCAGGAGGCGCTCGCCCAATTGAACAAAGCATATGAGGAGCGCTCGGGTTGGTTGATCTATTTAAAGGTTGAGCCGTTGTTTGATCCACTTCGCGCTGAGCCGGGCTTTAACGATTTGGTTCGGCGACTTAACCTGCCAAATTGAATGAACATCTTCCCAGGACCAAATAGGGATGACGGATGCAACCGCTTGATCACGGACTCCTTCGCATCGCTTGCTCCCTGATTTCAAACCGCTGACCAAAAAAGAAGATGCCGCGACTTTCATCGCGGCACCTTCATTGACACGGGAGTTATCTACTCCGCAACAGTTCTAGAAGCAGCTCTTAGTAACGTATACCAAAGATCTGTCCTAAAATTTGCGCGGCGTTGTTGCTTTTCCGGTAACTGCGGTTGTTGGAATACTGGCGGTAACCAGCATCATAACCACGGATGAAGCCTTCGCGAAAAGCCTGCGTCGAGGCGTTTCGGTAGTACTTGGATCGTTCCGGACTGTACTGCTTATTACGACGTCCATCGTCCGCGCCCGTGTTTATGCCCTGCTGGTAACCGGCGTTAAGTTCCTGGTTGTTGTAACCACCATTTCCATAGTAGCCATCGTTGCGATAGCCACCATTTCCATTGCCACCATTTCCGTAGTAGCCATCGTTACGGTAGCCACCGTTGTTTCCGTAAGCGCCGGCATACTGCCGATAAGCCTGGTCATAGCCGCGCACAAACCCGTCGCGAAAGGCCTGAGTTGGCGCGTCTCGATAATAGTGTGAACGCTGAGGACTATAACTTTGCCCACGTTGGGCATCGCTGGCACCCACGTTTACACCATATTGAAAACCTTGTTGTATGTCTTGATTGTTGTATCCGCCGTAGGTCCTGTTCGACCATTGCGCGTTGGCCGTTGTGCCGGTCACAGCAATTACGCCGAATAGAAACGCGAGCGCCATAAGCGCACTGCCAAACGTCTTTTTCATGTTTATTCCCCCCTCCATTTGAGGGAGAATTTTGCAACCCTCATGCCGCTTAGCGATTTTGAAAGAGATCGCGATTTGCCGGTGAAAAACTGAGGGTTTGGGCTGATGATGAGTATCCATATCGTGCAGGAAATGTCCGAGATACGGTGAGCAAAATGTTGCGGAAATTTTGCGATCGTCCGCGTTGATTGGAAGCCGCGTTGATGGAGTTCTGTGTCTGAATTTTTGGGAGCGGAGGCATCTTGCTCGGTCACGTCAGTACTTAGCCTGCGGAGCGGGCTCCGCAGGCTCGAAGTCAATCACGATCGTTGAAAGTCTTCTCGCAGCATCAATTTCTTGTGCAAAGCCGCGCTGATCTATTTCAGCGTGCCGGTGGTGAACTTGACGCCCGCATCGGCGAAGTTCGCCGTGAGAGTTTTACCGCCATACAGCGTGCGACCGCTCGAAGTCACCGCTGCACTTTCGAGTAGCACGATCGAGAGCCGGCTTCCGGCGGGCAACGTCCCGCCCGGAACGTTCAGCGTGTATACGCCCTTCGTTGCAGTCGGGCCCGCAGTACAGACGCCGGCATCATTGCATAACCTCCACTCCCCGGCGCCTATCGCCTTGAGCAAGTCGCCGTCGGCATCAACCGCATTGACTTCGATTGACAGGCGCGGATTGGAAGTGAGCTGCCAGGCTGGCTGCGCTGCGTCAGCTAGATAAAATGTTAACGTCAGCGGTCCGCCGACAGTCAGTGGTGCGGCCAACGGCGCGGATGTAAATACGGCAACATCACCGGCCCCGTAGTTCAGGGCATAACCCATTCCACCTGCCTGGCAAGTGCCAGTTGCTTGAGTGAGCGCGAGTCCGCCTTTGGGCGCGCCAGCCTGCAGATTGCAGCCTTCAGGCGATGACGCAACTCCGGCCGCGCCCGGTTGGAAGAAGTAGGAGGCCGAGCCCGTTGCCGTGAACACAGGAAGCGTTGGACTAATGCGGACCTGCGGCACCAGTTGGGCCAACGTGAGCGTGACCCGAGTTCCCATCACCAGGCCCTGATCCTGCGAACCAACATCGCCGCGAAGATTTACTTTCCAGTTTCCGTAAACATAGGTCCCTTTCGTCAGATCAACGAAGAGATCCGAAATGCCGTTACTTGCTGAGGCTGTGCTTTCAGCGACGAGGGTTCCCGCCGCGTCAGTGATCGTAATGTGATAATCAAAGGCATTCTCGCCAACGTAGCCTAACGATGGATACGAAACCAATGCCCTGATCGCTTTGGTCCCCGACGTGACGTTGACTTGGTAGTTCTTTTCATCAGGAACGCCGTTAACAGTTGCGGGGGCCGCTGTGAAGGTCCAGAAGTCCGTGCCCAACACTTTATAGTTGCGGTCATCAAGCACGCGTGCGTCCGCGTCCTGTTGAAAACGCGCAAGCTTATTGGCGTTAAAGCCGTGACGCGATATGAGATCGATAGCAGCCTTTGCGTCCACATAGCCATAGCCGGAATAGTAGAATGGTTCTACCAACTTTGTGTTAGCAACGTCAGGCATCAGCGTAGTCGTAACTTGTAGCACCGTCTTCACCTGGTCGGGCGTGAGCGATGGTTGCTTTTGTAAAAGCAGCGCAACTACGCCGGCCACATGCGGGCAGGCCATGCTGGTTCCTGATGCCGAAGCAGTGCCTCCCGGCAGCGATGTCACCAGAACGCCGGTGGTTCCCGTTGAAACGATGTTGACACCGGGAGCCACAACGGACGGGTGGTAAATGCCAATGCGGTCGCCTGTGTACGACATGTGTATTTCATCGCCTGCCGGTAGCACACCCGGAATTGAATTGTCATACTGAAGACCTCCCGACGAAAAGTCAGCAATCTGGTGATTCAGCGTTCCGGCGCCAACCGAGATGACCCAAGGTGCGATCGAGTTGGGATTGATCGACATCTCCGTCGTTTCATTGCCTGCCGCAAAGACTACTGTGATCCCGGCGTCGTGCGCAGCCTTGGTGGCTTGATTGATTGGATCGTTGGGATCGAAAAGACGAAACGACGATCCCCATGAATTGTTGGCAACGCGGATGTTCCAATCGACTCTGTGGGTGAGCATCTCGTCATACGCTGCCAGGACGCTGAAGATGAAAACCGCATCGCCTGTGCCAAAGCCTATCAGGTCGGCCTTCGGCGCTACGCCAATGACTTGTCCGTCCGTATTGTCGGCCGCCACTATGCCGGCGACATGTGTCCCGTGACCTGACGAAGTGTCGCTGTTGTTATAGCCGGTTTGGTCCACCGGGATAATTAGGCGCGGATCGGATTGCGACACCGCCACTTCCGGATCGACAATCTTAACGTTGTGCGTAACTCGATTTGCGAGGTCAGGATGGGTTGCATCGATGCCGCTATCAACAATGGCGACACCCACACCTGCTCCGTTCACACCCAGCGCCTGCACCTTGTCGACGTTCATCGCGATGTTTGAAGCGTTCGAGAGAAACTGCAACTTTTCATTCGGGTAGACGTCAGTGGCCAAACCGCGGCTGACTGCGTCGACCATGGCGGCTCGCGGTCCACGCAAGAGCGCCAGCGGTAAATTTTGAAAGCTCTGCACGCGCAAGCCGATAGCTTTCAGTCCATCAAGCTGCGTCGCGCTGGGCATCACGCCGCCGAACGTTGCAATGCCGTCGAAGGATCCGTCGGTCCGGGCGGGTGCAGTCGCGAGCAGCGCCAATCCGTTGTGACTGCCATCGACTGTCGTTGCTGTAGTCGTTGTCGTCCCAGCGAACGAAGAAAGCAATACCAGGCAACAAACCAGGAGCGGGCATAGCGCCAGCCCTATTTGTTTGAGCGTAAAATCTCTCCAGACCACGGATGACGTTGTTGAGGTTTCCCTTTCGCCGCAGGTAATTTTCACTGCGCCGCAGGTGAATCGAACAAACAGCCTTCGCAAATTTCTTTTGAACATTTTCTTCTCCTCAAAAAGTTGGGCGTATATGCCGGAAAAGGTGGCGACCCGAATCCAAGCTAAAGCCCGCCGAAACCAAAGCGGGGTTCGAAGCTGCAACCCGAGTAATTTTTTGACAATTTCGTCTCCATAACGGGGCCAGAATATCTGCGGAGACTTGAGAAATTCTTGAGCGGTTCTTGAGTATTCAGAACGGAAGGCGTTTCACTAACTTAGGACTGACACACTCTGCGTGGGTTCTTTATGGAAGGTTGCGGGCGATGATCAATTGCAAGAAAGCCGAATTCAAAAAAGAAGGAAACAATTAACGCGCAACAACGCGTCGAGTCAAAGCGCCGTAGGTGCGACTTGAAAGTAGCCCAGGGTAAAGCGCGCTTCGCGCGACACCCTGGAATCACGGCAGCCCTAAAAATCTTTTCGCCCAACGGGGCGAAATAACGGCTTTATTGCCCTTGCGCGATTCGGTTCCCATTTCAACCATGTACGATTTGCTAGGCTGATAGCGCGACCTTAAAACCCTCAAGTGTTATTTTCCACAGCCGAAACAACAACGCCGACCCATCGAGGGTCGGCGAACTGTTTGTGTTCTCATTTGATCCAGGGGCCGCGCTTCGCTTGCCCCTGGGTACTTTCATTTCGCACCTACGGCGCTCCGACTCGACGCCCTTCGCGCGCCGCCCCTGGATCAGGTAACGCAAAACATTTTCGCCGACCCTCGATGGGTCGGCGTTGCTTTTGCGTTGCACATTGTTCGCGCTTCGCGCTCATTGCGGGCGAGTCGAGCACCCCAACAGATAGAAAAACATCTGTTGGGGACCCCGCACGCCCGCGGTCCCAGGCATTCACGTTGCGTCTATTTACTCCCGCGACCCACCGACTCAACACCATTTACTATTTACGATTTACCATTAACCGTCTTTAGTGATTCAAGATTCGCGGTTTTTTAGTTCACCTTTGCCTGACCGGTGGGCGCGGCAGCACGGTCGAGTTCCATTTTTTGAACTCATCTCGCAGCTGAGTGAACATCGTTGGATTCAGTTCCCGGTAGTTAGCTTGTTCCCTCTCATCAACTGAAAGATCAAACAGATATTCGTCCTTACCGTCTTTAAGGTATTTCCAATGGCCGTTCAAAACAGCGTCCTGCTCGGAAGTGCGCCAGAAAAAGGTGCGTTCGTGATTCGGTTGAGTCCCACGGATTACCGGCAACAAATCATTACCGTCCAGTGGATACGCGGAATCAGGTTTAGCATTCCCGGCCGCCAACATTGTGCTGGTCCAGTCCATCGTGATCGCTGCCTGCTGCGTTACCCGACCAACTGGAACGACACCCGGCCAACGCACGATGGCCGGCACACGAATCCCGCCCTCCCACAGCGAGAACTTTTGCCCTCGAAACGGCCAGTTATAGGAAAAACGTTCACCGCCGTTGTCGCTCGTAAAGATCACAAGGGTGTTACGAGTCATACCTGCTCGATCCAACGCTCGCAAAACTTCCGCAATACCATCGTCCAAACTCTTCATCATGGCAGCGTATGTTTTCAATGAGCCGCCGGCGGTGAAACCATCGTAGCCTCCTCTTAACGCGCGGCTCACGCGCTCGTCACGCGGTCCTTCCCAGGGCCAGTGTGGCGCCGTGTAATGCAAACTCAGATAGAAGGGACTCGTGCTTCCCGCGCCTTCATGACGAGTAGAAATATATTGAACAGCGCTCTGCGTCAGCAGGTCTGTTATGTAGCCAATGCGTTCGACGGGGATTTTTCCTTCAAAAAGATCGGCATCGCCCCGCATGTCTTTGTGTGTAAAAAAGTCGCCGGCGCCACTCATGATTCCAAAGAACTCGTCAAAGCCACTTTGCACTGGGCCGAAGTTCGGTAAATACCCCAGATGCCATTTGCCGATCAGCCCCGTGTGGTAGCCGCTCTGTTTTAGCAAAGAAGCGATCGTCGGATGCTCAGGTGGCAGCCCGAGAGTTTTCGTTTTCTCGCCCAGCTCTCCTCGTTCAGTCAAAGGTTCTTCAAGTCCGACGCGAGTTCGCGCCGGATAGCGTCCGGTGATGAAAGAGCAGCGGGTGGGCGTGCACACCGGCGAAGCAGAGTAGGCATTAACGAAACGAACACCCTGCCTCGCAAGACGATCCAAGTGAGGGGTTTGATAATCGGGGCGACCGTAGCAACTCAAATCACCATACCCGAGATCATCGGCGAGAATAAACAGAATGTTTGGACGAACTGCCCGGCCCCTGGCGGGCCGCGGCTGGCCCAGGGATTGGCGGGAGTTGATGCCCGCTTCGGCGATAGCGGCGCCCGTTAGTGCGGCGCCTGTTAATGCAGTGTTAACGAATTCCCGACGTGTAACTTTGCGTGACATGCGGCGAATCTTAATTCCTTCTACGAATAAAAACAACGAACAACATCAGTACCACCTAGCGGTAGCGGGTGGGTTCTTGCCAGTGCCGATTGCCAATTGCCGATTGTCAATTGGCCGCTCGCGATGGTAACAATCGGCAATCGGAAATTGACAATTGGGAACGTAAGAGACCCACCCGCTACCGGGAGGTGGTACCGACCTCATGCCACTGCAAGGAAAGTCAGGCCATCGACTGGTATAATCCCGTGTCTACATCGATTCCCGAAAGACATAAGTTGAAACCAGATTCCACTCTTACTGACAAACTGCGCGGCGTGCTTTTGCCGATAGCGACTCCGTTTCATGGCGACGGCTCGGTAAATCTTTCGGGTCTGCATTCAAACATCTTGAAGTGGAACGCGACGGGCATTGCGGGTTACGTTGTGCTTGGATCAACCGGCGAACGCGTCAATCTTGACGAAGCTGAGCAACTTCAGGTAATAAAGGCAGCTCGCGAAGCGGCGCCTGCTAACCTGTTATTCATTGCCGGCGTGGGTCAGCAAAGTACGCGCGGCACGATTCAGGAAATCGAGCGACTTACCGCGGCGGTGACCGTTGATGCCGTGCTGGTGATCACGCCTCACTTCTATCGCGCGGCTATTACTCGAGACGCCCTCATGGACCATTACACTGCCGTTGCTGATGCATCCGCAGCTCCGCTGATTCTTTATTCCATGCCCGCGCTGACCGGAATCAGAATTGAACCTTTGACCGCAGCAAAGCTCAGCGAGCATGCGAATATTGTTGGAATAAAAGACAGCTCGAACGACATTGCGGGACTGCGGGAAACAATTCAGCTGGCGCGTCAGGATTTTGCCGTGCTCACTGGGAACGGAACAGTTTTGCGCGAAGCGTTAGGAGCCGGAGCCTGCGGTGGAATTCTTGCTGTCGGCTGTGTCGCCTCGGAACTTTGTTTGGAGATTTTCAGCGCAGCAAAATCAAGCGACGATGAACGCCGCGAACGTTTGCAAGACGCGCTCACGCCGTTGGCAGCGGCAGTCACGACGCGGTTTGGTATTGGTGGTCTGAAAGCCGCACTGGATATGATCGGTTATACAGGCGGTCGGGTGCGAGCACCTTTACTCGCGCCTGCTGATGAAGCGCGTGCTGAAATTCAACGTTGTTTGAAGGCCGCCGAGCAGGCGCTGCTGGTCGAAGCGCCTTCACCCGCGTAAAATGCTTCCTCAGGAGCAAATCAAATTGAGTACTGCCGAACCTGCCTGTTACAGCACGCCTGAAGAATCCGGACTACGCGTAGAAAGTCTATCGTTTGCTGCCATTCCTCAGCAGACGCGTTTGTTTCTCGACTATCTGCGCGATCCGCTGGCGCTGCGTGAGTTTTATCCTTCAGCCGTTAGGTTTCATCACGAGTTGCCCGCGCGCGCGCCGGAAGTGCTCGCTGCTTATCAAACCGATCGCCGGCAACTTTGCGATGCGTTGCTGGATATGAATGCCGCCTGGGGCGCCGGCGAAGCCACCGTAAGCAATATTGAAATGCTGCGCGACGCCGATTGCCTCGCGGCTGTGTCGGGTCAGCAGGCGGGATTATTTACCGGCCCGCTCTACACAATTTACAAGGCGCTGTCCGCGGTGAAACTTGCGGGTTGTTTGACGCAGCGCAACACCAAAACCGTTCCAGTCTTTTGGATCGCTACCGAAGACCACGACTTTCCTGAAGTCGCAAAGGCTCAGTTCATCGGCCGCGATTGCCGGCTCGCGCATGTAGAAGTGCCCGGCGATGTGCACAAGGAAGGCCAGCCGGTTGGGCGCGTCAGTGTCGATGATTCGATCAATACCGTTGTAGATCGATTGCTTGAGCTGCTTCCGGTTTCCGAATTCACGCCCGATCTTGAGGCAGTCTTGCGCGACGCGTGGCGACCGGGCCGCTCATACGGTGAAGCATTTGCGCGCATGATGACTGCGCTTTTAGGCAGTCATGGATTGATACTTCTCGATCCGCTTGATCCGCGGCTAAAAAAATTGGCGGCGCCGCTGTATTCCCGCGCGGCAGCGCGGGCGCATGAGATTGCCACGGCAATCGAAACGCGCAGCCAAAGGTTGGTAGAGGCCGGCTATCATGCGCAAGTAACACCTTCCGAAAACTCATTTCCGCTGTTCCTGCACGACGAGACAGGCGCACGACACGCGATGGTTCGCACCGCAACTGGAAAGTACACAACAAAGAACAGTGACGAGGCGCATACCGCGGACGAACTGGCGCAAATGGCGTTGGCCCAGCCCGATCGGTTCAGTCCAAACGTCACTTTGCGCGCGGTCGTCCAGGATTATTTATTGCCAAGCATCTCGTACTACGGTGGCGCAGCCGAGATTGCCTACTTCGCGCAGACCGCCGAAGTGTATCGAATACTCGAAAGGCCGGCGACGCCGATCCTGCCACGAGCGAGTTTGACAATGATTGAGTCGCACACCGGGCGCGTGCTCGAGCGTTACGGATTGGGATTGGCGGATCTATGTTCCGGCGTCGAAAATGTTTTGGCGCGCGTTGTCGAGGAACATTTGGGCGCAGAGACCGCGAAGAGCTTCGGGGCAACGGAAGAATCGGTCAACAGTGAGCTCGATAAACTGCGGGAGCAACTGCGCACGGTTGATCCGACTTTAGCGGACGCGCTGGAAACCGGCCGGCGAAAAATCAACTATCAGCTTGAAGGCCTGCGAACGCGCTTTCACCGCGCGCAGATGACGCGAGACGAAGCCGCGCACCGGCAACTGCAACGCGCTTTTGATCAACTTTATCCGAACAAGGCTTTGCAGGAACGCCACATCAACATCACTTCGCTGCTCGCGCGCCACGGCCGCTACGTGGTCGAGTGGATCTATAACGCGATCAATATTGGATCGAATGAGCACCAGGTTGTCTACCTTTAAGGACGGTCTTTGGCTTTTGGTCTTTGGCCTTTGAATTCTGGCGGATCACGCTTCTCCAAGGTCGCTTGCTTTTAATCAATCACGAACAAAGACCAAAAACCAAAAACCAAAGACCCAGGTCACTGAACAATGTCCAAAATCCGCGTCCTTCCCGATCATTTAGCAAATCAAATTGCCGCCGGCGAAGTTGTTGAGCGGCCGGCATCTGTAGCCAAGGAACTGGTCGAGAATGCGATTGACGCCGGCGCAACCAGCATCACGCTGGATGTCGAGAGTGGTGGGCGCCGCCTGCTGAAAGTGTCCGACAACGGCGGGGGCATGGTCCGCGACGATGCGGTCCTTGCTTTTGAAAGACACGCCACTTCCAAGATTAGCAAGTCCGAAGATCTCGCGGCCATCGCTACACTCGGGTTCCGCGGTGAGGCCCTGGCGTCGATAGCCTCCGTCGCCCGCGTCGAACTGACTACCAAAACCGAAGAAGGAACAGCCGCAACGCGCGTTGTAATTGAAGGCGGCAAGATGCGGGACGTGAAGGACGCAGCCCACCCGCGCGGCACGACGATCGCGGTGCGCGATCTTTTCTTTAATGTACCGGCACGCCGAAAGTTTCTGCGCTCGGAAGCGACGGAAAGTTTTCACCTCACCAATCTGGTGACCCACTACGCGCTGGCCCATCCTGAAATCGCCTTGACGCTCGTTAATAACGGGCGCGAAGTCCTGCGTGCTGCGCCTGCTAACGACCTGCGGGAGCGTGCGTATCAAATCTTTGGCGCGGAGTTTCTCGACAACCTGCTTGAGGTTAACGGCGGCAATCCACAAGTCGCGCGCGTGGTTGGATTTGTTTCCGCGCCGCGCGATCGGCGCACCTCGCGCGATGCGCAGTACCTGTTTGTGAATGGTCGCTTTGTGCGCGACCGTCTGATAGGCCGTGCGCTTTCGGAAGGCTATCGGGCGGTGCTGCCGCACGGCGTCTATCCTGCCGCGCTCTTATTTATTGAAATACCGCTGGAAGAAGTCGACGTCAACGTTCATCCGGCGAAGACTGAAGTAAGATTTAGGCGCTCAGCCGCCGTTGCCGACGCGGTGCGTGAAGCGGTGCGATCCGCGTTAGCAAGCGCGGGCTTTGTTCGCGCAGAACCCTTGCAACAAGAGCCACCCGCATTCAGTCAAATCGATTCAGATCGAGATGTTAACAGCATGTCAGCAGCAGCTAGTCAGACTTCGGTTAACCCGGCCGCAATTAATCCAGCGCAGTCTGGAGGTCGTACTGGCTTCGCCGATACGCGTGCGACCGCACCCGCGTCGCAGCCACGTATCGACTTTGTCGACTCTTCTTTTCAGGATGAAGACCTGGTGTCAGATCAAGTGAATGAGGTAGCCCAGTCGAAGCCCGACACAGTGCGCGACCTCGATGCGATCATGCGCGCTGAGCTGGCAACGCAAACGGTTACGCCTGATGCTCCCATAGCGATTGTTGACGACGGCGACAACTCTTTGGACTGGGGCGGCTTACCACCGCTTGCTCAAGCAACGCCTGCAACAAGCCAGCGCGCTCCAAGTGCGATGCCGCCTCTCAATTCTGCTGATAAGTTTGCGCGCGAGGTTTCAGTCGAATTCTTATCCACTAACATTCGGCCGCTCGGCCAGCTTGATGAGAGCTTCATCATCGCCACCGACGACGAAGGTCTGCTGCTGATCGATCAGCACGTGGCTCACGAGCGAATATTGTTCGACAAGTATCGCGCGCTGGAATCCGCGCGTACCCCAGAGTCGCAGCAGCTCTTGATTCCCGAAACATTTGATTTGACGCCGGCGCAGGCGGCCGTGTTCGATACAGTTGCGGCGGAGCTCGAGAGCTATGGTTTTGAGTTAATGCGCTTGTCCGGCCGCACCGTGGCAATAAAAGCAGCTCCCGCCGACTTGCCCGCGGGTGAAGCACGCAACATGTTGGCGGAAATCCTGGACACGGTTGACGCAGAGAAGAAGGGAAGTGCGCGCGAGACTTTGCGCGACGACATCGCCGCCTCGCTTGCTTGTCATGCGGCGATCAAAGTGAACACGCCGTTGACGCCGGAAAAGATGCGCTGGTTAATTGATCGATTATTGAAAACCTCTTCGCCAACGACTTGCCCGCACGGTCGCCCAGTAATACTGCGTCTCGCCACCCGCGATATTCTCAAAGGCTTCCATCGGATCTAGCAGACAGCGGAAGGCACTGAGTTGCCCTTGTTGCTGCGCGACGAGGAACACAACGGCATCCCTTTGGTCGATACGACGAAAATTCACGTCGAGCGGCTGGTTGCTGAGCTCATAGGCTAAAGCAGTTCTGCCATCGAAGACGTCCGACCTGAAGCGCCAAACGCGCGCAATCAGTCGTCAGTACGCCGAAGGCGTTGGATAACTTAGCCCGGCGTTACACGCCGGGTAAGTGTTGCCCCATTCTCCTACCGTGAATGGGTTGAAATAGATTTGTTGGCCTCGCGGCCGATACTGAACCCTTTCAAGGTTCAAAGATTTCGAGGGGTTCCCGTAGTCCCAGGGCAGCGCGGAACGCGCAACCCTGGGCTAAAGTTATCCAACACCTTCGGCGTACAGCGAATTCCTTGAGCGCGTCAGTCTGGACTTTGCTAGCACTACAAGTTACCGAGTGTTTGCATTAGGAGATCAATATCTGTGAGGTCAGGCAGCAACGCGTCGGGTTCGCAGGCAACTAAATCTTCTATTTCAT
This sequence comes from Blastocatellia bacterium, assembly GCA_013697915.1. GTDB lineage: Bacteria > Acidobacteriota > Blastocatellia > Pyrinomonadales > Pyrinomonadaceae > PSRF01. The sequence goes on along the minus strand of JACCVY010000176.1, from coordinate 17,265 downwards.
AAAAGCGGCCCGTATCCACCGCCAGCGAGCGCGCCCCAAAGTGTTTGGCGCATTCGATGTCGTTGGGCGTGTCGCCGATGACGATGAATTGTTCGGGCGCGAGATCCATTTGCAGATGTCTGCGGATTCGTTCGGCTGCGAGCGCTGGAAGATCGCGGCGGTCGTGCGATTCATCGCCAAACGCGCCTGGCAAAGTGAAGAATTCTGACAACCCGGCAATCTCCATTTTCAACCACGCGGCCGGCTCGATATTGCCGGTTACTAATGCCGATTGATAACGCGGATGATCATGTACGGCTTGCAGCGCCGTGCGCACTCCCGGCAAAACTTCGAAAACTTCATCTCCATTGCCCGTAAATTTTCGCATCGCTTTCATGTAGCTCTCGCGCAATTCATGCACGCGCTCGCGAATGTGTTCATGAGTGAAGCCTTTGTGTTTTAAAGCCTCGCCGACGATCTGCAAGTCGGTCATGCCCGAAACTTTCATTTCCGGTAAACGTCCTGCGGTTCCGAAAACTTCTTCCAGCATGGGAATGGTGTAGTCCTTGAATGAGCCGGCGCGCGTGGAGCGCATCAGCGTGCCGTCGATGTCCCAGAGGAGGATGCGACAGTCGGAGATGGGGAGAGCCGGAGAAGGGGAGACGCGGGGATGCGAAGACTCGGAGACTGGGGGACGCGGAGATGCGGGAACTGTTGGGTGCCCGTTCGACTTTGTCTTCGCCATGTTATCTCCCCGTCTCCCTATCTCTCCCTCACCGTTTCTCCGTCATTCGATCACCGCCAAGACATCGCCGGCGTTAACGGTCGCGCCCGATTCAGCGTTGACAGATACGACGACGCCTGCTTTCGGCGCTTTCATTTCGTTTTGCATCTTCATGGCCTCGACGACAATGATTCCTGCGCCTGCTTCAACCCTGGCGCCAGCCTCGACCAGAATGCGCACAACCTTGCCGGGCATCGGCGAAATAATTTCCGCGGCACCGTGATCGTGCGCGGCCGAAGTTCGCGCACTGCGCAAGCGCTTTGGATCTATTATTGTGATGTCATAACTAGTGCCACCAAGAACTACCGTAAAAGAATTATTCGAACCATGCCTTCCTTCAACGCGACACTTGTAAACATCCGAGCCGTTAATTAGCAGATACTCGTCAGCCGTTAGCTGGCGGAGCTCGACTTTGTAATGGCGCCCATCGATATCGGCAGTCGTGGAACCACCGGCAATATCCAATGAGATTGCGTGTTCGCTGTTCGCTGTTTGTGCCTTGTACTTCATTCGAAAGCTCTAGTCTTCAAACTTCTTTCGGCCCGGACCTGTCTTTGCTCTGCTCCCAAGCGCCGCTGTCCTCCCCGACATTTTCCAGCGACTTTGACCAACCGGAATCCCCGCTGAAGACGAGCCTTCTTTTTGTAATCGCGCGTAATGAACGGCAGCGGCGATTAGCGCCATGTCCTGTTGCGTCTCTGCAGCCTTGTCGGGTGCAGCCACTCGATCTTTTACGCGTCGCTGATTGAAACGCTCGATGAACCCAGTATCCAGTTTTCCTGCGATGAATTCCTGGTCGCGAACAATTTCGCGGAAGAAGGGAAGCGTCGTCTTTATGCCGCCCACTTCATACTCATCGAGCGCGCGCCTCAAACGGTCGATGGCTTCTTCACGCGTGCGACCCCAGGCCGAAAGTTTGGAAATCATCGGATCGTAGTGGATAGAAACTTCAGAATTCAGTTCGACGCCGCTGTCATCGCGGATGCCCGGACCGTTTGGTACTCGCAGATGACTAATCCTCCCGGGTGACGGAAAGAAATTGTTTTCCGGATCTTCAGCGTAGACGCGGCACTCGATTGCGTGGCCACGCCATTCAACCTGATCCTGGGTAAACGAAAGCGGCGCGCTATCAGCCACAGTGATCTGTTCGCGCACAATGTCGATGCCCGTTACAAATTCGGTAACCGGATGCTCAACCTGCAAACGTGTATTCATCTCGAGGAAGTAGAATTCGCGAGTAACGTCGGCAACCAGGAATTCAACTGTTCCTGCGCCTACATAGTTCACCGCCTTCGCGAGCTTAACGGCAGCCGCGCCCATCTGTTTGCGCAGCCCAGCATCGTTGATCGGAGATGGACACTCTTCGATAACTTTTTGATGGCGTCGTTGAATGGAACATTCGCGTTCGCCCAGATGGGCCACGTTGCCGAGTGTGTCGGCAAGAATCTGAATTTCAATGTGTCGTGGCCGCTCAATCGCTTTTTCAAGGTACACCGCGGAATCGCCAAACGCGGATGCTGCTTCCGATTTGGCATTGTCGAAAGCCGAGCGCAGCTCACCGGGGGACATGACCAGTCTCATGCCCTTGCCGCCGCCACCTGCGGAAGCCTTGAGCATTACCGGATAACCAAACTGTTTTGCAGTTACTTCTGCTTCGGCAAAAGAATTCAAGGGCGCAACTGTGCCGGGAACAATCGGCACGCCTGCTGCAACCGCCGAACTGCGAGCGCTTGTCTTTGAACCCATCACGCGCATCGCTTCCACGCCTGGGCCAATGAAGATCAAACCCGCTGCGGCGACGGCTGCCGCGAAGTCCGCGTTTTCGGCGAGAAAACCATAGCCGGGATGAATCGCGTCGGCGTTTGTTTTTTTTGCGGCGCTGATGATCTTTGCACTGTCGAGGTAACTTTGAACCGAAGGCGCGGGTCCAATGCAAACCGCTTCGTCGCACAGTGAAACGTGAACTGCGGCGGTGTCTGCGTCGGAATACACTGCCACCGGCGAAATGTTTAGATCACGACAGGCGCGAATGATGCGCACTGCGATCTCACCGCGATTGGCAATTAGAATCTTTCGGAACATTCGTTAGAAGACAGAAGTCAGAAGACAGAAGTCAGAAGATTATTATCATTGAAAGCTGTCGGGAGGGAATTCTAGTTGTTGGGCAACGCGCCCTTCTTGTTGTCCACAAAAAAGGGCGGGCATGCAGGCCCGCCCTTCGAAATTGGTTGCGATGGTTAACTTATCGTTTTGAAGTCTTAATTAAAGTAGTGCTGCCAAGGCGCCGGCGTGTTTCTGATGCTTTGCCAACTATGCCGTCGCGCAGAATTAGATCGTCTTCAGTGCCCAATTGTTTATCCGCACCTGGCAGGAGCAACTCGTAATTTGTAAAGGAGAGCGGTTCCGGAATTGCATCGTCTGCACCGCTGCTGGACACGTTGCGAATGACAGCGCCCCGCAACGTTCGTGGTTTTTGCTTCGGCACGGCTGCCAGGTCTGTGCTGGGCCGATATCCGGAAACATCAAGATTCCGCAGCGCCGTCGCGAGTGAGTGGTCCGCGTCCGGAAGACGGTTCAAATCACCTATGTTGTCCGGCAAGGTTCCGAAAGTGGCGTGATATTCATCAAGTGCGCGATCGATACGGCGCGCTTGGGCGTTTAAACCGGCCTCGATGCCGAGCTGGCGATTTCGCAGACGTTCCGGCACCGTTATCCCAATCAGGATCAAAATCAATAGCGGCACGCCTGCGGACGCGAATAAACCGCGACGGGCATAGCGCTGACCGCAAAAGCGATCAGGCGAAGCAGCAATTGAACGATACAATTTCCGGCCAAACCACAGCACAAAAATCGCAACTGGAAACGCCACCCATTTCAGGCGCCAGGCGGCCGATTCACCGGCGGCGAGCCATGACGATAAATCGAAAGGGATCATCGACAAGAACGCGAAATTAGATTTAGCGCCGCGGGCAGAAAACTGGGTCAGGGCAACGAATGTTTGCGTCGCGAACACCAGCACCAGCAAGCTTCCCATAACGGACAGCACCAGCGAGCGGCCATAGGAAGGAAGTTCGTGCTCGGGTCTGGGGAGCGCTTCGCCGACAGGGCAGGCGCCGCAAGCAGCGCAGCCAGCACTCAGTTCCACATCAGATTTAAAACCGCAGCAGGGGCAGATTGTCACGGGTGTTTTGTCCTCAATAATTATTACTGGAAGAAGTTCGTTGTTGTCGGGTTGACGGTTAACCAGCCTTATGTACCAGTGGTTGATCAGCTCGTCGTTCAGGCCCGGGGTTTGATGCTGAAATAGACGGTTGCGATTCGTCAGTTACAGAATCATTCGATACTTTGTTCAACTCATACCAGGTGTGATACATGCGGTGTGCGAAGGTCCAATAGGAACCGACCGCAAGTACCCAAAGGACAGCCGGCATTCGATTAGCGAAGAAGTTGGTCGAACCAGCATGAGTGCTTAGGGCGCCGATGATGAAAAGAACCACTCGCTCGGGACGGCGCAGGAAACCAACATCACACTTCGGAATCAGACTCTCCGCCCGGGCGCTCGCGTAGCTTACCATAACCGCCCCCATTAGTCCTGCGCCCGCAAGAAAAACGTTAAGAGTTGAGTGGAACTGAGTGTCGCGGGCGTAAAAAACCATTAGTCCGACAAATATGACCATGTCGGAAAGCCGATCGAGCGATGAATCCAGGAAGCCGCCGAACCGGGTTACCCGGCCCGAAAGCCGCGCCACCTGCCCGTCGAGCATGTCAAAAAGATTGGCGATAATGAGAACTACGCCTGCTGAGAAAAAATATCCAAGTCCGAAGAGCAGCCCGCAACCGACATTTATAGCGACTCCAATTACAGTCAGAAAGTTTGGGTTGATGTGGCCATAGGCAAGCCAGCGCACCATCGCATCAATGATTCTCTGCGCGCCGCGGCCAATACCGTTCACAAACATTTCTGGTCAGATTCTCCGGAGGAAGATTATGCCTAATCCTGCACGAACATTAAAGCTTTTCGTAAGCAAAAGGCGGATTGTAGGAACAGGTGAAACGAGCGTCAAGTTTTTGGAAAAGGAACCTTGGTAGGAACTAGCCTTAAGCAGCCGAGGCCAGTCAACTTTTGTTCTCCATCTCAGTATGAATTGTGGTCAGGTGTCTCACTTCAAAATTTCGCGCGCCGGCGGGAGTGCGCACTACAACTTCGTCGCCTTTTTCTTTGCCCATCAAGCTTTTGCCCACGGGCGAGGTGGTGGAGATTAGACCGTTCTGCGGATCGCTCTCTTCGGGCGTGACCAGGCGGTAAGTTACCTCTTCATCCTTCTCAGCATCGAACAGAACAAGTGTCGAACCATACCCCGCCTTGTCGCGCGATATCTTTGAAAGGTCGATCGAAGCGATCTCACTTATGCGCTGGCGCAACTCAACAATGCGGGCCTTCACCACGTTTTGCCGATCGAGGGCCGCGCGATATTCCGAGTTTTCGCGCAAATCCCCAAACTCCAGCGCCCGCTTGATTTCCTTGGGTAGATGAACTCGCAACTCGGATTCGAGTTCATCGAGTTCGCCCTGTAGTTTTTGCTTAATTTCTACTGACAATTTTTTTGCTCAACTTATCGTTGCTGCTTAGCCGCAAGCAGAAACAGTTTCGCCACTCTTGCTGGTGGGGCGATGATGTTGCGCTTCGTCAGGTGCGCCAAAGGAAATACCAGTGTCGCGCGCGGTGCGCACCAGTTGACCATTCGGCGGCACCGTTTTTACGTTGGCAATGGCCTGGTGAATGGGAACCGTAATCACGTCTCCGGCCTGGAGAGCTACCATCACACCGCTCTTGCCTTCGACCACCGCACGTACAGCACAAGTGCCATAATTTGTCGCCAACATGCGATCGAAAGCATTTGGTCTGCCGCCGCGTTGCAGGTGGCCGAGCACGACGGTGCGCGTTTCCTTTCCGGTAAGCTCCTCCAAATTCCTTTGGCAGTACGCGCCGATGCCCCCCAAACGCGGCGCATGATGGGGGTCGCCCGTGTCCTGATAAATCAGGTCATGCCCGGTCTCGACTGCGCCTTCAGCGGCCACAATAATACTAAAGTTAGAACCCGCCTCGTCGCGCGCCCGAATTCGGTCGGCCACCGACTGCATTGTGAAAGGAATCTCTGGAATTAAAATAACGTCCGCGCCGCCGGCGATACCTGAGTGTAAAGCAATCCAACCAGTGTTACGACCCATTACTTCCAGGATCATCACGCGGTCGTGTGACTCTGCCGTAGTGTGAAGTCGATCAAGCGCATCCGTGGCGATGTCCAAGGCCGTGATAAAACCGAAGGTGAGTTCAGTACAAGCGAGATCATTGTCAATCGTCTTGGGAACACCGACGACTGGAATCCCGAACCTGCCGAACTCCTGGGCGATCGCTAAGGTGCCTTCGCCGCCCAGTACGACCAGTGCGTCGATCCCCAAGCGCCGCAAGTTGTCAGTTGCTTCGTGGTAAAGGCCCTCAACCTTTATCGCCGCTCCGTTCGCACTTCGCTCGACAAACCTGCCGCGATTGCGCGTTCCGAGAATGGTGCCACCGCGCGGCAGCAACCCCCTGACGTCTGCCGTCGTCAATTCGCGCGTATGAGTGTCGCCTAGCAATCCTTCAAAGCCATCCTCGATGCCGATGACTCTTATGCCGTATTGCCCGATCGCAGTAGTGACGACCGCGCGAATGACAGCGTTCAGTCCAGGAGCATCCCCGCCGCCGGTTAAAATTCCAATTGTGTCAGGCATAACTTAATAAAGTTTCAGCTTTCAAGTTTCAAGTCTCAAGTTGAGAGGTCTTAACTCGAAACTTGAAACTAGGATTTCACTCGCTGAGGTTCATGATATTCACCGTACTCCGGGTAGTCGCGGGTGGTAATCGTCCCAGGTCGCGTGTTTTCGGTTAGGAGCAATAACGCATCGCGCAGCACCTTTAACTGGAGCGCCCGCATATTTGGTTTCCCCAAACTGTTGCCGATCTTGAATCCGTTTGGGTACAGAGCGCGCGGTGGGCGCATTTGCGCGGAAACTTCAGGACTTACCGTAATCAAAACTGTCGGTATGCCTTTCATCTCAATCTCCCGTTGAACCGCGACGACCGTGCGGTGGCAAACGCTTGGTCAACCACCCGTCAGAACTACGACGTCGGCGCGCGATCCTTTGTCGATCTCGTTGGCGATTTCGCGCGCAGTTCCTTCGTACATCGCTTTAAGCTGCATGGTGTAGCCCATGTAGCCCACATGTTTCTTTGCGATGCCCTGCACGAAACCTTCGGCTTGAAGATCGCGAAGCGCATCAATGGGGAAAACTACGTTGATGTCCGTGTCTGCATCGCTGTGGTCGTAATGATGATGGGTAACCATCAGGTCAGCGGCATCAGCGTCTTCCGGAATTATGCGGTAAGTCAGATCGCCCAGCTCATCAGCGATATTGAACGGGTCCTGACTTTTTAAATGAACGCCCCCGGCAGTAACCAACGCGACCGTGCTCTTCGCGAGGTCACGTTCAAACGGCGTGAAGGGAACGCATTTTCTAGAGAAAGACATAAATCTGGGTGTCGGGTATTAGGCATCAGGTATCAGGTGTCGGGTATCAGGTGTCAGGTATCAAACAACACTCTCAACAAGTCCGGTTGAACAAGCCCAAAATTACTGCTTCACATTCAACTCCTGTCACCCGATACCCGACACCCGATACCCGTTCTCACAGCTTTCTCAACACTTCTAACAAGTCTTCATTGTCTGGTTGGTCGGCAATGTTGTGAATATCTTTGTAGGCAAGCTTGCCTTCTTTATCGATAACAAAAAGAGCACGCTCGCTGATGCCGTCGCTGTCCCGATACGCTCCATATTGTTTTGCGACTTCGCCTTTAGGATGGAAGTCACTTAAGAGATCATAAGACAGTCCGCCCAGGCTCTTGGCCCATGCGGTGTTACACGGCACGCTATCAACTGAAATGCCCAGGACCTGAGCATCATAGCCTTTAAATCGTTCGAGGTCGGCCTCGTACGCAGGCATCTGCGCCGTTCAGACTGGCGTCCAGGCCAGCGGATAAAACGCCAACACCACATTATTCTTGCCGCGGAAATCCGAGAGCTTCACCTTCTTTCCTTTTTCCAGATGGCTCGGCAACTCAAAATCCGGGGCGGTTTCTCCAACTTCAGGCATAGAAAACTCCTCTCTTTCAAAGGACTCTTTTAAAACTGGCCGGGGGTATTCAAGTTAAGAGTAGTTGAGAGGAGTGCAGAGTTCAACCTTAAAGTCCCAACCTTCGTAAAGCAAACTGTTAGTTCGCCCTTTTTACGTCTTGAAAATCTTAAGATAGGGTCCTGTTGCCGTAGATCACCCTATGAAAGTTGCTGGTTGACCCCCCTCAGTATCGTCGCGTAGCATGTGCTTCAACCCCTACAACAAATTCAACGGTTTCATTTGAGTTTGAAGCTTTGGAAATAGACGACGACGCAAAAGAGATTGTTCGAGAGATCGGAACGGCCATCAACGAATCGGTCGAGAACTCGTCGAAAGTTGCCGAAGCGATCGAACGGCTCCGTGATGCAGGCTATGAAATGGAACTAACCTTGCGGCTCGAAATTGGATTGCGCCCTCATGCTGGAGAAGAGCGCGGCGAAGGTGGCGACACTACACTCGATCTTACCGACGAAGACGTTCAAGTATTGCAGCGCATGAAAATTAGAATTGACCCGGAAGAAAAGCTATAGCCCAGGCTAGTTCGAAAAAATACGCCCTGCCGCTTGATGAAAACGGCAGGGCTTTTCTATTGGTTAAGAATCTCGATCACGGCCCAAAGCGTTGCTTATATTCGCCGGCTACCAGGAACGCCTTGACCATTTCGGCGTTAACGAAGTTGCCATTGAACTCGTTAAGCTTACCGAGCCAAAAGTTGTATCCACCAAAATCGGCATCCGGCGCATCATTCGGATTGCGGCGGAGGTAACCGAAGTATTGCATCAGCACGAATGCCTTATTGGATTGGCGCGCGCTGAACATCGAGTTTTCACCTACAGCTCTCACTGTCTGGGCGCGTAGGCTTACCGACGCCGGATCGCCGGACAACTGGCTGACCAGTGCGTCTCGCTCGCTTTGCGTTAACGCTCCGCCTGAGCCCGGATTGCGCGGATCGTAGGTGTTGCTGTTTAGCTTATCGACAAACTCTGCTGCAGACATTGAAACAGGATACGAGGCAACGAAAGATGGGCGCTGCACGAAGTCGTTAAAAAATCGTTGTTTGTTCTGGTCGAGTAATTGATCGGCGCCGGGTTGACCAATCACTATGCCGCGACCAATCTCCTGGGTATCCGGCAAAAACTGCCGGAGCCTGAGGGTTTCGCCCGAATTCAAAGCGGCCTGATAGGTTTTGTAAACGAGGTAACCAGTCTGCTGAAACTCGATCGAAAGGAAGAACGCCGCACTCACATTTACGCGCTTTATATCGCGGCAGGCTGAATCCGTGCACTGATTGAGTTGGTTCGTCCAGAAGGCCAGGCCTCCAGCGTCGGCTTCGCGATTGAAAAAATCAACGTACTGTTGGCGCACGAAAAAGTCGCTACTAAATGTCGCGTCGTTGAGGGGATTCGATCCGTCAACTGACTCGTCACTGTTAATGGTTACGGCCACCGCCGCGGGCGAGCCGAGCGTGCAGCCTATCGGATTGCTCAACGTAACGTTGAACGTCTCCGGTGCCTCGCCATAACGATCATCAACGATGAAGACGCTAACAGTCTTCGATGTCTCGCCGGCGACAAACCGTAACGTTCCAAGCGCGGCCATATAGTCTGACCGCTCACTCGCAGTCGCGTCGGTCGTCGCATAGTCCACCGTGGCCGCGCCCGAAGTATTACCAGTACGAGTGACAAGCAGATCTACCTTGGTAGTGACGTTCAGCGTCTCAGCGGTACTGGCGGTGCCGCTGGTAAATTGCACTGTGTTAACCACCGGTGTGGGGGTCGGTGTTGGAGTTGGGGTTGGCGTCGGTGCTGCGACTATGGTGTAACCAATCGAATCAATCACGTTCATGTCATTCGCGGTCATCGTCTCGCGCGTATTGCGGTTGATGCTAGGATCCATGATGCCGAGGTAATTTGCGCTCACGCTGAGATCGTCGCGCCAGTGACTGGCTTGATTGCCATCACCCCCGCTGCCGTCAGGCCGACCCGTGGACAAACCTAGTTCCGGGCCGCCATTAAATTGAACTTGCAAACCACCGGAAGACAGAATTCGCTGGGCGCTGCCGAACGTATTCAAATTGGCAGTGGCTGGCCGAAAACGAAATAGATCCCAAACTGTTACCGAGACTGGTTGCGATGAATTCAGTTCGCGAACGCCCACTTCTGAACCAATTCCCAGCACATGGCCAAGCTCGTGTACAGCTACAGCGTCAAAGTCAGTTCGGTTGCCGGTTATTCCATCGCTGGGATCAAAGTCAAAACCAAAGGCTGAGTTAAAGCCAATTTTCGGAGCGCCTCCATAGGGTTCTGTGTCGGGACTGGCAACGGGACTGATGCCGCCCAGCGCGCGCAGTATCGGACTGGTAACGAAAACCGTGCTGGTGTTACCGAGGTCCGTTGGAACACTGCCGGCGGGCAGCGCATTGTAAAGAGCTGCCTCGGAAGGGCTGGAGGCGTGACTAATCAACCGCCCACGTATATCCGAATAATTGCCAACGTAATAAAGTTCCTGCGTAGCGGTCAGCCCAAGAATATTTCCACTCGGAAAAGAAATTCCAAAGACAGTTGGACCATAGTCCACGTCGATGACTACCGTTATTGGATCCTGTATCAACGCTTCCCATTTGGCAGCGGCTGCAATGAACGCCGCCTTCGCCTGCGGGTTTTGATCGAGTTGAGAGCTCGCTCGTAACACGATGGTTAAGCCGCCTCCGGCTGGGACTTCACCCGAGCCGTTACCGGCCGCCAGCGTGGTTTGATTCTTCAGATGGTTGATTTGATGAAAGCCCGCCGAGCTGGCGCTGGTCTGGAAGGCGCGTCCTTCAGCAAGCGTGGCATCACGGCAAACAGTTTCGCCGTTGGAGCCCTGATAAATGACGAAAGAACCGTTTGACGAAGCTTGATAGTTGGGAGCTTGGTTGGCTGAATCATTCTGCGCAAAGCCATAAAAGGGCAGGGCAGCGAGGGCGGCAACTGCCAGGATTACCAGCACCGTGCGGGACCAATAGATCCGTTTGGAATACTTTTGCGTGCGTGAGACACGCGTGCGCACACGAGGGTTCGTCACGAGGTCGATCTCCTTCTGTCGATTTTGGGGAAGTGGTTTTAGTTAACTAACGAGCCCGTCGGGCGGGAAAACAAGTTGCGCGAGCATGGCCGCCTGTACCGCTGACTACAGATCGCGCGTTTGGCATGCAAGAGATAGTTCTTGCTTAGCCCGGACTCAATGAAGGTCCGACTCTAACGGGGCGGAACGATGTTCCGGTGAGTGAGGCAAGTAAGCAGCTTGGATGCTGCAAGAAACAGCTTACGTATTTCGCTTGCGGAATTCAATAAGCAATATTTACATAGCGGGGAGGCGCTAAATCACGGCCCAAAACGATTTTGGTACTCGCTCGAGACGATGAATGACTTGACCATCTCGGCGTTTACGAAGTTTCCATTAAACTGATTGAGCTTGGTCAGCCAAAACTCGTAACCCGTAAAGTCGGAATCTGGTAAGTCGTCGGGATTGCGCCGCAGGTAGCCGAAATACTGTGCCAGCACGAACGCCCGGTTTTGTTCGGCCGCAAACAAGTCCGGATCTTCGGCGATTGCGCGCAAAACGCCTGCCCGCGTTCCTCTGCTACCGGTGCCGTTCATCAACTCGGAGACATATAGGTCGCGTTCGCTCTGCGATAACACGCCACCCGCGTTGGCGTTCAACTTATCTACAAACTGGGCTGGCGTCATCGAGAGCGGATATGCTGTAGTGAAGCGCGACCGGACGACAAACTCTCCTATCAACGTCTGCTTGTTGTTCTCTAAGAGTTGATCGGCTCCAGGCTGCCCAATTACGACTCCTTTTCCGATCTCCTGCGTGTCAGGCAGAAATTCGTTAAGCCGAATGATTGGCACCGAAAGCTGATGCGTCCCGCCCAAGATCGAGTTGGCCGACGTATTATCTCCGTAAGCCGTTTTGTAGAGTCGCTCAACGAGGTAGCCGGTTTGCTGAAACTCAATCGAAAGAAAGAAAGCACCCGAGACGTTGATGCGCCGAATCTCGCGGCATGCCTGGTCGGTGCAACTATTAATCTGGTCCTTCCAAAACGCCAGACCGCCGTCATCCGGAACACGGTTGAAAAAATCTATATAGTGCTGGCGCACAAAGAAGTCGGTGTCAAAGCTTGCATCTTTCACCGGATTCAATCCGTTAACAGACTCGTCACTGTTGATGGTGATGGTGAAACTTGCGGGCGAACCCAACGTGCAGCCCACCGGGTTACTCAGGTTGATGTTGAAGGTTTCCAGTCCTTCACCGAAACGATCATCAACGATGAAAATAGAGATGGTTTTAGTAGCCTCATTGGCCGCAAATCGCAGCGTGCCGGTAGCAGCTTCGTAATCTGAACGCGCGCTCGCCGTTCCATCTGCAGTCGCATAGTCGATCGAGGCAGCACCGGTGATGTCGCCTGCCCTTGAGACTGTGACGTCGACTTTCGTTGTCTGATTTGGAGTTTCACTAACCGCCTGGCTACTGGAATTGAACTGCACTGTGTTTGGACCAGGGGCGGCATTGAGCGAAATCTCCCACATGCCGCGGCCGTGCGTTGCCACACGCAAGATCCGGCTCGTCGGTTGAATGGCCATACCGAAAACTGCGACGAGCGGTAAACCACTTCCGAAAGGAGTCCAGTTGGCGCCGCCGTCAGTGGAGTTGTAAACGCCGATGTCAGTTCCGGCAAACACGTTGTTTGAGTTGGTAGGATCAACAGCCAGAGCGTTAATGGGAATGCTGGGGATACCGTTGGCCGCCGGTACCCAGTTTGGCGCGGCCGCTGATGAACCAGCCGCGCCGAGATTCGTAATCTTCCAGATTCCCTGGCCGGCTGGGGCGAAAAAAGAAAATGAAATGTAAGCAACGTCCTTGTTGTTGGGGTCAAAAATCGCGCGACCTACAAATTTGTTGGTGGCGCTGCCGTTAGGATTTGCGGGAAACGAGCCGCTGGTGATGTTCACCATCGTCGCCGAACCGGTTGATGTAGCCCACACCTGACCGTTTTGCATCCCGATGATTCGATAGTTGTCGTCCTGGGGAGAAATCGCAATCGTGCTGATAGGCGTGCCAACACTCGCGGGCGTGTCGCTGCCGGCTGGAGGACAAGATTTGCCTAACGGGCAACGCGTAGTTGTCGGTTGCAGGGGCGACTGGCTGACAATCGTCATGTTGTCGCCGCGATCGGTTGAGCGATAGAGCCGATCAGTACCGAAGTAAAAGGTGTTCGGATTGCCAGGACCCAATGCCATCGGCGCATAAAACAGCACGTTGTCGGTCAACTGGATACCGTTGTTTTTTAAGAAAGGCAGACTGTCGCAATCAGTCGCGAGCTGACTCTGGTCTGGGCACGGCGTGTTATTACAGGCGATCGCGCCGCGCGAAGGCCACGAATTTCGCACGTTAAGACAACTTGTAAGGGTGGCGCGGTCAAAGAAAATCTGGCTGTTGGATTCGTTGAAGAACGTCAGGTACATGGTGACGTTGATGGTGTTGGTTGCGGTTTGATCGATCAGCGTGTAGCCACCATCGCCGCCCTCGGCGTTTTTCCAATTGCCCGAGGAGGTTTGCTGTGCTTCGGTGCCGTTGTCCTGTGTGCCGCCGATGGTGAAAAACTGATCAACCGGGTGCACTGCAATGCTTTCGAATTGCAGCGTGCTCAGCGGTGAACTATTAAGATTGGTCCAGGCGCTTCCGGCTGAAGCGCTCGAGCTGCGCTTCCAAACGCCGCCGTCGTTTCCGGTGTAAATAAGTCCCGAGCCGTCGAAGAAAAGGGTATGCGAGTCGGCATGAAGGCCGCTATCGTCGCGCTGGAAAGAAGTGCCGCCGTCAATTGATTTCTTCATCGCATCCGAACACGTACCGCGAACGTTGCCACCGAGGTAGACGGTGTTCGCATTGTTAGGATCAACCGCAATCGGCATATCGTAGAAACACTGACCGCCGCAAAAACCCTGACCCCCAGCAAGCTGTGCCGACCAGTTGAGACCGCCATCAACAGATTTCCTCACTGCGCCGCTGGAAGCGGTCGTGCAGCTCGCGTTTACGGTTGGTGTTTCGCCAATTGCCGCATAAACCGTGACGGCGCCGCCCACGTTGGCGATCGCCAGGTTGGCCCTGATGCCGTTGCCAAGACTGAGTCTTTGCGAGAATGTCGGACTTGCATTGAGCGCGTTGGTAGTCCGATATATGCCTCCGCCGCCAGTGAGCCCGACCACAGAGACGATCAGATTATTTGCGTTCCCCGGTTCCAGAACCATGTCCGGCGTATCGACATTGCCGGTGCCTGGCGAGTCGACGCTGGAGTCGGTAGTGACACTAAGTTTCTGAAACGTTATCGACGCTGCGGGCGCGGTTGCGTTCATCGCGCGAAACAAGCCACGTGGCGCCAGAATGCCCCCGGTGTTCGGGGTGATGCTTAAGGCATTTGCGCCCTGGCCGCCAATTCCTCGGCCGGTACTCACAAAAATCGTTCCCGCATTATTCGGATCTACCAAAATCTTCGTAATGCCACGTCCTCTGAATACGTTGTACGTAAGATTGCCGATGGTCTGGGAAGGATTGATTGGACCAACGAGCGTTGCGGAAGTGTCGGCATTATCGATGCGATACAAACCTACGCCGAAGAAGCAATCGCCGCAGCCATTGAACTCGCCTGTACCAACGTAGAGAGTGCTCGGACCCGACGGCGCAATCGCCAGCGCGCCGATAGCCAGAGATTCGGCACTGTCGAATATTGGAGTCCAGTTCACACCAGCATCGAGCGAGCGCCAGACGCCACCCTGCGCAGTGCCCAAATAGACTTTGTTCGGGTTGGTAGGATCGACAACCACAGCCGTGGTACGACCCGACACTGGGACGATACCGCTTTGTGCCGATCCATTTGGCAACGGCCTTGGCCCAAGCTCCATCCAGACAGACGCCAGCGGCGTTTCGGATCCAAACACACTCGTCAGCTTATTGAAGAAAGAATTTTTTGTGCTTTCAGCTCGTAGCGCCTGTACCTGTTCCAGCTGGCGGATGGCCCTGCCCCGCGCGGCCGGATCAAACGGGTGGCCTGGCTCGATGCCGCGCAGTCGCGCAATGTACTCGTCGCGCAAACGCAGGTACGCACTCTCATTGATATTTCCGCGACGACCCTTTGGAAGATCGGGATCAGTTTCTTCCTCTTCCGTTTCTGTGGGTCCCGACGTTATTCCCGACGAGCCAATAACGTTGTCTGTAGTTGGTTCCTCTGACTGCGGCTCTTGAGCGCTATCGCCCGAATTGACGCCGGTTGTCTTGTTTTGTCCGCCCGCCTCAGATGATTGCGAACCCATGAACAAGAGGCACAAGAACAGTGTGAGAATCAAGGTTAACAACAGGGTTCGTTTCATCCCAAAAACTCCTTAGTTACTCCTGTCGGGAAGACGAGAGAATGCAATTAAGTGGCCGTAATAGGTCGGGGGAGAGATGTTCCTGGCACGCGAAACAATTTCTTGCTCAAAAAACCAATAAGTTCGATCCACGCAAATTTATCTTTAACAATTATATGTTGTCAAAACGCCGACGGACTGAATCGGAAGAGGAATTGATCGTTGTCGAAATCTCGTCATTAGTCTTCTTGACCTGCACACTGTGCCGGAAGCTGTTAAGAACTGTTCAAGGACATACAGTGGTCTAGTTCTGGACATTTTCTTTGTCGTAACAGGAGACTTTACCCGTGCAACGTGCGAGAGGCGCGCTTGGCGCAACTTTCGGCCCTGTGGTATCTTGACTGGCTTTTAAACCTGCCAGTTTTTCTGCCGTTACAGGCTATGAAAGAGGAGTCGAAATAAAGTATGGCTACGTCCAGCGCAAACGCTATTGGAGAGGGACAATCGGCCGGCCGCGTCGTTCAGATTATCGGTCCGGTGGTTGACGTAGAGTTTCCGGCAAAACATCTGCCGCCTATTTACCAGGCGCTGCGAATTGTTTCCGAAGGGTTTGATGTGCCAACCCCAATCGATGTAGTTGCCGAAGTGCAACAGCATCTTGGCGAAGGACGCGTGCGTACAGTTTCGATGTTGCCCACCGACGGCATGGTGCGCGGCATGAAGGCCATCGACACCGGCGGCCCAATCACCATGCCGGTGGGCGAAGGAACTCTGGGCCGTATCCTCAACGTTATCGGCGACCCCGTTGACAATCTCGGCGACGTCAAATACACCGAACGGTATCCCATTCATCGTCACGCGCCCACATTTGAAGAGCAGTCAACTGAGTTGCAGATGTTTGAGACGGGCATCAAGGTCATCGATCTGATTCAACCGTTTGTGCGCGGCGGCAAGATTGGTTTGTTCGGCGGCGCGGGCGTGGGCAAGACCGTTATCGTGATGGAATTGATCAATAACATCGCGAAAGCACGTTCCGGCTTTTCGGTGTTCGCTGGAGTGGGTGAAAGAACTCGCGAAGGAAACGATCTGCTGCGCGAAATGGTGGAGTCGCAGGTCATTCAGTTTGGCGACGCCTTTAACAAGCATTTTCATGATACCGGCGAGTTTGACATGACGAAGGTGGACATGAACGCAATTGGACAATCCAAGGTAGCCCTGATCTACGGTCAGATGACCGAACCGCCGGGCGCTCGTTTGCGCGTGGCGCTCTCCGGCCTGACGGTGGCTGAATATTTTCGTGACAAGGGCATGGATGTGTTGCTCTTCATCGACAACATCTTTCGCTTTACGCAAGCCGGTTCCGAAGTGTCGGCGCTGCTTGGACGCATGCCATCGGCGGTGGGTTATCAGCCGAATCTGGCGTCGGAAATGGGCGAGATGCAGGAACGCATCACCTCAACCAAGACCGGATCGATCACTTCGATTCAGGCCGTTTATGTTCCTGCGGACGATTACACCGACCCCGCGCCGGCGACTACGTTTGCTCACCTTGACGCGGTAACCGCGTTGTCACGACAAATTGTGGAGTTGGGAATTTATCCGGCGGTTGATCCGCTGAGTTCTTCTTCGCGCATTCTCGATCCGCGCATCATCGGCGCCGAACATTACGCCACCGCGCAGGATGTGAAGCGAGTGCTGCAACGTTACAAAGATTTGCAGGACATCATTGCCATTCTGGGACTCGATGAATTATCTGACGAAGACAAACTGATTGTGTCGCGCGCCCGCCGGGTGCAGCGTTTCTTCTCGCAGCCGTTCTTCGTTGCCGCGCAGTTCACCGGACTGGAAGGGAAGTACGTTAAGCTCGAGGACACGATCAGAGGTTTCCGCGAGATCGTTGACGGC
>JACCVY010000140.1 GCA_013697915.1 Blastocatellia bacterium | reverse complement strand
GGAATCACTCCCGCTATTTCTGTGCCGACTTTCGTGGCAAAAAACGCCAGCTTGTTCCAGGGCAGCAGATACCCGCTGAATCCGAAACAGATGACGATGAAGAGCAGGAACACACCGCTCAGCCAGGTGATTTCGCGGGGTGGGTAATACGCGCGCAGGAAAAAGACGCTGAACAGGTGAATGAACAGCGTCGCAATCATCAGGTTTGCCGACCAGCTATGAATTGATCGAATCAGCCAGCCGAACTTTACTTCAGTGATAATGAATTGGACGCTCTCGAATGCATTCTCCGAGCTGGGACGGTAATAGAGCAGCAGCAGGATTCCGGTGGCTACCTGGACGGTGAAGAGGAAGAGCGTCATGCCGCCGAAGTAGTACCAGATCGAATGGCGATGAAGCGGAACTTCCTTCTTTTTGGCCATGGCCGCGAGCGTGCTGATAGACAAGCGCTCATCAAGCCAGGCTGATATGGATTGTAGCCTCACGGATGGTTCAAGATCTGGTCACAACAATGTCATCGCCGCGCGTGTTGACCTGGAACTCTTCCAGGGGACGCGGCGGCGGCCCACCGATATTTTTTCCGCTCAGGTTGTATTGCCCGTTGTGACAAGCACACCAAATCTGCTTTGTGTCAGGCCGATACTGAACAATACATTCGAGGTGCGTACAAACAGCCGAAAGCGCTTTGAATTCTCCGGTCGCGGTATGAACCAGAATGCCGGGTTTGTTACCGAACTTAAAAATTTTCCCGGTGTTGACCGGGACCTCGCTGAGCTTCGCCGCCACCACTGAGTTCTCAGCCGATTCAATAATCTGGGGAGGTTGCATGAACTTGAAGACGGGATACAGGATCGCGCCGAGGGTCGCGAAGGCGCTGGTACCGAGCACGTAATCGAGAAAATGTCGTCGGCTGCTTGATTGTGCAGCGGGTTCTGGATTGATCGATCTGTCCCAGAGTTTGTTTCCCAATGATCACCTCCAGGAAGTGATGTCACACCGAGCCGTGATTAATCCGGAGGGGCACGGGATGCCGTGCCCCTCCACCTCGTTTGGGTAAAACTTCGAAACGCTTTTGAGCGGTGGCCGCCTAAATACCACGACACTCACAACTCTCGCTGAAACTGCGCTGAACTACTCCCTGCGACCAAAGTACACTCGCAAAGATGTGTACGGCATATGCGCGTGGTAGTTCTGCGGTCGCGGTCCAACCAGCGCGCTTTCGTTATAGTTGTAATACTGATAGCCCAGGTTCCAATCCAAACGCCGGTTGAGTTTTATTGCCAGCCGCGCTTCAGGCGTCTGATAACTCATGGGATAGGATGTGACTAAAGTTCCGGGCGTGCCGGTTGGATCGGCAAGCCGGTTGCCCTGGCCGTCGTCCTGATTAATGCGATACGACGCGTAAAGAGTTACGCGCGGAATCAGCACCGCGGTCGCATCAATATAGAAGAAATTGTTTCTCACGAAGTATAGGCTATGGCCGAGCGGATGCCGTACGCTGTTGTAGAAGTAGTCAATGACAGCGTCGCTGTTCACCCAGTTGTAATTGTAGCCGCCGCTAAATGCGAGTTTGGAATTCGCAGTCCAGTCAACGGACGCCGTGAATAGCCGCGATTTCACATCCACCCCGAAGTCAGTTAACGAAACGCCTGCGATCTCGGAAGGATTCGCGTTGTTTCTCGTAATAACTGAGGCGTTGAAAGAGAGATTCTTGCTCGGTGAATATCTGCTCTTCGCTCTGATATTCGTATAGTTGTAATTGCCGATACGCGTGAAGAAGTTGTCGGCGGTGCCATGCTCAGCGTCGAAGTAGATGGTCCAATTATTCATTGGACGTGCTTTGAAGCCGCCGAAAAACACGTTCGTATTATTGGTGCTGATTTCGTCTTCGGGCTCAACCGCCGCCGGGGCATTGGTATTGAGCGCAAATCCCGTGAGGAGATGCTCGGTGCGCCGGCTTGCGTAGCGGTAGCCGAAGTGCAGAGAGTAATGGTTATTGAACTGGTAGTCACCCTCGATAGTGTTCTGATACTTGCGGTACTTGATGATCCTGTTGGCCGGTAAATTGGTGAAGCTTATTGTGTCAGTTCTCAAGGTCGGCCCGGCCCCTCGCGTTACTGAGAAAAAGTCATTAAAGAGCGCCTTGCCATCGATGGTGAAGTCTTCGACGCGAAACGTATCTGAGATTCGCAGTTTATCCGTTGCCAGATAAGTTAGACCAATATCTCCAAGCGTGTTGGGGCGCTTCGCACTGCCGGTGATGTTGTACTGAGCCAGGTTAAGAATGTTTGGCGTACCGGGAAGGGGACCGGGAGGAAATCCGGTAATTCTTGGGTTCAGATTTCTGCCGGTCGAATTTTCGACGAAGGAAAAGTTGGAAGTTGCCTTGCTGTAGACGATGCGGCCGGTGATATCCAGCTTCTTCGCCACCATCGTGTGGAGACTAAAACGGGTGTAGTTAACGCTACCACGAGTCGGCTCGTCGCGCTGGAAACTCGTCAAGAACGCTGCCGCGGGGTTTAAGTTGACGCCGGGGGTTGTTCCCAGGCTGACAGAACTGTCGTCGCGAAAACGACGGAAGCCCTGCAGGAACGAAAAATCGAGCGGTCCCACTGTGCCGTCGGCGCCCACCCGAAAGTCATTAGCCCGCGAGCGAAGATTTGAGAGAAAATTAAACTCGTTGCCGCCGAAGTGATAGTTGCTGAAGGCTGGCCCATAGTATCTTTCGGGCGAGAAACCGATGTTGAATCTGATGGTTCTGTTTTTGGGAAGCAAGGTGAGATCGAAATCACCCATCTTCGTGTTTGTGTTGTAGCCGTGCTCACCAGTGATCGGATTTGGGGCAACGCTGAAAGTCGCCGGCGAAAACACCCAGTTCGGATTCGCCAGGTTGTTTACAAACCTAAAATATTTGAAGCGCCGGTAATTCGCGTCAAATCTAAACCACTTTGAATTCTCAGCGCTGACTCTGGCGTGGCTATAAGGATCCTGGCCCCAACCGGTCGCAGTGATGAGCAGGGAATCAAGGAAAGCTCCCTTGCCATCTTTTGCTTTCAGCAGCAGGCTGGAATCAAAAACGCGCGGTCCCGCTTTGTAGTTCAAATCGCTCTGGTATTTGTTATGGTCCCCATTGACGCGCAAACCGCGATAACCAAGTTCCAAACTCCCAACCAC
Organism: Blastocatellia bacterium; assembly: GCA_013697915.1. Lineage (GTDB taxonomy): Bacteria > Acidobacteriota > Blastocatellia > Pyrinomonadales > Pyrinomonadaceae > PSRF01. Next base: position 9,443 of record JACCVY010000140.1, on the reverse strand, counting down.
TGTGTAATCGCCAGCATCCTCGCCAGTATTTGTACTGGTCGGAACAGTCTCGGCGGCCTTTTTTGGGCTCGGCGATGGCGACGGTGTCTGTGCTATTGCGACTGCGGCAAAAAGCAATAGACTCAATGCCACTCCAGGTAAAACTTGTGGCACTTTCTTAACACTACTTTTCATGTTGTCCATCCTCGCGATCAACTTTCGATTGCAGGTTTATGGTGGGGCCGTGCCTGGCCCCACCTAACTTTGAAGCGCAACTCATCTGAAGAAGACGGGACTGGTGCGCGATCCGTGAATCTTCACATGGCAAGCCGTACAGTTCCCGTACTGCGCGTTCTGGTTGTGTTGTGGGCCTGCTGGTTCAATCGCGCCAACGTCATGCGCCACGCTGTGGCAAGTCAGACAAAGCTGGTTGACTGCGCTGTATCGCAACAGGCGTGGGTTAGACGAACCATGCGGAGTGTGACAGGCCACGCAACCTTCGGTCTTCACGGGAGCGTGTTCGTAAATGAATGGGCCCTGCTTGTCCGCGTGACACTTGATGCAGGTCGCATCACCGCCCGTCGCCAGTCTGGTTTGCTTAAGTTCGAAACCGCCATGCGGATTGTGACAATCGCTGCACTTCATGACGCCTTCGAGGACCTTGTGATGGAAGGGCGCATTAAATGCCGGCTTAACTTCGCTATGACAGCCCAGGCAGAGTTGCGGCTCACTTGATTTCAGAATTTTCAGTGTTGAGAAGCCGGGCTTCTCCGCATTTGCACGGCTCACAAATACATTTGAGCTGGCCAAATTCTTTCCCACATCACCCTGGTGTGGCGAGTGACACTCGGTACAACCGACGTCGTTGCGCCAGTGCTCGCCGCGGCGGAAGTTGTTGTGCTCTTCCTTGCCCGCATGACACGTCAGGCAAGTCTCTGAAATTTCTTTCGAGGGCTTGTTCTTAAAGGAAATGATTTTTGCCGGATCACCTTCGGCGGCATGTGCCTTACCCGGGCCGTGACAGGATTCGCAGCCAGTCACTTTGTTTTTCCATGAGCTGATGCCCGCGAGTTTGGCGTGTGATGTATGGGAGTAATTTTTGAACTGATCTTCGTGGCAGTCTTTGCACGCGTCAGCGCCGACGTAACCATTATCTTCCGGCTGAGCAGTCACCGGCAGGGAATTGCCGCCGGGACCAAAGGCTTGCGAACTCTTGCCCGCAGCCAGCCATAAGACGATGCCCAAAACCGACCCACAGATGAGTAACGTTTTCATCGCTTTGGTCAGATCCAACTCGAGCCTCCTTAACAAGGCTGAATGCCTAACTGGTTTCTTGAGAAAAGGAACGCGTTTTGTGCAGACAACTAGGGACTGCGTTTGAGATGGCAGCGATTTTATGCGCCAATTATTCCAATGCCCCTTTTGTCTGTGTCAATAAATTTTCCAGATAACATAAAACTACCCGAGGCGGTTGTATGTGCTCTAACACACATAGGATTTCCTGAAAGTGCTGCAAGCGCCCACCCGCGACCTCGTCCGATATAGCAGCGTCCTTTCGTTTGGTTGCCCGCCGCGCTCCGTTTAGCAAATGGTGTGCCGATTTATAAACAAGATGAATCTGAAGATTTTATTGCCCGTCGATACCCTTCCTTTGGGAGTTTTCGCGCTATCTGCTGAGGAACTTTCCACAAAAGTTAAGTGCGCTTCACGGCTTTCCTAACCCAGCTTGTGTTTGCGAGCGGCATGCGCGTTGCTTCTTCACCAGCACAGGAACTCCAGGCTCGAGCGAATGAGCAGCGGCTTGCTGCTCAGAATTGCAAGTCAGGGAGACCTGGGAGGAAGACACCATGACAAAAGATGACCGAGACATTCTCGAACTGCTTAAGGAAGAATTGGCTTTCATCGAGCAAGGCGGTTATGGGCGTTCGGTCCGTACGCCGTGGTTACCAAGATCGGCCTTTCAGGACTCCCTGACCTGCATTAACTATGGTTATCCGTATCGTGCGCACCCTTGCAGCGAATGTCATTTGACAGACTTCGTCGATGAAAAGCATCAAGCGGAAGACATTCCCTGTCACTATATTCCTTTGAATGAGGCAGGCGAGACGATTGAGGATCTTGAAGCTCAGGATAATCAGGCGCACCTGGAAGCGACACTGAAACAGTGGATGCGAACGAAGATTAAAGAGATTGAGTACGCACGCGCGGTGCACGGCGCACCACAAAGCGCGCAGCCGGAAGTAGTAGCTTGAATTGTTGAGTTCCGGGCACATCCACCCGCGATACGCCCCTTAAAGCCGCAGGTAGTCTTCCGCAAGCTGCCTGCGGCTAGTTTTTAACGGGTGCCGCCCTTGGCAAAGTCAACAAAGTAGCCGGCCGTGAAGAGGGCTTTACGAGGAGTGACGCGCAACATGACTACTAACTCAGTAACTATTGACGGCAACGAAGCCGCAGCGCATATCGCCTACAAGACGAATGAAGTGATCGCCATTTATCCGATCACGCCATCGTCCGCGATGGGTGAAGCGGCCGACGAGTGGGCCGCGAAAGATCGCAAGAACATTTGGGGCATGACGCCGCTGGTGCGCGAGATGCAGTCGGAAGGTGGGGCGGCAGGTACGGTCCACGGAGCCCTGCAAACCGGAGCGCTGACCACAACCTTCACCTCGAGCCAGGGCCTGCTCTTGATGATCCCCAACATGTTCAAGATTGCCGGCGAACAAACCAGTACAGTGTTCCACATCGCGGCGCGCGCGCTGGCGACGCACGCGCTTTCAATCTTTGGCGATCACAGCGACGTGATGGCGACGCGATCGACTGGATGGGCCATGTTGTTCGCCAGCTCGGTCCAGGAGGTAATGGACTTTGCCCTTATCGCTCAGGCCAGCACATTGGAATCGCGCATTCCATTCCTGCACGTGTTCGACGGTTTTCGCACTTCGCATGAAGTAATGAAGATTGAAAAGCTCTCTGACGAGGAAATTAAGGCGATGATTGACCATCGCTTGGTGGCAGCACATCGCCGGCGCGCTTTGACTCCTGATCATCCGGTCATGCGCGGCACTGCCCAGAATCCCGACGTCTTCTTTCAGTCACGCGAGCGAGCCAACTGTTTCTACCTCGAGACGCCGGCCATTGTTGAGAAATTGATGGGCAAGTTTGCGACGCTTACCGGCCGCCAGTATCGACTGTTTGATTACGTCGGCGCGCCGGATGCCGAACGAGTCATAGTGATGATGGGTTCCGGCAGTGAGACAGTCGAAGAAACGGTCGCCGCGTTGCGTGCGCGTGGCGAAAAAGTTGGACTCTTGAAAATTCGTCTTTACCGCCCATTTTCGGTTGAGCATTTTGTCGCGGCTCTGCCGCGTTCGGTAAGAGCAATCGCCGCACTTGATAGGACCAAAGAAGCCGGCAGCGCCGGCGAGCCGCTCTACCAGGATGTGCTTACCGCTATCGTTGAAGAAGCGGCCCGTTCAACTTCCGACTTTGCCTTAAGACCGCGCGTAGTTGGCGGTCGCTACGGACTTGGTTCAAAAGAGTTTACGCCCGCAATGGTCAAGGCCGTTTTCGATGAGCTTGGCGAAGCAGAACCAAAGAACCATTTCAGTGTCGGCATCACGGATGATGTTACTTTCACCAGCCTTTCTTTCGATTCCAACTTTAGGACTGAACCTAAAGACCAGGTGCGCGCCATGTTCTGGGGTCTGGGTGCTGATGGTACGGTCAGCGCCAACAAGAATTCGATCAAAATTATCGGTGAAGGAACTGCGAACTACGCGCAGGGTTACTTTGTCTACGACTCAAAAAAATCAGGAGCGATGACGGTATCACATCTGCGTTTTGGCGCCGATCCGATCAAGAGCACTTATCTGATTCAAAGCGCGAACTTCATTGGTGTTCATCAGTTTGATTTTCTCAATCGCTTCCAGATTCTTGAGACAGCCGAAGCAGGTGCTACGTTATTGCTTAACAGTCCTTATGACGCGACTGAAGTTTGGGATCATCTACCGCGCTCAGTTCAGGAAGTAATCATCGCTAAAAGGATTAAGGTTTACTCGATCAACGCCTTCGCGGTTGCGAAAGCTAATCAACTCGGCAATCGCATTAACACAATCATGCAAACCTGCTTCTTCGCTCTCAGCGGGGTGCTCCCGCGCGACGAGGCAATCGTCCAGATCAAAGATTCGATCCGAAAGACCTACGGAAAACGCGGCGAGTCGGTGGTGCTGCAAAACTTCGCGGCGGTCGACGCAGCGCTGGCTAATCTCCACGAAGTCTTAATTCCGGCGCAATCAACCAGTACCGTTGATTTGCATCAAGCAGTTGCCAAAGAAGCCCCAAAGTTTGTGCAGCAGGTGACGGCTGAAATCATGGCCGGGCGCGGCGACAGTTTGCCGGTCAGCGCTTTTCCGGTCGACGGCACCTACCCGGTCGGCACTGCACAGTGGGAAAAGCGCAACATCGCGCAGGAAGTTCCCGTTTGGGAACCTGACCTCTGCATCGAGTGTGGCAAGTGCATCCTGGTCTGTCCGCATGCAACGATTCGCGCGAAAGTTTGCCAACCCGGCGATCTGGAAAGCGCGCCTGAAGGTTTTAAGACAATACCGGCGAAGTGGCGCGAGCTTCCCGATCAGCTTTATACGATTCAGGTGGGAGTTGAAGACTGCACCGGCTGCAAGCTTTGCGTTGAAGTCTGTCCAGTAACAGACAAAAAGGATCCGTCGCGTAAGTCTTTGAACATGCATCCACAGTTGCCCCTGCGCGATAACGAGCGTGTGAACTGGGAGTACTTCCTGTCGCTGCCTGAGATTCAACGTAACGGCAATCTCGCCTTTGGCTCAGTTAAGAATGTGCAGTTGTTACAACCGCTGTTCGAATTTTCCGGTGCCTGCGCGGGTTGCGGAGAGACGCCTTACATCAAATTGATGACGCAACTCTTTGGCGACCGCGCAATCATCGCGAACGCTACCGGCTGTTCCAGCATTTACGGCGGCAACCTACCAACTACTCCCTACACGATTAATCGCGAAGGCCGCGGCCCGGCGTGGAGCAATTCGTTGTTCGAGGACAACGCTGAGTTCGGACTTGGGATGCGCATAGCTGTCGATCATCAAAATGCCTACGCCAAACAGTTGGTCGAGCGAATGCGCGATTTGATCGGTGACAAACTAGCAAATGCTCTGTTGGATGGAGCGCAAGCGAATGAAACAGACCTCGCCACCCAGCGCGAACTGGTGGTGGAATTGAAAGCGAAACTGGCCGGTCGCAACGAGCCCGAAGCCCGCGATCTGTTGAGCGTCGCTGACGCGCTGGTGAAAAAGAGCGTTTGGATCGTGGGTGGCGATGGCTGGGCCTATGACATCGGCTTCGGGGGACTGGACCATGTATTGGCGAGTGGGCAGAACGTCAACATTCTTGTGCTCGACACGGAAGTCTATTCAAACACCGGCGGTCAGGCATCGAAAGCGACACCGATGGGTGCGGTGGCAAAGTTTGCTGCCGGCGGAAAAGCTACGGCCAAGAAAGATCTCGGGCTGACCGCGATGGGTTACGGCAACGTCTACGTCGCGCAGATCGCGATGGGCGCTAATGACACGCAAACGGTGAAAGCATTTCTTGAAGCCGAAGCCTATCCGGGTCCTTCGCTGATCATCTCGTACGGCCACTGCATCGCGCACGGCATCGACATGGCCAAGGGGATGACGCAGCAAAGACTTGCCGTAGAGTCGGGTTATTGGCCGCTCTATCGGTTTGATCCCAAACTTTCTGACGCCGGTAAGAATCCGTTTCAGCTTGATTCGAAAGATCCCAAGATCCCGCTTGAGGATTACATCTACACCGAAGGTCGTTATCGCATGTTGCAAAAAAGCGATCCGGAAACAGCGAAAGCTTTGTTATTACGGGCACAGGCATCGGCGACCCATCGTTGGAAACACTACAAACAGATGTCGCAGATGACCGGGGAACCGTGAGGTGCCGAGATCTTTTTACTGTGTGCGGTAAGGCGCAGAGACTAACCCCGCATATGACTGACCAAATCACCGAAGGCTAAAAATCTACCTGCGGCGAGCAGAGTTAGTTCCACTTGAACACAAAGGATAGGAAAAAATGTCGCAAACAATGACAGCCGCAGTAGTCCACGAGTTTGGCAAACCGCTGACAATTGATGAAGTTCCAATACCTACGCCGGCAGCGGGGCAGGTACGCATTCTGGTGATGGCAAGCGGAGTCTGCCATACCGACCTACATGCCGCCGACGGTGATTGGCCGGTAAAGCCAACCTTACCTTTCATTCCGGGACACGAAGCAGTCGGCTTCGTTGATGCGGTTGGCACTGGCGTAACTTCCGTGCAGAAGGGTGATCGCGTCGGAGTGCCCTGGCTACACAGCGCGTGTGGCGAGTGTGAATATTGTATTACCGGCTGGGAAACCCTGTGCGCCGCGCAGCAAAATACCGGCTACTCGGTTGACGGCGGGTTTGCCCCCTACGTGCTTGCGCCCGCAGCCTACATCGCGCGTCTGCCCGATGGGATCGACTTTGTCGAGGCGGCGCCGCTGCTGTGTGCCGGTGTCACGACCTACAAAGGGCTTAAAGAGACCGGCGCCAAACCAGGAGAGTGGGTCGCAATCTTGGGCATCGGCGGCCTGGGCCATCTCGCCGTGCAATATGCGAAGGCCATGGGCCTCCACGTCGCAGCCGTCGACGTGGCCGACGAGAAACTAACGCTGGCGCGTGAGCTCGGAGCCGAAATAACAGTCAACGCGAAAACTGAAGATCCCGTTGCGAAAATCCAGGAGACTATTGGCGGCGCACACGGCGTCTTGATTACCGCGGTATCACCCGTAGCGTTTCAGCAGGGCGTGAACATGTTACGGCGCGGCGGCACCTGCGTGCTGAACGGATTGCCGCCCGGTGAATTTCCAGTCTCGATCTTTGACGTAGTGCTCAAGCGGCTAACCATTCGCGGTTCGATTGTCGGCACACGCAAAGACATGCAGGAAGCGCTACAGTTTGCCGCCGACGGCAAAGTCAAAGCCATTATCGAAACGCAGCCCTTGACGGAGATCAACTCGATATTCGACCGGTTGAGGCGTGGCGAGGTGCAGGGCCGAGTGGTCCTTAAGATGGCCGCGCGAGCTGACAGTAAGCAAAGTGGCGCGTAGGCAGGACGTTCCGGCAAACCCACCGTGGATTGATCTGCTCAGCTCTTGGATGAGGCGTTTTTTAGGGGTTCACTTTAAAAACTTTGTACGGCTCACCGCGAACATCGTTGTGGGCATCGTTAAAGCCGGCTAACGAACCGGAGAATTAGTCATAGGAAATAACACGGAAGGAATAATCACATGTTGCTTGGATCCACTTTGCTTGATCCCACAAAAACAGTTCGCGATCTCGCTCTGGAGATTCCGAACGCCACGCGGGTTTTCGAAAAAATGAAAATCGACTATTGCTGCGGTGGCAATAAATCTCTCGATGATGCCTGCGCGATAGCCGGAGTTGAAGTTGAAGAACTAGAGCGACTGTTTGCTGAAGCCGCAGAATCTTACGCACCGCAAAAGGGCGCGCTCGATTTTCAGCAGCTGACGTTGACCGACTTGATTGGCCACATACTGGCCAAACATCACGTCTATACAAAGAGTGAGATGGCAAGGTTGCAGTTACTGATCGCGAAAGTCATCGCCGCACACGGCGAGAACCATCCGGAGCTGGGCCACATAGGCGAAATCTTCCAACGACTGTGCGCAGATTTGACGCCCCACATGTTCAAGGAAGAAAACGTTCTTTTCCCTTACATCGAAGAGCTTGAGGCGTCGCTACTGCAAAACAGGCCCGCACCCTTCGCGCCCTTCGGCACGGTGAGCAATCCCATTCGCATGATGATGATGGAGCACGATACTGCCGGAGACTTACTGCGGGAACTGCGATCGCTGAGTTCAGACTATGCAGTGCCGGCCGACGGCTGTATTAGTTACACGACGCTCTATCAGGCTCTCGAAGTTTTCGAAGAGGACCTGCATCAACACATTCATCTCGAGAACAACATTCTCTTTCCGCGCGCGGTCGAGATGGAAAGGAAAGTGCAGCTGGCACTGGTTTAGGATTCTAAGAAAAACTCTCTGCTCCTTACCTGACAACCTTGCAGAGATGATCCAAAAACCCTGCGCATAATCATGCGTGGTGAATACGGGGTAGGAAGCAAAACGGGCGACTCAGAGCCGCCCGTTTTTTTGCAAAAAAGTTTGGTGCCCGCTAGAAGATTCGAACTTCTGACCCCTCGCGTGTGAAGCGAGTGCTCTACCACTGAGCCAAGCGGGCGATAAACCCTTTATTACCAATAAGTTACGGACACTCTTGGACCAGCGAATCGGTGAAGAATCTGCGTTAAAACGTCGCCATCTTAAACGATCCTGCCCGCTTGCGCCAGCGGTAGAAGCATTCGCTGGTGGCATAATTTCAGGCCACTAGTATAGGGAGCTGATTCTGTGATCATAGCAATGCAAGGGCGCTGCGCAACTGCTCGATGGTGATGTTACCGCCACTCAGAACCAGAGCGACGGTTTGACCCGCCAGACGGTCTTGGAGCTTGAGCGCAGCGGCGAGCGACGCCGCGCCAGCAGCTTCAGCGAGCGTGTGTGCCTTTTCAACGTAAAGCGCTATTGCCCCAAGCATTTCGTTTTCACTCAGCAGCACAAAGTCGTCAAGGTGCTGCCACAAGATAGTCTGCGTCAGTTCGAAGGCAACGCGCGTGGCGAGACCTTCTGCGGTCGTCTCCATCTTGTCTTCGAGGAGTTCATGCGCACGCCATGAGTTGTAGGCCGCAGGCGCCCGTTCGGCCTGCACCCCGATAACCTTGATCAGCGGGTTGAGAGTTTTGGCGACCAGGCACGCGCCAGCCGCTCCACTGCCGCCGCCGACCGGCACGATCATAGTGGTCACTTCCGGCGCGTCTTCAAGAATTTCGAGCGCAATCGTGGCGACGCCGGCAATCAAGAGCGGCTCATTTGCCGAGTGGATGTAGCGCAGCTGTTCGCGCTCTGCCAGCACCTCGCAGTGTTCGCGCGCGGTATCGAAATCCGCGCCATGGAAGAGCACTTCCGCGCCGAAGTCGCGCATTGCGGCGACTTTCAACGGATTCGACTTCTCCGGCGCGACGACAATCGCGCGGACGCCAAAGAGGCTGGCCGCGTAAGCAACCGATTGTCCGTGATTGCCGGTGGATGCCGTAATGACCCCGCGTTCGCGTTCCTCGGCCGAGAGCTGCGAGATCAGATTGATACCGCCGCGGACCTTGAATGCGCCGGTCAGTTGTTGGTTCTCATGTTTGACGAGGATGCGCGCACCACTGAGTCTGTCGAGCGCCGGATAGTGGCCCAGCGCGGTCCGCGGCAGATAGCGCGCCAGTGTTTGCTTAGCATGCAGGATGTCAGTGAAAGTTGGTGACGTCATTGAATTTGAGATGTAG
>JACCVY010000137.1 GCA_013697915.1 Blastocatellia bacterium | reverse complement strand
TTATTGGCCCTATTTACATTCAACTCCAGGCTGTTGGCGCAGTCGCCCGCTCCCCCAACCAAAGCAATAGAAACCATCCAACCGTCGCAATCACGCGAGCCGCAATCGCCCGCTCAAGCTAAATCTTCGTCACTTAAAATACCGGACGGCACCCCGGTTGAAATCGAGGCGCCCTACACCTTGAGTTCGATGGATTTCAAGCCTGAGGACAAAATCAGTTTCCGGGTGGTGGACGCTGTGAAGATTGCCGGGGTGACGGTCATCGAGCAAGGCGCGACCGCGACCGGACTCATTGAGAAATCGAAGCGAGGCGGGCACTGGGGCAAGGCTGGGCTTTTCGTTTGGACCATGCAGACAGTAACCGCGGCGGATGGATCTCAAGTTCCCGTCAGAGCAACTTCAGTGCGTTTGCGAGGCGACAGCAAGGGTGCCAAGGTGGCGACGGCGATGATCATTACCGGCGCGCTGATGCCTTTGATTGCTCCGGTGGCGCTGTTGCACGGATTCAAGCGCGGCGAAAACGCCTACATTCCAGCCGGCAAACGCTACACACTTTTTGTTGAAGCGAACTCGCCTGGAATTCGAGCTGCCACTTCGGCTAATTCACCGAAATGATCTGATTAGGGATGGGACTTTTTTGGCGGCCTTTGGACTTGTCGCAGTTGGGCCACGATATCGCCTAAGCGGATAGCCAGCTCCTCGATCGTCTCAGCACGTTTGCGCGCCCGCTCGCTGAGTTCTTCCCGCAGCAGCAACTGGGCCTGACCCAATACGCCGGTTAGCGGGTTGTTGATTTCATGACGCACGCGCGTGATTAGTTCAGCCGCCTCGTCCAACTTCGCTTCGTAATCCGCGATCAGAGCATTCAGCTCCACGGCCGAGACACTTGCAGGGCTTTGCTCGTCTGGTTCAGTCATAGTACTCCCGTCCCAAAAGAATTAGATCCAAATGTGGGAGGTGATGGCTGCGTTCGCCCAAACCCAGGAGAGGGGGTGTTGCGGATGCATTGTGCAACGACAAGCATTATTAGTAAACAGTAAATCGTAAACCGGAAACCGTGAACTGTGAACAGCAAGCAGTCGACGACGGTTACTACAGACGCTCTCTGTTGGCCGCTAGGAGGAGCGCGGTTAATTCCTAAGTTTTTTGATATTCATCCGCAGTTTATAGTTCACGGTTCACTGTTCCCGGTTTCCGGTTCACCGGTTCGCAGTTCACTGTTTCCGGTTCACGGTTCACGGTTCGGCGTGTTTGACAAAGAAAAGGGGCTGCACTTACATTGAAATTCCTCCTGCTGGGAGGTCGTCCAATGGTAGGACACCAGACTCTGAATCTGGCTATCGGGGTTCGAGTCCCTGCCTCCCAGCCAACTAAATCTCCAACGCAGACCCGGAAGAAAGAAGAAGCCCGCACCCCTTCCATTGGAACAATCCATTCTTCAAACCCAAAAAGGCCATGCTTTCGAACAACCTAAGCGAAATCGCATGGCCAGCAATATATTTTGAACCGCGCCGATTCAGATATACAGCCCTCGCCAAAAAACTACGGGCAGCCAACTAATGAATTGGCTGCCCGTAGTTTTGTGCCGCCAGGTTTTCTTGCGGGCTAATTCTTTCCGCTACAGGTTTAGAAATCGAACTTGATCGCGAGTTGCAGTTGCCGCGGCGTGTTAATTGCGCGCGGGAAACCAAAAGTCGCCGCTCCCCTGGTGCGTGTTAGCGACAAGGAATTCGTCGCCGCATTCGCGGAAAACGCCGAATACTGATTGAGGTTAACAAACGAGAAGTAACTACCGCCCGGCGCGAGGCCGGTGTTGGCTCGATTAAAAATGTTAAAGCCCTCGAGAATCAAGCGCAGCTTGGTCGTTTCACTAGTGCGAATAGTCCGGGTTATGCGCGCATCAGTTTGATAAACAGCCCCTGTGCGGAAACTGTTTCGTTTAAAACCGGGAACGCGATCGTTTCGCGAGTTGCCGTCGCGATTGATGTCGGTTTGGAATTGGGCTGAGTATGCAAATCCCGACTGCAACTGATTTATGCCGGACAGTGTGTAATCGTTGAAAAGAACGCGCAGGAGCTTGTTTTCAGATTTCACTCGACCGAGCTCGAGCACTGAACTAATCACCAAGCGATGGCGTTGATCGGAATCGGCATAACCCCACTCATCACGCAGATCAAAAGAGTTTTGCGCGATCTTGGAATCATCGCCGCCGCCCGGCACTACTGCCGTTGAATCCGGCTTATCGTCTTCAGCTTTGGACAGCGTATAGGAGGCCAGGAATTGAGAGCCGCTGCCCTGGAAGCCCGGAATCATGTGCGTAGGCGAGAACCTGCGTCTGGCCGTCACTGCCAGACCGTTGTAACGAGAGTTGCCGGTGTCCTCAAACAAGCTAATGCGGGCGAATTGGGGGAACGGTCGAATCGGAGCGGTCGAAGTAAACGTCGCGCCGGGAAAACGTTGGATGGTGAACGTCTGACCTGACACCGGATCGACCGCGATTGTCGGAACCGGCGCAAACAGGTTCACGTCGCGTGTACGCGACAGGTGAACGCCGTGGAAATAAAGGTAGGTCACCGATACCGCCATGTTCTTTGTAAACTCATGTTCAACGCCTAACCTTCCCTGCTGCACGTACGGGTTCTGGTAATCTTTTACAAACAGATCCAGGTTGGGAATGTTGCCTGTTCCCGCGGGCGGCGCCGTCAGAATGTTTGGATATGTGGGACAAGGATTTGGAACGGCGGTGCAGTTAAGCGTCACACCTAAAATATTGATGCCGTTGTTCGAGTGCGTCGTGCCCAACATAATCGCCGTTGTGCGACCGTAGAAAATCCCGTAACCGCCGCGAACGACTGTTTTATCACTCCATGCATAACTGAAACCGGCGCGGGGCCCAAAGTTGTTGCTGTCATTCGGTTGGCGGCTGGTGTCATAACCGGCGGCTAACAAAGCCGCATTTGGATTCTGCACGGGTGGCGGTGCCATAAATTGCCGGTCATAACGCAAGCCAAGATTCAGCGTTAGCTTGGGAGTAGCGCGAATATCATCCTGGAAGAACACTGCAAAATCTTTGCTGTTTGGCTTCGTAGTCGCGCCAGTCGTATTTGCGCCGGCAAAATTTTGCGCAAATTGGCTAGGCGCGCTATTAACAAAGGACGCGTAGGTTGGAAACGTATACACCCCGCTAAAGAGGCCGGGAAAGAAATTAAAGATATGATCGATATTCAGATCGAATCCGGTCTTGAAACTGTGACGGCCCATGGTAAAAGAAATATTGTCGATGAATTGAGCCCGTTTGATAGTTGTTTCGCGCGGACTGAAATTATTCCTGCCGATCAATAAAGCGCCGGCATTGATTGACGCCTCCGGATCGCTACTATTCGCGAGTCCGGGTTCGCGATCCTTCGCCACTTGGAATCGAAACTCGTTAACCGTGGTATTCGTGAGCGTGCTGATCAGGGAACCCGAGAAAGTTGTTGTCTTGGCAACGGTATCCCCCGAATGTTCGAGTGTGCCCCCCGTTCCTGTAAACTCGTTGTTCTTTCCGGTGAAGTTCTGTTGATTGAAGCGTAGCGATAACTGGTGCTTGTCGTTAATCGCGACGTCTCCTTTGACCATAAAGACATCTTGCTTTCGACCGATCTGATAAGTCCCCATTTTGGGCAACAACGCAGCTTGTATGTTCGCCGGCTGGGTAAAGAAGCCGACTGGATCAAGAAAGTTGGGCAACTGCTGACGCTGGCCGTCGTAGGTAAAGAAGAAGAAGGCTTTGTTTTTGACAATCGGTCCGCCGATGCGTCCACCAAACTGATTGATTTGAAGTGGCGGACGTTTGTTTGGCAATCCCCGCTGGAACTGGGAAGCCTTCAACTGCGGTGTCTGTGCATTGAGGGACTCATCGCGGAAGAACTCAAAGGCGCCTCCATGAAATTCATTAGTGCCTGATTTGGTTACAACGTTGATAACCGCCCCCCCCGCGCGGCCGAATTCCGCCGAGAAGCCATTTTGATTAACCTGAAATTCCTGAACCGATTCTTCTGAGAATTGATAAGGCGGACGCACACCAGTGCGACCAAACGCCTGGCCAAAGAACGTGTTGTTGTTGTCCACTCCGTCAACTTGCAAGCTGTTCAACGTTCCCTTTTGTCCGCCGACGGACAGATCGCCTTCACGATTCTGGTCGCGGATGACGCCCGGTGTCAGGGTGGCAAAGTCGAGATAGTTGCGGCCATTAACGGGAAGATTTTCAATGGCCCGTGCATTTACGGTTGTCGACACGGAACTCTGCGTAGTTTCAATCACCGGAGCCTCGCCGGAAACTGTTACCGTGCCGCTGGCGCCCTCGACGGAAAGAGTTACGTCAAGGGGAGTCTTGCTGCCCACCGTTACAGTCAGGTCCTTCACTTCCGCTTGCGCAAAGCCGCCGGCATTGGCGCGTACAGTATATGGACCTGGCGGCAGAAAAGAGATGGCGAACGTACCCTCGTCGCTGGTGGTCGCGGACTTTTCCAGTCCCGTCAGTTGATTTGTTGCCGTTACGGTCGCACCCGGAACCGCCGCCTCCTTCGGATCAAGGACGCGCCCTTCTATGTTTCCGGTGGTCGCTTGCGATTGAGCAAAAGCGGCACTCGCCATCGCAAGGACTAGCAAGGCGAGCAAACAAACTCGGACGATAAGTGGTTTAGGGGTACTCATTTTTCTCCTCAGTAAATAAGAATTTGGATTGAACGAAA